>NC_019936.1:606428-909642 GCF_000327065.1 Stutzerimonas stutzeri RCH2 | reverse complement strand
AGCACCCGGACATCTGCCTGGACATTCTCGCCACCCTGAGCATCCGCCTGCACCAGCGCATGACCGAGATCGACACGCTGACCCTGGCCAATGCCAGCCATCGCGTGGTGCGCTTTCTCGCGCAATCGCAGCAGGATGACAGTGGCGTGGTGATGCTCGACGTGCCCAAACGGCTGATCGCATCGAAGCTCGGTATCCAGCCGGAAACCTTCTCGCGCATCCTGCATCGGCTGATCGATGCCGGAACCATTTCCGTCCAGCGCCGGCGCATCGAGATTCTCGATAACCGCAAGCTCGCCGCCTATGACGAGTGAGCTGCGGTACAGCTGTTCGTCATTCTTGATGGCTGTCGAAGTCGGCTACCCGCGCGCCCTCAACAGCCCGCATCACACCACTGCCAGGAGAACGCGATGATCCCCACCACGCCCCTGCCCTTGGTCTATTCCTGCTCCGGTTGTTCGAATGTCGCTCAACTGGCCAACACCCTGGCGGTGCGCCTCGACCGTGCCGGACTGGCGGAAATGTCGTGCATCGCCGGGGTAGGCGGTCGCGTCGCTGCACTGGTGAAGAAGGCCAATTCCGGCCGGCCGATCCTGGCTATCGACGGCTGCCCGATGCACTGCGCTCGCGCCTGTCTGGCACAGCATGGCGTCATTCCGGACGTGCACATCACTCTCAGCAGCTACGGGCTGCGCAAACGCTATCGGGAAGACTGCAGCGAGGAAGAGATCACCGCGCTGTTCGAGGACATGAAGGACATCATTGCCAGCGACCGCATGCAGATGCACGTCGGTTGACATAGCTGGAACCAACGGCAGCGCGATGCGCTTAGCCCAATGTGACGGGACGCAGCGCTCGCCACCGACCTCCATGCATCTACATGGAATCCAACCCCAGCGCCCCGCCCTGAGGCGCAGCGCGTGGTTCGACCAAAGAAGAAAAGCAGCAGCTTTACTCGGCGCCAGCAAACCGCTGTGTCAGGCGCCTGCTGCTTGCGCCCGACCGGCTGCAGCGACTTCCTCACCGGCCCCCTGCAACAGCTTCCACAGCCAGCCCGGCAAGGTATCGGGGTCCAGGCTGTCGATCAGGTTCTTGATCGCCAGACCCAGCTCGGTGTCGCCCTCGATGACCAGCCGGCGGCGGAAGAACAGCGTGTCCGGGTCCTCCTGACGGCTGGCCAGCAGGAGGAACTCCCGCCAGTTGCCGCGGATGGTCACCTCCACTGGCGCCTGCGCGGCGATGCGCAGCTGCTCGCGCTCACAGGTCAGGCACCAGGCGAGACCGAGGTCAGCAACCTCGAGCTTCATCCAGTGGCCATCGAGTACATCGAAGGCACCGTCGCTCAGCGCTTCGGCGAAAACCTGATTCAGGCTGCGCTCCAGCGCCAGGCGCTGCAACAGGAACGGCGTCTTGGCCGCCAGCGGCAATAACCGCCCGCCAAGATTCACCAGATGAGCTCGTGGGTTCAGCATAATCCGGCCTCCTCGGCACGCAGCATGCCCGGCTGGCCATGCCAATAACCATTGCAGCCATCCACCGCCAGCGGCGGCAGTGCGCCTTTGCGCACCGCATCGAAGGCAGCGATTACATCTTCCATGCCGGCGGCACGCGGGCTCAGACGCAGCAGGTCGGCACCACTGTCGACCAGCCCCGCATAGTCGGCCAGCAGGTTGCTGACCGCCGCGGACATGGTCTGGATACCGTTGATGGTGAACAGCGCCTCGCCCTCCTGGCTCAGCAGCGGAATGCCCTCGGGGTAGTTCTGGCAGCAGAACTGGCAATCATCCTTGGGCCGATTCTCGGCACGGGCGGTGAAGCAGCGCGCCGAATAGGCCAGCGGCAGATGGCCGTAGGCGAAGATTTCGATCTCCGGCAGTGGAACGTCGAGCTCCATCAGCTGCGCCCGGGCACTCTTGATCAACTTGCCGGAGGCTTCCACCGGCGGCACCCAGCGGCTCATGCCACTGGCCACCAGTTCGGCCAAGGCATGGCCGTTGTAGAGGTTGAGCGCCGGGCCACCGACGAAGGGCAGCTTGCGCTCGGACATCAGCTGCACCGCGCCCATGTCGTTGGCTTCCACCAGCAGTTCGCCGTTGTCGCACAGACGGCGCAGGCTGGACAGCTCAGAAGCCGCCTCGACCAGCGTCAGGCCGGACAGCACCAGTTGTGCCGACGAGGCTTCCGCCAGATCACGGGCCAGGCCCAGCCAGTCGTCGAGCATCAGCGCGCGGCGCTTGGAGCACACCGTTTCACCGAGGTAGATGACATCCAGCGGCTGCTCCGCCATGTTCGCGTAGAAATCCAGCGTCTGCTGGCGATCCCAGTAGAACAGCACCGGGCCGAGAGAGAGTTTCATGCGTGGCTCCTCGTTCATTGCCAGGCCCGGTGGTAGGCACCCAGAGTGGTTTGCGAGCCTTCGGAAAGGCCATCCAGCACCTGCCGCCAACCGGGTTCGACCGCATAGCGCTGCGGTGCCTTGAGGTAGCTGTCCAGCGCGGCGCGCCAGACGCGGGTGACCTGCTCGACATAGGCGGGGCTGCGCTGGCGGCCCTCGATCTTCATCGCGGTGACGCCGATGGCGGAAAGCTCCGGAATCAGATCCAGAGTGTTCAGGCTGGTCGGCTCCTCCAGCGCATGGAAACGCTGGCCATTGACCATGAAGCGACCTTTGCACAGTGTCGGATAACCGGCCGACTCGCCTTCGGCGTAGCGGTCGATCAGTACGTTGTTCAGGCGTGAAGTGAGTCCTTCCGGCTCCTCGCTCCAGCGCACCGCCTTGGCCGGCGAACAGACGCCGCAGAGGTTGGGTGATTCGCCGGTGAGATAGGAAGACAGGTGGCAACGACCTTCGGCCATGATGCACAGGCTGCCAAAGGCAAACACTTCGATCGGCACCGGGCTGCTTGCCGCGACCTGCTTGACCTGCTTGAGCGAGAGCACCCGCGGCAGCACCGCGCGGCTGATGCCGTAACGCTCCTGATAGAAACCCAGCGCGGCGGCATTGGTTGCCGAGCCTTGTACCGACAGATGCAGATTGAGTTTGGGGTGGCGCTTGCTGGCATAGCCGAGCACGCCGGGGTCGGCCGCGATCAGCGCATCGACGCCCATGTCGGCGGCCTGATCGACGGCACGCTGCCAGCGGTTCCAGCCCTCCGGCTCGGCGTAAGTATTGACGGCGATATACAGCTGTCGGCCCTTCTCGCGAATCAGCTGCAGCCCCTTGTCGAGCTGCTTTTCATCCAGGTTTAGACCGGCGAAATGGCGGGCATTGGTGTCGTCGCGAAATCCGACATAGATGGCATCGGCGCCCTGCTGGACGGCGGCCTTGAGCGCGGGCAGGCTTCCTGCCGGGCAGACCAGGTGCATGACAACTCCTAGACATTCGGGTACATGCGCGCCACGCACCGATGGCGTGGCGGTCGTTCGGCTGAACGGAAAACAGCCGGCAGTCTAGGCAGCTGACCAGTGGCCAGCATTGATAGGGGTCAAGATTGGTCGGACGTCGCGACTGCGACGAAACGCAGCAGCGGGACATGCGCCGGCAGCGCCGTTGCTGGCTCAGATGCCTTCGTCGCCCTCGAACTCCTCGGTGGCGCGAGCAACCATCTGCCGCCACGCACCAGACTCCTCGCCCAGCAAGCGAATGGCCTTGAGGCTCGCGGCGAAGGCGTCACGGTAGTGCAGCGGATTGTTTTCGCTGACAGCCCGCTCGGCAAAGGTCTGCGCCTCGCTGAGCAGCGCTTCGAATTGGTTCTGGTCCAGGGCCATTAGGCTCTCCTCAAGTGGTGATGTGAGGTTAGACCATGGTGCGGCCTTCGCGACTCTCGCGGGCCGACGGGCGCTACTTGAGCTTCAGTCGTCGTGCCAGTTTGTGCAGGTTGCTAGGGTCGACATCCAGCAGACGTGCAGCCTGCGCCCAGTTCTCGCCGCTGGCCTCCAGCGCACGGACAATGGCCTGACGCTGGGCGGCATCCACAGTGTGGCGCAGCGGCAGCACCTCGTCGGCAATCACTGGTTCCTCGACCACCTGTGAAGCCGTCACGCCGACGGCATGACTGTCCAGGTCCAGCAGGTCAGGCTCCAGCGTGAGGATTTCACTGCGCGACGCGCCGCGACTGAGCAGGCGCAACGCCGCGCGACTGACCACGTGCTCCAGTTCACGCACGTTGCCTGGCCAGGAATAACCGAGCAACGCACGCTCGGCGGCCGGCGACAGGCGCATGCTGCGCAGGCCCAGACGCGCGCGGTTGAGCTCGAGGAAGTGCCCGGCAAGGATCAGCACATCGTTGCCTCGCTCACGCAAGGGTGGAATTGGTGCCGGATAAACCGACAGCCGATGATAGAGATCGGCCCGGAAATGGCCGTCGCGCACGCTTTCGCGCAGGTTGCGGTTGGTCGCGGCGATGATGCGGACATCGACTTGACGCGGCTTGTCCGCGCCAAGGCGCTGGATTTCACCGTTCTGCAGCGTACGCAGCAGCTTGGCCTGCACCGTCAACGGCAGCTCGCCGACCTCATCGAGCAGCAGCGTGCCGCCATTGGCGGCATCGAAACGACCGGGACGATCAGTGGTGGCACCAGAGAACGCACCTTTGACGTGGCCGAACAGTTCGCTTTCAGCCAGGGACTCCGGCAGTGCCGCGCAGTTTACGTGCACCAGCGGCTTGTTGCGCCGCCGCGAATGCCGATGCAGCCAGCGTGCGAAAAGCTCCTTGCCGACACCGGTCTCGCCGAGCAGCAACACCGGCAGCTCCGAGTCGGCGACCACCTGCAATTCACGCAGCAGCTCGCGGATGACATCGCTCTGACCGAGGATTTCGCCATCACCGTGATCAAGCGTGGTTTCCATCACATCGCTGCGCGCCAGGCGCAAGCCGCGGTTCTCGTGCTCCAGACGGGTCACGCGAACGGCGGCCTCGATCACCAGGGTGTAACGCTGCAGGTCGCGTCGGGCATCGTCATCGAAGGTGCCGGCGTGCAGCGCATCCAGGGTCAGCGCGCCCCACAGCTTGCCCTCGACGTAGAGGCTGACACCCATGCAATCGTGCACTGGCAGCGGTTCGCCGATATGCGCATCGAGCAGGCCGTCGTAAGGGTCCGGCAGGCGGCTGTCCGGCTCGAACCAGGTCGGCTCGCGCTGCGAGAGAATCGCCGCCAGCCGCGGGTGCTGGGCAATGACGAAACGCCGGCCGAGCGCTTCTTGCACCAACCCCACCGCCGCCAACGGCCGCAGGCTGTCCTCGTCGAGCCGCAGCAGCACCACCGCACCGCAGCGGAAGCGTTGTTGCAGGGTGTGCACCAGCCGCTGCAGACGCACGGCGTTGGGCAGTTCGGTGGTCAGGTCGGCAAGCAGTGCGTCAGCCAGCATCATGGTTCCAGTTACCCTCCGGGTTTTCCTCACCATAACCGCTTCGGGTGTTTTTCACCACCAACCTGCCGAAGTCGGCAGTTTGCGCCGCTCCCCGCTTGGCACGTCTGTTGCGATGGTCCCGATACATTCACCAGGACTGTTGCGCATGACTACCGCACTTATCGACCAGACTCTCGGCAACCTCGCATGCTCCGTGGCGGGTGCAACACGGGTATTTCGTCAATATCGCCTGGACTTCTGCTGCGGCGGAGACCTACCGCTGCGCGAAGCTGCACAGCGGATCGGCGTCGATCCGGAAACCATCGCCGCTGCGCTGCTTGCGCTCGAGCCGAACGCCGAGGAACAGGACTGGCGTACCGTGCCGGCCGGCCAGCTGATTGAGTACATCCTGGCGCGTTTTCACGAGCGCCATCGCGACCAGTTCCCCGAGCTGATTCGTCTGGCCAGCCGGGTCGAGCAGGTGCATGGCAGCCGCCCGGAGTGCCCCAACGGCCTGGCCGAGCACCTGTGGAACATGCAGCAGGAGCTGGAGAGTCACATGCTCAAGGAGGAGCAGATCCTCTTCCCGATGCTGCAGCGCGGCATGGGCTTCCCGCAGGCGCAGGGGCCGATATCGGTCATGCGCTATGAGCATCAGGAGCATGGCAACGCGCTGGAGCGGCTGGCGGCGCTGACCAATGACATTACCCCGCCGGCCAATGCCTGCAATACCTGGCGCGCCCTGTATCGCGGACTGGAGGAAATGCGCAGCGATCTGATGCAACACATCCATCTGGAGAACAACGTACTGTTCCGCAATGCCGAGGCGCCTGCGCGAATACCCACCGTGCAGGCCACCGAAAGCGCCGAGGAGGTCCGTCCATGAAGCAGTATCTGCAACCGATCGCCTGGGGTGTGGCAATGGCCTCCGTCGTTGCCCTGGCCAGCAATTTCGCACTGAGCATGGTTGTCAGCACGGCCCACGCGGCGACTGGCCACGACCACAGCCACCATGCCCCGGCCGCTGCGAATCAATCCACGCCGGCCGAGCGCTGGGCCACCGACGAAGCCTTGCGCGAAGGCATGACGCGGATTCACGAGGCCGCGCAACGCAGCACGCCGAGCGATCCACGGCAGCCACTCAGCGACGAGTCAGCCGCGGCGTTGCAGCGCGATATCGAGGCGGCCACCAGCTACCTGATCGCCAACTGCCAGCTGCCGGAAGCGGCTGATGCGGCATTGCACGGCCTGCTGATCGACCTGCTCAAGGGCGCCGAAGCCCTGTCGGAAACCGAGCAGCGCGAGCAAGGCCTGCAACGGATCTTCGACGCACTCGAACGCTATCCACGGATCTTCGCCGAGCCGGTATGGCGTGCGGGCTTCGTCGCCCATTTGCATTGATCTTGTGAACAGCTACCACCCCTTATCGGTCCGACCTTGACGATCATCAAGGTCTGGCCTGCGCCATCCTCACCACATGCGCTAGGCTGAAGGCCGACGTTTGTTGTCATTGTTCAATTGAAACAGGACGCCTTGCATGGTGCTTCACCGCGTACACCACCAGATCCTCCGCAGTCACCACCTGTTCGAACCGCTGAACGAAGAGCAGATGGAAGAGCTGCTCAATGCCAGCCAGCTGCTCAATCTCGACAAGGGCGACAACCTGTTCCATCAGGGCGAGCCGGCACACCACTTCTACTTCGTCATCTCCGGCGCGGTGAAGGTCTACCGCCTGACACCGGACGGTCAGGAGAAGGTCTTCGAGGTCATCGGCAACCGCCAGACCTTCGCCGAAGCCATGATGCTGATGGATACCCCCAACTACGTGGCCTCGGCCCAGGCGGTTTGCCCGTCCCAGGTCTATCGCTTCTCCAACGCGGCCTACATGCGTCTGCTGGAAGCCAACCAGCGCCTGACCTTCGCCCTGCTCGGCAAGCTCTGCGTGCGTTTGCACCAGCGCATCAACGAGATCGAGACGCTGTCGCTGAAAAACGCCACGCACCGCGTGGTGCGCTATCTACTGACGCAACTGGCGCGCGCGAAAGATGAAGGCAACAGCTTCGAACTGCCGATGGCCAAGCAGCTGGTCGCCGGGCACCTGTCGATCCAGCCGGAAACTTTTTCACGGATCATCCGCCGGCTGATCGACGAGGGCATCATTACCCAGGAAGGTCGGCAGATCGCCATCCTCGATCGCCAGCGGCTCGAGCAGTTCGAGTGAGTTGATTGTCGTCAAAGCCCGCGGTTTTCCCACCGTGTCAGGCTCTACCGACCAAGAGGAAACCGCCATGCCCAGATGCCTGTACTGCCAACAGGACAACCCGCCGAACGAAGCCGAATGCAGCAACTGCGGCATGCCGCTGCCGGAACACGCCGACAGTGCACCGGAGCGCCGGCAACGGCGCTTCCTGTGGTTCTGCATCGGTCTGAGCATCTTCTGCGCGGTGATGATCGTCTGGTTGCCGCGCTATCTGTTCTGATGGCCTTCCCGACAAGGCATAGCCGTAGGGTGGATCACGCTTCACCGATCCACCGATCCACCGATCCACCGATCCATCGAACCACCGATCGATATGCACGGTGGATGTGAAAAGCGACATCCACCCTACACGCCACCCACCTGCCCGACGAACCCTCGTCGGTCGTAGGGTGGATCGCGGCTCACCGATCCACAGACCCACCGAACGGTGTGCACGGTGTATGTGAAAAGCGACACCCACCCTACATGCCACCCCACCCGCCTACTCACCGAATCCCGTCGGTCGTAGGGTGGATCGCGTCTTACCGATCCACGGGGTGGCCACCCACCGCGCGGTATGCACGGTGGCTGCTGAAAGCGACATCCACCCTGCGATACCGTCGCGTGCCAGTCACCTTGCGCTTACGACTGGGTCAGCTGCTTGTACAGCTGCGGCAGGCGGAACGGCAGTTGCTGCGGTTCCTTGATCAGCGTGTAGCCATTGGCGCCGAACATGTACGGCAGGTAGTCGCCAGCCTCACGGTCGATGGTGATGCAGAACGGCAGCAGACCCTGCTTGCGTGCTTCCATCACTGCCTGGCGGGTGTCTTCGACGCCGTAACGGCCTTCGTAGAGATCCAGGTCATTCGGCTTGCCATCGGTCACCAGCAGCAACAGCTTGCGCCGCTGTTTGCAGTTGCCGAGCAGCTCGGTGGCCTGGCGGATCGCGGCGCCCATGCGGGTGTAATAGCCAGGCTTGAGTGCCTGGATACGACCGCGGGTTTCGTCGCCATAGGGCTGACGGAAGCTCTTCAGCTCCTGCATGCGCACCTGCTGGCGACGTAGCGAAGAGAATCCGTATAGCGCGAACGGGTCGCCGACCGCCGACAGCGCTTCACCGAACAGCAGCAGGCTGTCGATGACCACATCGATCACCCGGTGCTCGTTGTCCAGGTGCGCGTCGGTGGACATGGACAGGTCGGCCAGCAGCAGGCAGGCCAGGTCGCGGCGATTCTGCCGCTGCTCCATGAACAGGCCGCGCTCGGCGCACTGGCCGTTCTGCCGCTCGACGTGGAAGTCCAGCCAGGCCTGCATGTCCAGTTCGGAACCCTGGGGTTGCTGGCGCAGCCACTGGCGGTCGTTGCGCAGGTGCTCGAACTGCCGACGCAAACGCCGCGCCAGCGGCGACAGGTGCAGCGGCAACGGCTTGGCCTCGGCGCCGCGGGGCAGCATCAGCTGCAGGTTGACGAAATCCTTCTGCAGGCACTGCTTGCGATAGTCCCACTCGGGCAGCTTGATGCCTTCGCCCAGCGGCACATCGTCGAAATCCGCGGCCGGCAGGTCCAGATCGAGCTTGAGCCCGCCGCCCTGGCGCATGCGCTGACGGGACAGCGCCAGCTCGTCGAGATCCTCGGCGACACGTGCTGCGTCGAGGTCTTCGGTGTCGTCGCCGCAGCGATCCAGTTCGATGTGCTCGGACCAGCTGAACAGGTTCTCCAGCCGGAACAGCAGCAGACCGCCCTTGCTGGAGCTCTCGTCCACCCGCCGGGCGCGCTTGCGCTGGCGCGATTCGCCGCCGGGCGGGGTTTCCAAATTGCCCTCGCCCTCTTCGGCGCGCTGGGCGGCCTGGGGTTCACCAAGATTGTCGGCCGGATACAGCCACAGCGGCAGCGGCCAGGGCGCGCGCTCGCTGCGTGGAAACTGGCTGACGCTACCCGGCTCGCGCAGGGCCTGGCACAGCGCCGCTTCCAGCGCGGCCTCGGCCTTGGGCAGCTGGCTCGGGTCCGGGCGCAGCTGCAGATGAGCTTCAACCAGGCGCTGATAGCGCGGGCGCATGGCCGGAAACTGTTCAAGGATTGCCTGGGTCCAGCGCTGGTTGTCACGCGCCCAGTGGCGCATCGGCCCGGCCTGCGCCGCGAGCAGCGCCAGCCAGCGGTAGAGATCCTGGTTCAGCGAGACTTCCGGATAGACTGCCAGGCTCTGCGGCAGCCGCAGGTTGCTGGCGTCGCACCAGGCCACCGGCAGTTGCTTGCAAGTCCCGGCGACCTGTTGCAGCAGGTTGCGCCTGAGCAGCAGATCGCGCGCGCTGGCGGCTTCGACGCCGACCCCGCTGGCGCCGCCCATGGCGCGGAACAGCAGCGACAGCGGCCGCTGCATGCTCTCAAGCTCGACCCGTGCTTCCGGAAAATCCGGGTTGGCGCGACGGGTGATGAAGCGGTGCCAGACACTACCGACCCACTCTTCCACTTCGATGGTAAAGGCCATGGCGGTTACTCCGTGCAGGCACTGAAAAAGCAAAACGGCCCGCTGTTACCAGCCGGGCCGTCGATCCTCATTGCGACTCGTCTCAGGCCGCGGCGGCAGCTGCTGCTACGACCGGTACCCGACCGCGCTGGCGGAAGCTGTACAGGTAGCAGACCAGGCCGATCAGGAAGAACACCCCGGCGATCAGGCGCAGCCAGAAGAAGATGGCCAGCTGGTCAGCGGTGTTCATGAACGACATGGCAGCGCCATCGGCAGGGATCCGCTGCAGCCACACCTGCACCACGCCGGCTGCGGTGAGGAACAGGGTGATCGCGACCATCGAGATGGTCATCAGCCAGAAGCCCCAGACTTCGATGCGCTGAGCGCGTGCATCCGGTGCTTCGCCCAGGCCACGCAGACGCGGCATGGCGTAGCTGATCATGGTCATCACGATCATCGCGTAGGCACCGTAGAAGGCCAGGTGGCCGTGTGCGGCAGTCAGCTGCGAACCGTGGGTGTAGTAGTTCACCGGAGCCAGGGTGTGCAGGAAGCCCCACACGCCGGCACCGAGGAAGGCAGTCACGGTGGTGCCGATGGCCCACAGCGAAGCGGCCTTGTTCGGATGCTCGCGGCGGCGACGGTTAACCATGTTCAGCGAGAACAGCACCATGGCGAAGAACGGCAGCGGTTCGAGGGCGGAGAAGATCGAGCCCAGCCACAGCCACACGGTCGGTGCGCCGATCCAGAAGAAGTGGTGACCCGTACCGATGATGCCGGTGATCAGAGCCATGGCGATGATCACGTACAGCCACTTCTCGACCACTTCGCGGTCCACGCCGGTGATCTTGATCAGGACGAAGGCCAGCATCGAACCCATGATCAGTTCCCACACGCCTTCCACCCACAGGTGCACGACGAACCACCAGTAGTACTTGTCGCGTGCCAAGTTCTCGGGGTTGTAGAAGGAGAACAGGAAGAACACCGCGAGGCCGATCAGACCGGTCATCATCACCGTGCTGACCACGGTCTTGCGACCCTTGAGCATGGTCATGCCGACGTTGTAGAGGAAGCCCAGGGCCACCACCACGATGCCTATCTTGGTGATCGTCGGCTGCTCGAGGAACTCGCGCCCCATGGTCGGCAGCAGTTCGTTCTTGGTCATTTCCGCCAGCCCTGCATAGGGCACGAAGAGATAACCGAGAATGGTCAGCACGCCGGCCGCGGCGAACACCCAGAACAGGATGATGGCCAGTTTCGGACTGTGCAGTTCGCGGTCCGCTTCCTCGGGAATGAGGTAGTAGGCCGCACCCATGAAGCCGAACAGCAACCAGACGATCAGCAGGTTGGTGTGAACCATCCGTGCCACGTTGAAGGGCAGCAGCGGGAACAGGAAGTCACCGATGACGTACTGCAGCCCCATGATCAGACCGAAGAGGATCTGACCGACAAACAGGATCAGTGCAAACACGAAGTAGGGTTTGGCAACGGCCTGCGATTGGAATTTGAGATGCGGATTGATGATGCTCATCTCGTGGCCCCTCCAGTGAAATCGGAAACAAAGACGTCCATCAATCAACCCTCCCTGTTTGGCGGCCAGTTGTTGGTATCGATCTTCGAAGTCCACTTGAGGAACTCCGCCATATCGTCAACTTGCTGTTCGGTCAGATTGAACTGGGGCATCGCACGACGACCGGGGGCGCCGAGTGGCTGGGCCTTCATCCAGGCGTGCAGGAAGGGCTTGAAGGCCTCTTCACCACCACGACGGACGAACACGTTGCCCAACTCCGGCGCGAAGTAGGCGCCTTCACCGAGCAGGCTGTGGCAGCCGATGCAGTTGTTGTTTTCCCAGACTGCCTTGCCGCGTACTACCGCTTCGGTCATTTCCGATTCGTTCGTGCGTTCGGGGAAAGTCTGCTCTGTGTGGTAAGTAAGACCGAGGAATACCAGGAAGAAGAAGACGCTTCCTCCGAAGTAGATATTCCTGGCCATACCCTTGGTGAAGGTCTCGGACATGGTCGCCTCCTCATGGCTTGGCGTGGCCAGTTTAAGAAGGCGCCTATCGAAACCTGCTTGATGGCAATCAAGAAAAACCCGAACGTGGCAGTAGGGCTTTATGAGGAGATGGGAGGGAGGACGCAAAGCCTTGCGGGGCAAGGCCTGTAGCGATTCAGGCGGTTTGGACGCGCCAGTTTTCGCTGCTGCAATCGGCTCTTTCGGTCACGCCACGGTGCGCAACTGCACCTCGGCGTGGCCGCTGACGACAGATCAGGCGCGGCGCTGACCCGCCAGGCGCAGGCCGGTCTTCTTCAGGATGCGGCTGGATACCAGCATCTCGTTCGCCCGACAGGCACCGCCGAGCAGCGCGCGGATCTGGTTGCGATAGGCCTCGATATCACTGGCGTCGCGCCCGTGCACCATGGCGAACAGGTTGTACGGCCAGCCTTCCTGGCGCGGCCGGCGATAGCAATGGCTGACGAAGGGCTGCGCGCCGATCAGCGCCCCCAGGCGTGCGATTTCGTCATCGTCGACATCCCACACGGTCATGCCATTGTGCCGATAGCCGAGGCGGTAGTGGTTGGGTATCGCCGCAATCCGCCGGATCGCGCCATCGGCCTGCAGGCGCTGCAGCAGTTCGAGCGTCGCGTCGACATCGATCCCCAGCTCATCGGCAAGCCAGGCCCAGGGATCGGCCACCAGCGGCAGCCCGGCCTCGGTCAGCTCGATCAGGCGGCGGGTCAGGCCTTCATCAGACGGGGAAGTGCAAACCGACATGGAAGGTTTCCTCTTTCGGCAGATTCAGCACCGCCAGGCCGGTTTCGGCCTCGATGCGCGCAATGCTCTCGGCAATGCCCTGCGGGGTTTCGCAGCCGAGCACGAACCACATGTTCCAGCGGTGCTCACGGCGATAGTTGTGCGCAACCTCTGGCATCGCTGTGAGGTGCGCGGCGACCTCGTCGAAGCGCTCCTCGGGTACGGATAACGCAGCCAGGGTAAAGGCACCGCCGAGGCGGTCGATATCGAACATCGGCCCGAAACGGGTCAACGTGCCATCCTCGAGCAAGGCCTGTACCCGCTCGCGCAGGGCCTCGGATGTGCTGCCAAGCTCCTCGGCGAGCGCTTCCCAGGGGTGACGAACCAGCGGCAGGCCATGTTGCAGCCGATTGATCAACTGGCGATCGAACTCATCCATTGGCGCTCTCCACCAACGGTGGCGCAAAGCGGCCGCCGCACTGCTTGAACGCCCGCGTGCTGAACAGCAGCTGGTGCGGCACATCGCTCAGGCCGTTGTCGGCCAGCAGGCGCTCGATCAGCTGGCAGACCTGCTCGCGCTCGCGCCCATGGACCATGCAGAACAGGTTGTAGGGCCACTGCGGCAAACGTCGCGGGCGCTGATAACAGAGATTGACCCCCGCCGCCTGGCCGAGTCGTCGGCCTATTTCGTCGACCTGCGCATCGGGGATGTCCATCACCAGCATGGCGTTGGCGCGAAAACCCAGCGCGCGATGCTTGAGCACCAGGCCGACGCGACGGAACAGCCCTTCTTCCTGCCAGCGCTGAATCTGCTCCAGCACGCGCTCCTCGACGCTGCCGATCTGCTCGGCGAGTCGCTGATACGGGCGTGCAGCCAGCGGCAGGCCGCCCTCGAGCAGGCGACGCAACTGCATCGCCTGCAGCTCGTTGAGGCAACCGGTCATGACGGGTCTCCCAGCGGAAAGCCAAGGTCGATACGAAAGGCGTGCAGCATCGGCAGGTCGAGCGGGGTGAGCCCGGTGTCGGCTTCGATCTCGGCCAGCAGCCGGTCGATATGCGGGCGATCCGGCCCGGTCAGCACGAACCAGAGGTTGTAGCGATGCTCGCGCAGGTAGTTGTGATTGACCTCGGGAAAGGCATTGATGCGTGCAGCCACCTGCTCCAGGCGTGCCTCGGGCACGGCCAGTGCGACCAGGGTGCTGGCGCCGGCACGGCTGTGTTCGAACACCGGGCCGATGCGCGACAGGCCACCGCCGTCCTGCAGCTGTTCCAGACAGACGAGCACCTCGTCCTCGCTGCAGCCAAGCTCCTCGGCCATGGCGCGGTAGGGTTCGGCACACAGCGGCATGCCATGCTGGTAGCGGTCGATCAGGCGGCGGCTGAGTGCGTCGATATGCATGTCACAACCCCGTCTCGTGGGCGCGGCTGCTGAAGAAGATGCCGCTCGGACTGTGCGCCGGCAGTCGCTTGAGCAGCTTCAGGGTATAGGGATCCCAGACCTGGATTTCCTCGCCATCGCGCACCGACAGCCAGAGCTGGTCGCCGCGGGCGGTGAACTCCATGTGCAGCACGGCCGGGCCCGGTTCCAGATCGGCGATGATCTCGTGGGTCTCGCTATCGATGACCTGTACCTTGCCGTTGTCGGGGTGGGCGAAGTTGACCCAGATCTGCCGCGCGTCCGGTCGTGCCATGACGAAGATCGGCTGACCGGCAACGTCGATGGCGTCGGTCTGTTGCCACTTCTCGGAATCCATCACCAGCACCCGGTGCTGGCCGACCGCGGGCACGAAGGTCTGGTTGCCGGCGACGGTCCAGCCTTCCAGGTGCGGCATCTTGTAGACCGGCAGTTTCTGCTGGCCGCGACCATAGCCGTCGAGAATGCGCTCGACGCCCCGCTCAGGGTGCCAGAGGTCGATCTTGGCCATGCCATCCTCGCCGAACAGGCCGGCGATGTAGTATCGGCCCTCCGGCGTCAGCAGGGCATCGTAGGGCTGGCGGCCGATGCCCTCGAAACGGGTAATCTGCGGCTCGTTGCCTTGGCTGAAATCCAGCAGCCAGGTTTCGTCGGTATCGAACAGGCTGTAGATGAAGCGCCGACCGGGTACGTCGATCACGCCGACGACGCGGGCATTGCGGCTGCCATCGGCCAGCGGCGTGGCGGGAATGTCGGCCACCAGCTCCAGGGTATTGGCGTTGAACACCTTGACCCCGCCCGGCTCGTAGTTGCCGACCGCGATCAGCGTGCCGTCCTGACTGATCGCGCCGCCGATGCTGTTGCCACCCTGGATCACCCGGCGATCGATGCGCTGGCGCAGCAGGTCGACCTTGGTCAGCCCGCCATCGCGGCCGAACACGTAGGCGTAACGCTGATCACGGGAGAACACCACCGAGGCGTGGGACAGATCGCCCAGCCCCTCGACACGGGCAAGCTGGCTCTGGTTGGTGCTCTCGATGATCTGCAGACTGCCGGTGGCGCGCTCCACCACCACGCCCAGGTCACCGGTACCGCGCAGCGGTTGCTGCGCGCAGGCCGCAAGCAGGCCGGCCGCAGCCAGCAGCAGAAAAGGACGAATCATGGCTTGGGATATCCTTCCAGAAGGCGGTCGACCAGCCAGGCGATGTCCTGCTCGTCGAGCAGCGCATTCCAGCCGGGCATGGCGGTGCCGGGGCGGCCGTGGGTAACGGTAGCAATGAGACTGTCGCGGGGTTTGCCAGCGAGCGCCTCGCGGGTCAGCGCGGGGCCGAGGCCGCCAGTCATGCGCAGGCCATGGCAGGAGCCACAGTCCTGAAGTAAGAGATGGTCGAGCTTCGCCTGGCGCTCGGCAGCGGGTGCTGCGGCCAGGGAAAGAGGAATCAGGAGAAAGGACGCCAGGGCCAGCCCCAGACGTGAAACGGCGTGTCGGGCAACTGTCATGGCGTCCTCCGGGGCGACTTACTTGAGGCTAAGAACCCACTCGGCGAGGGTCTTGGCTTCCTCTTCGGTGACTGGGTTTGGCGGCATCGGGATCGGACCCCAAACGCCTTGGCTGCCATTCTTGATGTGCTGGGCCAGGGTGTCGGCGGCGCCTTCGACGCCCGCGTTCTTGGCGGCGACTTCTTTCAGAGCCGGGCCAACCATCTTGGTGTCGACGCTGTGGCAGGCCGCGCAGGGCTTGCTCTTGAACAGCGCTTCACCGTCCTGAGCCAGAGCCGGCTGCAGGGTCAGCGCGCCACCAAGGGCGAGCATCGGGATAAGGATTTTCTTCATTAGAACTATTCCTCAAGGCTAAAGGGGTGAACGTTACCGCCCACCCAAAGGGTGCTCAGCAAAACGCACTGAGCAAGTGCACGGTAAATTTACCGCTTGTGCTAGGCAACCTTTTGTCCTTGGTCATTGTTTGTGGGTTCCGGACCTCAAACGGCTGCGTCGCAACCGGTGCGGGCAAGCTCAGGATGAATGAGCCGCTGTAGCGCTTCCTTGATTGCAATCAAATCGTTCCGCTGGCGCCCCGCCGTTGCCAGCCGCTGGTCGGCTACCGGAAAGCACAGGGCCGGCATCATGCCGGCCCGTTGCCTCTCGCCTGGTTACTGCTTGGCGGCAGTGATATCGCCCTGGGCGTCGATACCCAGCGTGTAGCCGAGCGACACATGGTGGTAGCGACCGGTGGCACTGTCATCGTGGATGGCGAAGCCGAAGTTGTAGAGATTGCCAGGAGCCAGCGTCACATCGCCTTCGCCACCAGCGAACTTGCGGGTGAACACCACGGACCAGGTATCCCCGTCGAGCTGCCCCTGGGCATCGACCAGCGCCTGACCACCTTCCATCACCCGCTCGGTAGCGACGTAGCCATCGAAGGCCTTGTTCTCGCCACTGCGCCACTGGTTCAGGTCGTAGTACACGCCGTTGGCCAGCGAACCGTCCTTGACGTACTTGGTCTTGGTGTCGGCGGCACCGGGCATGGTGCGCGCGTCGCCATGGCAGCTACCCCAGCAACCGCCTGCCTCGGCCAGCTCCACCTTGGAGCCGCCTTCGAGCATGTAGGCGATCTTCACCGGATTGTCGGCGTCCATCGGCGCTGCGCCGGAGGCAGCCGGCTGCTTCCAGGTGAAGCGCAGGTAGAGGTTTTCGCCGTCATTGGCGGCCTGGACCTTGGCATTGATGAACGGCGCCTTGCCGGCGATCGGGCTGGGCTCGAGCTTCTTGCCGCTGGCCATCTTGGCGCCCATGTCACCGGCTTCCTCGGAGTGGCAACCCGCGCAGGTTTCGCCCTTCTTCAGCGCGCGTGCGCCGCCGTGCTCGGTGCCCTTGGTGATCCATTCCACCGGCGATACGCCCGGATAGAACAGGGTGACATCGGTCGCTGCCACCGAATTCCAGTCGGCAGGCGCGGCGGCCATAGCACTCTGTGCACCGAAGGCGATTACCGCCCCCACTGCACTGGCCATCAGAGTCTTTTTCATAATCGGTTCCTCATCATCGATGGTGTGGCTGGCCCGCCAGGACCGTAGGTCAGTCTTCGTCTTCTTCGGTCATACCTTCGGGCAGGTGATGCGCGATGCCCTTGTGGCAAGCGATGCAGGTCAGGTTGTCTTCGCGCGCCATCTCGTGCTGCTTGCGGGCACGCTGCTTTTGCATATCGGAGCTCATGCTTTCCAGGCTGTGGCAGTTACGGCATTCGCGCGAGTCGGATGCCCTCATCCGCGACCATTCACGACGCGCCAGGGTCAGGCGCTTGGCTTCGAATTTCTCGGCCGTGTCGATGGTGCCGACGATCTTGCCCCACAGCTCCTTGGAGGCCTCGACCTTGCGCACCATCTTGTGCGTCCAGTCGCGCGGCACATGGCAGTCCGGGCAGGTGGCACGCACGCCGGTACGGTTGGCGTAGTGAATGGTTTCCTTGTACTCGGGGTAGACGTTATCGCCCATCTCGTGACAGGAAATGCAGAAGGTTTCGGTGTTGGTGGCTTCCAGCGCGGTGTTGAAGCCGCCCCAGAAGATGATCCCGGCAACAATGCCCACCACCAGAATGCCGCCGAGCGAGTAGCGCGTGCTCGGCCGCCGCAGTAGCGCAAGGATGCCGCCCTTCTTTTGCTTGTTGCCGTCTTGATCTGTCATGGAATCTGTTCCCTTGCCAGACCCACCGCGCCAGGCGCGGTGGGTGTTAACAGGCAATCCTCGGGCGGATTAGTACACGTCGTACATGGTGTTGAAGACGTTGAACTTGCCGGTCGGCGTGATGATTGCCGGGTCGGTGATCACCTTCTTCAGCTTCAGCGTCTTGTCGTCGTAAATCACGATCGCGGACTGGTCGGTCTTGCCACCCCACAGGGAGATCCACACCTCGTTACCCGCCTCGTTGTACTCGGGGTGGGTAGCGCGACGGATCGCCTTGCTTTCCGGCAGGCCGGAGTCCTTGGCGACGTCGAGACGCTTGGGCTCCTTGCTCAGATCGGCCAGGTCGTAGACGTAGACGGACTCGGCGACTTCCCGCTCGGGGTTCATCGGCGCATCGGCCCAGAGGTTCTTCGACTTCGGATGGGTCTTGACGAAGAGGTTGCCGGCGCCCGGCATCTTCAGCTCCTGCACCACCTTCCAGTTGTGCTCCTTGTACTTGGCGTACTTCGGATCGTCGGACGCTGTGGAGATCAGCGAGACAACGTCGTCACCCAGATGACCGGTAGTCCAGACCGGGCCGAACTGCGGGTGGATGAAGTTGGCGCCGCGACCCGGGTGCGGGATCTTCGCGGTGTCGACCAGCGCGGCCAGCTTGCCGGTCTTGGTGTCGACCGCAGCGACCTTGTTGGAGGCGTTGGCAGCGACCATGAAGTAGCGCTTGGAGTAGTCCCAGCCGCCGTCGTGAAGGAACTTAGCCGACTCGATGGTGGTGGTCTTGAGGTTCTTCAGGTCGGTGTAGTCAACCAGGATGATCTGCCCGGTTTCCTTCACGTTGACCACCCACTCCGGCTTGATGTGCGAAGCGACGATGGACGCGACGCGCGGCTCGGGGTGGTATTCGCCATCGACGGTCTGACCACGGGTGGAAACGACCTTGATCGGCTCCAGGGTCTCGCCATCCATGATCGAGTACTGTGGCGGCCAGTAGGTGCCACCGATCAGGTACTTGTCCTCGTAGCCCTTGAACTTGGAGGTGTCCACGGAACGGGCATCGGAACCCAGACGCACGGTGGCCACGGTGGTCGGCTCTTCGTACCACATGTCGATGATGGTGGTCAGACCGTCGCGGCCAACGGTATAGACGTAGCGGCCGGAAGCCGACAGGCGCGAGATGTGCACCGCGTAACCGGTGTCCAGCACCTTCCAGATGGTATGGGTGTCGCCGTCAACCAGGGCCAGCTTGCCGGCATCGCGCAGGGTGATGGCGAAGACGTTCTTCAGGTTGATCTTGTTCATCTGCTTCTTCGGACGCTGATCAACCGGAACGATGAGTTTCCAGCTGTCCTTCATGTCCTGCAGGGAGAACTCTGGCGGCACATCCGGAGTGTTCTGGATGTAGCGCGCCATCATGTTGATCTCTTCCTTGGTGAGGATGTCGTCATAGTTGACCATCCCGCCCTCGGTGCCATAGGCAATGATGTTCTCCAGGCGCTTGGTGCCCAGATTGAGGGTGCCGCCCTCGGTCTTCTTGCCATCCGCCTCGGTCTTGCTCCAGTGCGGCTCGAGATTCTTACCCGTGGCTCCTTTACGCAGAACGCCGTGGCAACCGGCACAGCGTTCGAAATAGATCTGCTTGGCCGCTTCTTTCTCTTCGGCGGTCATCTCTGGGGCAGCAGCCTGGGCGACTGCCAGACCAAGCAACGATAGGCCGGCGATCAGGCCAGCCAGGATAGGTTTACCAACATTGCTCATCCTTCTCTCCTATGGGAGCGCTTCTGGCGACTCCTGCTAGTTACGGCGGTGTGGCAGTTCCCGGGGACTTCTTCTTTTTGCGATTTGGATGCTATGAGAGCGGCAATCCGAAAGCGCTTGACGGCAATCAAGAGAGCCCCCAGCACCCCTGCGGCGTGACGCCTTGTCGCGGAGACTCCCGCTCGACGGCGGACGAACGCCCTTTTTTCGCCACTGATACGCGCTGTATCTCGTCCAACTCTTGATCACAATCAAGCTTCGCCGGCGGGCGGCTTGAGACACCCAGGAGGGATCGGTAGCGTGGCAATCGAAATAACCAACTGCTGCCGTGAGGTACTTGCCTGTGAATGCGTTTGAAATCCCGACTGCTGCCGGCACGCCTGACGCGCCCTTCTATCAACCGCTGGGCAACGAAGAACAGCTGTTCCAGCAAGCCTGGCAACACGGCATGCCGGTACTGATCAAGGGCCCGACCGGCTGCGGCAAGACCCGTTTCGTGCAGCACATGGCGCATCGCCTGAACCTGCCGCTGTACACCGTGGCCTGCCACGATGATCTGTCCGCCGCCGACCTGGTTGGCCGCCACCTGATTGGCGCCCAGGGCACCTGGTGGCAGGACGGCCCACTGACCCGCGCAGTGCGCGAAGGCGGCATCTGCTACCTGGACGAAGTGGTGGAGGCGCGGCAAGACACCGCCGTGGTATTGCATCCGCTGGCCGACGATCGCCGCGAACTGTTCATCGAGCGCACCGGCGAGGCGCTCAAGGCGCCGCCGGGCTTCATGCTGGTGGTGTCCTACAACCCGGGCTACCAGAACCTGCTCAAGGGCATGAAGCCGAGCACCCGTCAGCGCTTCGTGGCGATGCGCTTCGACTATCCGCCGGCCACCGAGGAAGAACGCATCGTCGCCAACGAGGCGCAGGTGGATGGCGAACTCGCCGCCCAGGTGGTCAAGCTTGGGCAGGCACTGCGCCGGCTGGAGCAGCACGACCTGGAAGAAGTCGCCTCGACCCGCCTGCTGATCTTCACCGCGCGGATGATCCGCTCCGGCATGACGCCGCGCCAGGCCTGCCTGGCCTGCCTGGCCGAACCGCTGTCGGATGACCCGCAGACTGTCGCCGCGCTGATGGATGTGGTCGATGTCCACTTCGGCTGACACCTTCTCCAGCCCGACCCGGCGCCTGCCGGGCGATCTGGCGATGTGGTTCTTCATCCTCGCCGAGCTGACCGTCTTCGCCATCCTGATCCTGGCGTTCGCAGTCGCGCAGATGGTCTACCCCGAGCAGTTCGATGAAAGCCGCGCGGCGCTGGACAGCCCCATCGGCCTGGCGCTGACCCTGAGTCTGCTGACCTCGGGTCTGTTCGCCGCGCTGGCGGTGGAGCAGGTACGCCAGGCCCGATCCGCACGCGCAACGCTGTTGCTGCTAGCCGCGCTGGGGTCTTCCTGTGTCTACGTGGTGCTCAAGCTCAACGAGTACGGCCATCTCGCCGGGCTCGGCCTGGGCATGGAACACAACACCTTCTTCACTCTGTACTGGATCCTGACCGGCTTTCATTTCCTCCATGTGCTGCTGGGCATGGTGATTCTCGGCTGGCTGGCCATGCGCTGCCGCCGCGGCGCCTACGGCCCCGACAACCACAGCGGGCTGGAGTCCGGAGTGCTCTACTGGCACATGGTGGATATGGTCTGGGTGCTGCTGTTCCCGCTGGTTTACGTGTTGAGGTAAGTCATGTCCGCTTCGAAGGTTCTGGTGGCCTGCTGGCTCGGCCTGGCCGTGCTGTCGGTCTCCACCGTCCTGCTCGGCAACGCCGGCGCCACGCTGGCCTTGACCGCTGCTGTTCTGCTCACCGCGTTCGGTAAGGCCTGGCTGATCACCGACGGCTTCATGGAGCTGCGTCATGCCCCGCGGGCATGGCGTCTGTTGCTGCTCGCCTGGCCACTGGTGCTGGTGCTTGGCGTCCTGCTGACGCTGCTCTGACCAACGGTCTCCCTCCGCAAGAAGCTGACAAAGCGGTCAGCCCGCCCCCCGCGCCTTTTATTGTTTACGATCAAGGCCAGCCCTACCCCGCTCGGTGATCCTGCTGCCCAAGGAGCGGGCGGCCACCACGGCGCGCCCTGCGAAACACGCTGCCGAAGCGGAGCCGCCACATGTTGAGAATCAGTCATTACCTGCGCGCCCTGGCCCAACCGGCCACACAGGTACTGGGAGCCCGCAGCACCAGCGGCAAGCGCCCACCCGTGGTGATCTGGAACCTGCTGCGGCGCTGCAACCTGACCTGCAAGCATTGCTATGCCACTTCCGCCGACAGCGAGTTCCGCGACGAGCTGGATACCGACGAGGCGCTGAAGGTCATCGATGAACTTCATGAAGCCGGCGTGCGGGTGCTGATTCTTTCCGGCGGTGAACCGCTGTTGCGGCCCGACATCTTCCTGCTGGCCGATTACGCCCGCGACAAGGGCTTCTTCGTCGCCCTGTCGACCAATGGCACGCTGATCGACGAGAACAACATCGGTCGTATCGCCGCGGCGCAGTTCGACTACGTCGGCATCAGCATCGACGGCCTGGAAGCGGTGCATGACGAATGGCGTCAGCTCAAAGGCAGCTTCGCCGCCTCCATGCATGCGATCGACCTGTGCCGTCAGCGCGACATCCGTGTCGGCCTGCGCACTACCCTGACCCAGAACAACTACCCGCAGCTGCCGGCGTTGCTGGCGCTGATGCGCGAACACGACGTGCAGAAGTTCTATCTCTCGCACCTCAACTACAGCGGTCGCGGCAAGCGCAGCAGCAAGGCCGACGCCCATCACCAGATGACCCGCGACGCCATGCGCCAGCTGTTCGATCAGGCCTGGGACGACGTACAGCACGGCCGCGAGACCGACTTCGTCAGCGGCAACAATGACGCCGACGCGATTCTCCTGCTGCAGTGGGCCGAAGAGCGCCTGCCGGAACATCGTGATCGCCTGGAAGGCATGCTGCGCGCTTGGGGTGGTAATGCTTCGGGCAGTGGTATCGCCAATATCGACAACATCGGCGACGTGCACCCCGACACCTACTGGTGGCAGCACACCGTTGGCAATGTGCGCCGGCAGCGCTTCAGCGACATCTGGCTGAACGACCCCGCCCCACTGCTGCAGGAGCTGCGCCAGCATCCGCGGGCCGTAGGCGGTCGCTGTGCCGACTGCCGCTGGCTGGCGATCTGCAACGGCAACACCCGTACCCGCGCCTGGGCGCAGGGCGATCTCTGGGCCGAAGACCCGGGCTGCTACCTGACCGACGCAGAGATCGGTCGACCAGCCGCCGAGCGCATCCCCAGCATCGCCATCTGATCAATCGAAGCGGCCAGCAAGCGCCGCAGCAAGCACTCCGTAAGTCCGATGAGCATTCAGGAGCACCGCATGGACCAGCCACTCACATTTCCCGCTTCGCTGAGCGCCGCGTTCGCCCCTGGCGAAGTCGCCCTGGTTGGTGCCGGTCCGGGCGACCCGGGCCTGCTTACCCTGCGCGCCTGGAGCCTGCTGCAACAAGCCGATGCGGTGGTCTACGACCGCCTGGTCAGCGAAGGTCTGATGGAGCTGCTGCCGACCAGCTGCAGCCGCCACTACGTCGGCAAGACCAGCGGTTACCACAGCCTGCCGCAACCGGAAATCAATCAGCTGCTGGCCGATCTGGCGCTGCAGAACAAGCGTGTGGTGCGGCTCAAGGGCGGCGATCCGTTCATCTTTGGTCGCGGTGCCGAAGAACTCGAATTCCTGCTGCAGCGCGGCATCGACTGCCAGGTGGTGCCGGGCATCACCGCAGCGGCTGGCTGCAGCGCCTATGCCGGGATTCCGCTGACTCATCGCGACCTGGCGCATTCCTGTCAGTTCATCACCGGCCACCTGCAGACCAATGGCGAGCTGCACTTGCCGTGGGACGCCCTGGCCCAGGGCGGACAGACGCTGGTGTTCTACATGGGCCTGGCCAGCCTCGGTGAGATCTCGCGCAATCTGATCTCCGCCGGGCTGCCGGTCGACACGCCCGCCGCACTGATCGGCAACGGCACCCGCGAGAACCAGCAGGTGGTGCGCTGCACGCTACGGCAACTGCCGAGCATGGCCGACGAGCAGCACCTCACGCCGCCGACCCTGACCGTCATCGGCCGCGTGGTCGGCCTGTTCGCAGATCGCCAAGTCCAGCACCCCGCACGCCTGCACGGTGACCCTGCCCCGCAAACGGAGGCCTTATGCAACTGATGCCCGCCCTGCTGCTGGCCGCCGCACTGCCAGCAGCCACCTTCGTCGCCCTCGACATGGCCACTGCCGCCAGCCTGCCGGCCGACAGCCAGGCCCTCTACGAACAGCACTGCCAGAGCTGCCACGGCATCAACCGCCTCGGCGGTGCCGGCCCGGCCCTGCTGCCAGAAAGCCTCAGCCGCATCAAGCCGACCGAAGCCCATGCGGTAATCCGTGACGGCCGTCCGGCGAGCCAGATGGCCGCCTATTCCCACATGCTGAACGAAGCGCAGATCACCGCGCTGGTCGACTATCTGTATCAGCCCTCGGCCGTACCGCCGACCTGGAGCGACGCTGACATCCGCGCCAGCCACCGCATTCTCAAGGACGTCACCAGCCTGCCAAGCACACCGCAACATGGTGCCGCCCCGCGCAACCTGTTCGTCGTGGTGGAAGCCGGCAATCACCATGTGCGGGTGCTGGACGGCGATCGCTTCGAGGAACTGGCCAACTTCCAGTCGCACTTCGCCCTGCACGGCGGGCCGAAGTTCTCGCCGGACGGCCGCTTCGTCTATTTTGCCTCCCGCGACGGCTGGGTCAGCGTCTACGACCTGCACAACCTGACCATGCTCGCCGAGGTGCGCGCGGGGTTGAACACGCGCAACCTGGCGGTGAGCAACGATGGCCGCTGGGTGCTGGTGGGCAACTACCTACCGGGCAATCTGGTGCTGCTCGATGCCCGCGACCTTTCGCTGATCAAGCACATCCCGGCGGTCGGCCAGGACGGCACGCCGTCCCGGGTCAGCGCCGTATACACCGCACCGCCACGCGACAGCTTCGTGGTCGCCCTGAAAGACGTGCAGGAAGCCTGGGAGCTCTCCTATGCCGGCGAGCCGACCTTCGAACCACGACGGATCAAGGCAGCCGACTATCTCGACGACTTCTCCTTCACTCCAGACTACCGCTACCTGCTGGCCACCTCGCGCAAGGCACACGGCGGCCAGGTGATCGATCTGGATAGTGGCAAGGCCGTCACCGACATCCCGCTGCCGGGCATGCCGCATCTGGGCTCGGGCATCTACTGGAAGCGCGACGGCAAGTGGGTGTTCGCCACCCCCAACGTCAGCAAGGGATTGATCTCGGTGCTAGACCTGGAAACCTGGAAGCTGATCAAGGAGATCCCCACTGAAGGCCCGGGCTTCTTCATGCGCAGCCAGGCCAACTCGCCCTACGCCTGGACCGACGTGTTCTTCGGCCCGAACAACGACGCCGTGCACCTGATCGACAAGCAGACCCTGGAAGTCGCCCACACCCTGCGCCCGATGCCAGGCAAGAACGCCGCCCATGTCGAGTTCACCAATGACGGCCGCTACGCGCTGCTCAGCGTCTGGGACACCGACGGCGCACTGATCGTCTACGACGCCAACACGCTGGAAGAGGTCAAACGCATCCCGATGAACAAGCCTTCCGGCAAGTACAACGTCGGCAACAAGATCGAGTTCGCCGAGGGCACCTCGCACTAGAGAAACTGCCCTTCTCCACCAACGCGGACGCCAGTGCTACTGGTGTTCGCGCTGCCGCGCCAGCATCCCCCCTCCTGCGAAACCTTGAACTGCGACACAAAAATTCGGCCTTTGTGACCAGTCAGTCTATCTTTGACCTTGATGTCACCATAATATTTGTAAGCCATCACTGACATGACTTGTCGAAGTCGGGATGGCGGGAGTTCGCGCTCCCGACGTAATCGGCCTCTCTTGGAGAAGTGATGTGGCTCGATATAAGGCGCGTGGTTTTACCCTGATCGAAGTAATGATCGTCGTGGTCATCATCGGCATCCTTGCCAGCATTGCGCTGCCGAACTACCGCCAATACGTCATTCGCAGTAACCGCACTGCGGCGCAGGCGCAGATGCTGGATATCGCCAACCGCCAGCAGCACTTTCTGCTCGCCAACCGCGCCTATGCAGACGCCGCGGCACTTACCGCCAGCGGTTTCAGCCTCTCTGGTGAAGTCAGCCCGCATTACAGCTTCGACGTTACCGTCGGCAGCGGTACCGTGCCGTCCTATCTGATCACCTTCACGGCCATCGGCAGCCAAGCCAGCGACGGCGACCTGACCCTGAACAACGAAGGCGTGAAAACGCCTGCAGACAAGTGGTGAGCGTCGTGCGTTCGGCAACCAGCCGGCAGACCGGCGTCAGCCTGATCGAGGTCTTGATCACTCTGGTGATCCTGGCCGTCGGGCTGCTTGGAGTGATGGCACTGCAGACACGCCTGCAGCAATCGGAGATGGAGACCTACCAACGTTCCCAGGCACTGCTGCTGCTCGACGATATCGCCGCGCGCATGACGGCCAACCGCACCGCCGCTGCCAGTTATGTCACTGGTAACGCGAACCCCCTGGGCGCCGGCATGACCTGCCCTGCCACGACCGCCACGCCACAACAACGCGACGCCGCCGCCTGGTGCGCCGCGCTGCAAGGCGCCAGCGAAAGCACCAGCACGGGCCTCGCCGGTGCATTGATTGGCGGACGTGGCTGTATCGAGTCGCTGGGCAGCAACCAGTACCTGCTCACGGTGGCCTGGCAGGGTTTGCTGCCGCTGTCCGCGCCTCCGTCCGATGTAGCCTGTGGCAGAAACGCCTTCAATGGCGCGGCCGGTAGCCAGTGCAGCAACGACCGCTGCCGCCGGGTAGTAACCACCCTGGTACGGGTGGCACCGCTATGAGACGACCGAGCCCGATTCGCTATCGCGCGAGCGCCGAAGGTTTCGGCCTGATCGAGCTGATGGTGGCGATGACCATCGCTCTGATACTCAGCGCAGCCACGCTCACCCTTTACCTGAACATGAGCCGCAGCAACAGCGAGCTGGCCAAGACCAGCAGCCAGATGGAGCATGGTCGACTGGCGATTCGCCTGCTGCGCGACGACTTGATGCATGCGGGGTTCCTCAACGGCTTCGTGCCGCAGTTCGACGACCTGACCTACGCGGCCGTGCCCAGCGACTATCCGGCAGACATACCGGCCCCTTGCGCTCCTTATAGCGACTGGAATGCCGCGTACAAGACGAACCTGATCGGGTTACCCGTTCAGCTTTACGCTGCAGTACCAGCCAGCTGCAGCGGAGTAATGCCCTCCGCGCTTGTCGGCAGCGACGTGCTGCTGGTACGTCGGGTGGCGAGCTGCGTGACCGGCTCGCCAAACTGCGAAGCCAACGTCAGCGGCAAACTCTATTGGCAAACCGGCTACTGCGATAGCGAACCTCGCTACGTGCTCGGCAGCAGCGGCTTCACGCTGCACAAGCGCGACTGCACGACGCAAGCGGAGACGCGGCGCTTCCTCAATAACGCCTACTACATTCGCGATTATGCGGTGACGGCCGGGGACGGCATCCCAACGCTGATGCAGTCCACCTTCGATCTGGACAGCGGCGCGCTCGACCAGCAAGCGGCGGTCCCGATGGTCGAAGGTATCGAAGCGATGCGTTTCGTCTTTGGCGTAGACGACCTGGGCGACACTGGGCTGCCGGTCGACTATGAACAACCCGTGCAATGGGCCAGCGAACTCAATCGCAACTCGCCGACCAATCGCGGTGATGGCGCTCCGGATTCGACCTGCACCTCGGCGACACCCTGCGAGCTGGAGCAACTGACCAACACAGTGGTGGTGCAAGTTCATCTGCTGGTGCGCAATATCGAGCCCACCCCCGGCTATCAGTCTGGCAAGACCTACAACCTGGGCGACCAGAGCTTCGGTCCGTTCACGGACGCCTTCCAGCGCCACGTCTACTCCACGACCGTGCGCCTGACCAACGTTTCAGCTCGCAGGGAAACCCCATGAATGCATCCCGGCACGGGGGCTTCGCCCTCATTACGGCGCTGATCATGCTGCTGCTTCTGACTGTGCTGGTGACGTCGTCTTTCACCCTGAGCAAGGTCAATCTGGACGTGGTGAGCAATCAGCAGTGGCGTAACGAGGCACTGGCAGCGGCCGACGATGCGCTCGAGCAGGTGATCCCGTCCCTGACCAGCACCATGCCGGCGGCCCAGACGATCGGCGTCGATATCAATCGCGACCACACCGATGACTACGAGGTAGCCGTTGCCCAGCCCGAGTGCATCCGCGTCAGCGTCGCCACCCATGTGGCGCCCAGTAGCCTGACCCTTGAAGGGATGTCCAGCTCCACCTGGAATACCGAATGGGAGCTGGTCGCCAGCGTGCTGGACCCCAGCACCGGCGCCTCGGTGAGGGTGCGCTCCGGCGTGCGCCTGCTGCTCTCCGACGCTCGCAAGAACCAGCTGTGCCCCTGAAGTCGGCCTCACGAGGTAAGCGCATGAAAAAGTATTTCAACCGGTTCCTGCTGGCGCTGGCCGTGAGCCTGGCCCAGGCTGCCAGCGCCGAGGACATCGACCTGTTCGTCGGCGTACCAAGCAGTTCGACCGGTGCACCCAACGTGCTGATCGTTCTGGACAATACGGCCAACTGGAACAACGCATTCTCCAACGAGATGGCAGCGTTGCGTTCGGTGATCAGCGCACTACCGGAAGACAAATTCCGTGTGGGCATCATGATGTTTACCGAGACGGGGGGAAGCAATTCGGGAGCGGACGGTGCTTACGTGCGCGCGGCGCTCCGCCCGATGGACGCCGCCAACAAGATCGCGATGGCAAACCTGGTGACCAGCTTCGACAAGCTCGGCGACAAGTCCAACGGTGGCAAGGTCAGCTTGGCCATGCAGGAGGCATACCTGTACTTCGCTGGCGCCACGCCGTACGCGGGCAACAAAAAGGCCAAGACCGATTTCGCCGGCAACCGCGGTGTATCGACAGCCGCCGATGCAGTCTATGCGTTGCCGAACAATGCCCTGGCCAGCAAGGACGCCACCAGCTATCTCTCACCCATCGTCTCCGGTTGCGGCAAGAACTACGTCATCTACATCAGTAACGGCCCAGCGCAGGACAACAGCTCCGACATCACCCAGGCCACTACGGCACTTGCCGGTCTCGGCGGCTCGACGACCACTATTCCCATCACGCCCAGCGACTCGCAGGACAACGTGGCCGACGAGTGGGCGCGCTTCATGAAGAAGAGCAGCGAGCAGATCACCACTTACACCATCGATATCAACCGCACCACCAACCGCCAAGGACTCGGCTGGACGGCGTTACTGCAGAGCATGGCCCGTACCAGTGACGGCAAATATTTCGACGTGACCAGCACCGGCAATCAGATTGTCGACGCGCTGAATGCGATCTTTTCCGAGGTTCAGGCGACCAACAGCGTATTCGCCTCGGTCAGCCTGCCGGTCAGCGTCAATGCCCAGGGCACCTACCTAAACCAGGTGTTTATCGGCATGTTCCGCCCCGACGGCGACGGTTTTCCTCGCTGGTACGGCAACCTCAAGCAATACAAGCTCGGCTACATCGGTTCCGATCTGCGCCTGCTGGACGCCGATGGCGTCAGTGCGATCAACAGCAACACCGGGTTCATCACCGAGTGCGCCCGCAGCTTCTGGACACCGACCGCAGCGGACAGCTACTGGGGCTTCAGCGCCCGCGGCAACTGCCTGACGGGCGCGGATTCGAGCGGGTCCAACAGCCCGGACGGCAATATCGTCGAGAAAGGCGGCCAGGGTTATCTGCTACGAGCCTCCAGCTCTCGCAATATGCTCACCTGTGGTACAGCGAGCGGCTGCACATCGCTGACCAGTTTCTCGACCACCAACAACGGCATAACCGCAACGGCCCTGAACGCCGCCAATGAAACCGAACGCACGGCGATGATCAACTGGGCCCGAGGTGTCGACCTCAAGGACGAGAATGGCAATGGCAACGTCAGCGAAATGCGCCCCTCGGTGCATGGTGACGTGGTGCATTCCCGTCCGGTGGCAATCAACTACGGAACGGCCGGGAACCCGAACGTCGTGGCGTTCTACGGCGGCAACGATGGTGCATTGCGCGCCGTGGTGGGCAACCGCACCAGTGCACTCGGCACCCATGCCGCAGGCAGCGAACTGTGGTCGTTCATGCCGCCGGAGTTCTACGGCAAGATCAAGCGTCTCTACGACAACAACGTCCCGATCAGCTTTCCCGGCTATGTCGGCACCTCGACGCCCCAGCCCAAGGATTACGGCATGGACGGGCCAGTCGTGGCTTACCAGGACGAATCCTCCGCCTGGATCTACGCCACCATGCGCCGTGGCGGCCGGGCTGTGTATGCGTTCAATGTCAACACACCGGCATCGCCAAGTCTGAAGTGGAAGCGCGGCTGTCCGAACAACTTCGACGCCAATGGCGCGGTCGTCGATACCAGCTGCAGCGACGGATTTAGCGGCATCGGCCAGACCTGGGCACCGCCCAAACTGCTCAAGGCAAGCGGATACGGCAATGGCACGGCGCCGATGTTGATCATGGGCGGCGGCTACGATGCCTGCGAAGATGGCGACCCGCACACCTGCACCGACGCCACCAAGGGCAACAAGGTCTACGTGCTCGATGCCGACAGCGGCGAATTGCTCAGGACGTTCGACACCCAGCGCAGCGTGATTTCGGACGTCACCCTGGTGCGCAACAGTGCAGGCCAGGCCCTCTACGGCTATCTCGCCGACCTCGGCGGTAACGTCTATCGCATCACCATGGGCGCGTCCGCCCCACTACAGTGGACCATGACGCGCATCGCCGCATTGGGCTGCGCCACCGCCGGCACCTGCACACGAAACCGCAAGTTCATGTTCGCGCCGGACATCGTTGCCGATGGTGCCGACTACGTGCTCATGCTCGGTTCCGGCGACCGGGAAAAGCCTCTGCTCGACTATGACGACGCGGCGGCCACCACCAACTACTTCTTCATGCTGCGCGACCGTCCGAGTGACTCGACCTGGCTCACCAGCGAGGCAAGCAACTGCGGCGGGAACCTGCTCTGCATGAACTCGCTATTGGGTGTGACCACCCAGAGCGCACCGACCACCACCAGCCTCGGACAGAAAAAAGGCTGGTATCTGCAACTGGACGCCACCGAGCAGGTGGTGACTTCGGCCATTACCGTGTTCGGCGATGTCACCTTCAGCACCCATCAGCCCCGCGTACCGACGTCGGGGGTGTGCTCCGGACTCGGTGAAACACGCGTCTATACCGTCAACTACCTAACCGGCCAGGGCGTCTATCACGACGTGGTCGGCGATGGTCTGCCGCCCTCACCTGTGGCCGGCATGGTGACGCTGGACGATGGTGTGACCACCGTGCCGTTCGTCATCGGTGCAGATCCGTCCTCGCCCCTGCAAGGCAGCCCGCCAATTAATCCCGCTTCGGTCATGCAGCCCACCTCCCGGGTGTTCTGGAACATTGAGCAGTAGGTGAACGCATGCAGCATTGCAACGGGATTCAGGTAAGCGCTGGCATTCGCCAGCGCGCTTTCACCCTGATCGAACTGATGGTGGCGCTGGCCGTCCTGGCAATACTGGCGGCCATCGCCGTACCGGGTTACGACAGCCTGGTGCTCAGCAGTCGGCTGCGCACCTACACCACTGACTTCTCGGCCAGCGCCCAGCTCGCCCGCAGCGAGGCAATGAAACGCAACGCTCCGGTCACCCTGTGCAGCTCCAGTGACGGCACGAGTTGCGACAGCTCCGCCGGCTGGGAGCAGGGCTGGGTGATCCTTACCGGCAGCACGCTGGTCAAGCACTTCCCAGCGGCCAAGACCGGCTACCTGCTGTCCTCCTCGGTGCGTGAGCTGACCTTCCTGCCCAGCGGTTTCGGCTCAGCTCTAGAAGAGGACGACAAACTGATCATCTGCCGCGCTACGCCGCTCGGTAATCAGGAGCGCTCGCTTGCGCTGTCGCGAACCGGGCGCATCACCATCACTCGAACCCATACCGGCAGCTGTTCCTGAGCGTAACTACCCGCCCCCGGCACCGTCGCGGTTGCTACAATCGTCCGCCCCACTCGCTCAGGGCTCGCACATGGACATCGATCTCGCCCGCACCTTTCTCGAGATCATCCGCAGCGGCAGCTTCATCGCCACTGCAGAGCGACTGCATATCACCCAGACCGCTGTCACGGCACGCATTCAGAATCTGGAAAGCCAGCTGAGCTGCAAGCTCTTCGTGCGCAACCGTGCCGGTGCTCGGCTGACGGCCGATGGCGAGCGCTTCGCCTCGTATGCGCGGCAGCTGGTGCAGACCTGGGAAGCCGCGCGGCGCGATCTGCCATTGCCACGCGGCTATGGCGAGTTGCTCACGCTGGGCGCCGAGGTGAGTCTGTGCAATCCGCTGATGCTGGCCTGGATACAGCGCCTGCGACAGGCTCTGCCCAGCCATGCCCTGCGCAGCGAAGTAGCCAGCGATACCGAACTGCAGCACAAGCTGGAGCTCGGCGCACTGGATGCGGCACTGGTGCATCAGCCGGAGTACCGTCCGGGTCTGCAGGTGGAACAGCTGTTGGAAGAGAAGCTGATCCTGGTAGCACACAAACGCCTGCCGGCACCCTATCTGTACATCGACTGGGGCCCGGTATTCCGCAAGCAGCACGATCAGGCCCTGCCCGAGCACACCCGTGCCGCGCTTACCTTCAGCCTCGGGCCGCTAGCGCTGCAGTACCTGCTGCAATGCGGCGGGCGCGGCTACTTCCGGACTCGGGTGGTGCAGCGCTATCTCGATGAAGGCCTGCTCGAGCGGGTCGCACACGCGCCGGAGTTCAGCTATCCGGTGTATCTGGTGCACGCGCGTGCCAGCGAATCACCCGCGCTGAGCAAGGCCGTGGAGGCTCTGCGCGATGTGGCCCGTGACGAGTGTGACTGGTCGCGCTGGTACTACCCGCACTGAGGCCAACGCCTCAGTCCGGTAGGTGTCGGAGCCAGTTGCGATACAGCGCGGCGATCAGATCGGTCTGGGTGATCATGCCGACCAGGCGCCTTTCGCCATCCACTACCGGCAGGCAGTGCAGGCCTCGATCGGACAGCAGATAGACCAGCTCCACCATGTGCGTATCGGGCGTGACCGAAACCACCGGCGAGCTCATGATGGCGCGCAGCTTGGTGCCGCGCAGGAACTTCAGTTGACCGAAGTTGAGCCGGCCCGGGCGCGGATGAAAATGCTTGAGCAGATCGACCAGCGTGACGATGCCGACCAGCTCGCGGGCATCGCTCACCACCGGCAACGAGCGCAGGCGATTGCGCTGCAGCGTGCTCCAGGCCTGCTCGATAAAGGTATCCGGTGTGTGCGAGTAGACATCGCGGGACATGATGTCCGCGGCGGTGACTTCACCCATGCTGCGACGCAACGCATGCTTCTCGGTCTGTTTGATCAGCCGCTCGAGGTCGTCACGGGTGACGTCGACATATTCGCCGAACTCGCGCAACGCTCGATCGACGTCGTCATGGCTGAAGCTCATGCGCTCGCTCGGCTGCGGATCTCGGGTACGGTGAACGTTCTCCCGCGGCAACCGCGGTTTCGGGTACGGGTGCCGGGTGAGGTTGTTGTAGAGCAGCGCCACGGCCAGCAGCAGCAGCGAATTGAACGCCACCGGATAGAGCAGTCCATAGCCCAGATGATGGATCTCGGGGCAGCCGACCACCGCAACCAGGGCCAACGCCGCACCCGGCGGATGCAGGCAGCGCAGGCTGAACAGCCCGACCAGCACCAGGCACACGCACAGCGCGGCAGCAGCCATCGACGGCAGGCTGGTCAGGCCGAGGCTGACCCCGATCACCGTAGCCAGCAGATTGCCGCCGAGCACCGACCAGGGCTGGGCGAACGGGCTGGATGACGCGGCGAAAAGCAGGACCGCCGAGGCTCCAGCCGGGGCGATCAGCTGCAGCGTCAGGGGCACGCCGAACAGCAGGAAGCCGCTGAACACGCTGAGCAGCATGACGATGGCGATACCGCCGGCAGCACGCAGCCATTCTTTCGGCGCGGCATTGAACGGGGCGGGAACGAAGGAGCGAAACCAGTCGATGAGGTTGTCGTGCATGTGTCCTGCTTGGATCGATACGGCGAAAGGCACGCATCAACACTCTGCAACTGATCGCCCCGGCAGCAGGCTACTGCCGGCGCGCGGAACGCGGCAAACGGCCGCAGCCGCTGCGACGCAATGCCACAGCGCGTGAATGCGGCCGGCATTGTCGACGGGGCGTCGACCAATCTCTAACGAATACTTTTGAGGGGATAGTGCAATATAAATGCACTAAAACCGTGCACGCGCTTCTGTTACAGAAGTGCTGCCGGTTGAAGAGCAGTCAGGCCCTGGGTGTCCTGACTGCCTGGAGATGCCGGCGTCACTGGAGGACGCCGAGGGAAGCCAACTGGATCAGCTGATGGTATAGCCGTTGTCCACCACCCAATCCTGGCCAAACACGCCGCGCGCACCCTGCGAAAGCTGGAACAGGATGACGTTGGCCACGGCTGCGGACTCGAGAAAGTGTCCAGGCAACAGTCGTTTTGTCACGCCTTCGGCAACGCTCTCGAGCTGGTCATCGCTCAGCCCCAACGAACCCCAGATGGCCGTGGCGGTAGGACCCGGCGAGACCATGTTGATACGCACGTCCAGCGGCGCGAACTCCACCGCCAACGTGCGCGCCTGCGCCGCCAGTGCGGCCTTGCTCGCGATATAGGCAGCCAGGCCGGGGAAGGTCGAGCGGATCAGGAAGGTCCCAACGAATACCACCGAGGCCGGCTTGGCCAGCTCGTTGCGCAGCGCGGCGAAAGTATTCAGCGCGCCGGCGCCATTGACCGCCCACTGCCGATCGAATGCCGCCATATCCAGCCCGTCGGCCAGTTCGGCGATACCGGCATTGGGCACCAGGTAGTGCACCGGCCCCAGCTGTGCGGCGCGCCGAGCCAGCTGGGCCAGGTCTTCAGCCGAAGTGACGTCGCCACGCAGCCACTGCAGCTGCTCGGCATGGGTTTCCAGCAGCGGCTCGAGCCCGCCGATGCTGCGCGACATTGCCAGCACCCGCGCGCCACGCTGCAGCAGCGCCGAACACAATGCCAGACCGATCCCGGAGCTGGCTCCGGTGACAACAGCCAGACGATCCTGAAACTCGCTTTTCATCATCATCTCCGAGCTCGACGCATGCCGAGTCACAGGCCACCCCGCAAGGCAGCGTTTTTTGGGCTAGGTAATTTGCGGACAGGTGCAGACGCGCACCCGCCCGATTCACGCTCCGGGTTCAGCCCGGATGACCGTCTACACGTGCGGCGACCAGCATCGGCGCATAGCGCCAGACATAGAGTGCAAAGGCCAGACCCCAGCAGGTTGCTGCAAGCCACAGGCCGCCAACCGGCCAGACGACGGAGAGAAAAACCCGCGCCGCCGTACCGAGATTGAACAGCACGAACGCCCCGACGATTCCCGCGGGCAGTTGCAGTGGCCGACCGGTATGGCCGAGGGTGACTCGGGCAATCATCGCCAGGATCAGCCCACTCATGGAGCCCACGCTCAGCGCATGCAGTGATGGGCTGGACTGCGCCAGCAAACCGAAATGCCAGAGCGCCAGGCCGAACGCAGCGACCACCAGCCAGAGCATCGCCATATGCAGCGACCAGAGCAGGCCGACCTTCCAGATGCCCTTGTCGTACCAGCGCGCCAGGCGCAGCAGGTGGCCGACGCCGATAGCGACGAACAGCAGACCCAGCAGCGGCTGTGGACGCATGGCGACACCGAAGGCATGCAACAAGGCGATCACCCCAGTGCCCACCAACAAGGCGATATCCAGCCAGACCCAAGGCTTGACCGCCTCGACCTTGCCCAGCCCGCGCTGGGTGAAGAATGGAATCACCCGGCCGCCGATCAGGGCCATCAGCGCCGCGACCAGCCACAAGCCGGCCAGTACGCCCTGGCGCTGCAGCGCATCGTTACCTTGCAGCAAGCCGGTCAACGTCAGCACATCAGCACCGAACATCAGCGACAGCACCACCACGATCGGGTAGTTACGCTTCTGCCGCACCGCCCAGAGCATCCGCGCCATCATCCACGCCAGCGCCAGCAGGAACAGCAGGTCCAATGGCGCCAGCCACTCGGCGGGCAGGCCGAACAGCCAGCCCAGGCGGGCCGCCAGCCATACCAGCGCCAAGCCCATCAGTCGTTTCCCGGAGGGCGCCGTCTGGCCGGTCCAGGTCTGTACCGCGGTGAGCAGAAAGCCGGCGACGATGGCCATGGCGAAACCGAACAGCATCTCGTGACGATGCCAGGCCAACCAGCCACCTGTGGGCTGAAAGCCCGGCCAGTGACCGGTCCAGGTCGCTACCCAGAGCGGGATCGCCAACAGCGCGTAAACCGCGCCGGCGAGAAAGAACGGGCGAAATGCGAGTCGCCAGATGGGCGGAATACTCAGGGCTTTTCGCCGATCGATTACTTGCACGGAAGGACCTCCAGACTTGCCTTATCCGGCGGCCATACAAGGCCTGCACGCCGGATCGATGAGCGCTCCCAATATCTGGGAGCCAGGACTACTTTCTACAGGGTAGGAGGCTTCGACAGACTTGATTGCGATCAGATTTTCTTCGAGGCGGAATACAAGTGACGACCGGAGTAACAAGCCGAACCCCAACGCACCATTGCAGTGCGCCGCGACCGGCTTTTCCGCGCGGTTAGAGAGGTCGATCCGTCATCCGGCACGCTGTCCGGCCAGATGCCGACACGCTCAGGCAGGTGCCTGCCCGAGCAGCCTCGGTGGGGCGGGTTTACTTCAATTCCTGCTTGACCGTTTCGGCCTGGGCAGTGGTTTCGCCGTCACTGACCGACTTGCGGAAACCGCTAATCGCGCCGCCCAGGTCGGAACCCAGGCCACGCAGGCGCTTGGTGCCGAACAGCATGACCACGATCAGGAGAATGATCAGAAGTTGCCAGACGCTGATACCCATCATTTGTGCTTACCTCGGATGTGCCGAAAATCGATTGCAGCCCTGAGCTCAGTGACCGCTGTGTGCGTTGTGTGAATCGCTGGGCATGTGCCCGTGCATGCCACCATGCTGCATGCTCGCGGCTTCCTGCAGCAGCGCCTGATCGATCTGATCGAAGCGCAATACGCGGCCGCCGTGTTCCTCAGCCAGACGCAGGGCAGCCTGCTCCTCAGCGAAGGTCGCCAGGGAAGCGCCCATGGCGCCCTTGAGCGAAGTGCCGACCACATAGTAGGCGCTGGTTGCGTCGATCAGATGACCATCGTCCGGGTGCTCCCAGACGCTGCGCCCCATGTCATGCACGTACAGCTTGGCATTGAGCAGACGGTTCTCCGGCTGCAGCCACCAGCCGAGCATTTCTGCCGTCGAGCAGAACTTCCTCACCCCACCCTTCTCTACCGCCTGCCCCTTGGGGCCAGGGAAATCGGTGATGATCATGCCACAGACGTGGCATTCATCGCTGTCATGGAAGGCCACCGGCTCGAGCGACTGCTGGACCTCCTCCTTTTCCCCACAGCCGGCCAGCGTGAAGGCCAGCGCCAGGGCGAAGAGCGTTCCGGCGCCGATGCGATGCAGTGCGTTCATAATTCGTTTCCTCAGATCTCGATATTCAGGTCAGACGACGGCGGAAGATGCCGTAGGCCAGCAGCAGCGAAGCCCCGATCCAGGCCAGCAGGCATAGCCAGAGCACCGAAGCCGGCACCGGCAGATCGGCACCCAGCGACAGCACACCCATGGCGCTGCCGCTGCCCTCGAAGCCGGACAGGTTGATCAGCCGGTAGATGTCGGTGGGGTTGAGCAACAGCAGCCAGGGCAGCAGTTCCGGGTTGAACTTGCCTTCACTGAGCACCAGCAGTGCCAGCAGCACCAGGTCGAACACCAGCACGAAGAGAAACCACACGCCGAGCGCCAGTCCGGCGGCGCTGGATTTTTCATTGACCTTGCCACTGAGCACGTAGGCAAAGGCGAGGAACACCCAGCCGAGCAGTGTCGAGGAGATCATGAAGCGGCCAAAGGCCCAGAGCAGCAGGCCCAGCTCGACGCCATCGACCAGCAGAGCGATGGCCAGCGCCGCACAGCCGAAGCCGATCAGCACCGCCAGGGCAAGAATCAGCCCGTGGCCGACGAACTTGCCGAGCAGGATCTGCCCGCGTCCCAGCGGGTAGGTCAGCAGCAGCATCAGCGTGCCGCCCTCGTCCTCGCCGACGATGGCGTCATAGGCCAGTAGCAGCGCGATCAGCGGCATCAGAAAGGTGGCCAGGCTCGCCAGGCTGGCGATGGTCGCCGGAATCGAGGTGAAGCCGAGCTGGCCGGAGGCCGCGGCGCCGAGCCAGGCGATGCCCACCGCGAGCACGGCGAAGAGCAGGCTGATGGCGAGCAGCCAGCGGTTGCGCAGGCCGTCGCTGAGTTCCTTGCGGGCAATGTTCCAGACCTGGTTCATGGGCGACCCTCCTGCGCGCGCACGTCGCCGGCGCGCTCCATGTAATAGCGATAGAGGTCTTCCAGCGATGGCTGGTGGATTTCGATGTCCTCCGGCTCGCTTTCACCGAGCAACTGCCGCAGCAGCACCAGCTTGTGGCCGTTGACTGCCACCACCTCCAGGCTCGACTCGCTGAGGCCGCGGGCACTGTGCCCGGCGTCGGTCCAGCGCTGCAGCCAGCTGTCCCGCTCGCTGACGCCACTGGCGCGGATGCGCACCGGCAAACCGGCCTCGGCACGCAGTTGCGACAGACTGCCGACTGCCTGCAGGCGGCCCTTGGCGAGGATCGCCGCGCGGTTGATGTGCGCCTCGACGCCCGGCAGCACATGGGAGCAGAGGATGATGCTGGTGCCACGCTGACGCAGGCGGTCGATCAGCTGGTAGAGGTCCTGCGTGGCGATCGGGTCAAGGCCCACGGTCGGCTCGTCGAGCAGCAGCAGCTTCGGTTCGCCGAGCAGCGCCTGCGCCAGGCCGAGGCGCTGGCGCATGCCCTTGGAATAGGTCTTCACCCGGCGATCGGCGGCATGGGCCAGGCCGACCTGTTCGAGCAACTCGTCTACCTGGGTCAGTGCCGCGCCCTTGAGGCGGGCGAAGTGGCGCAGGGTCTCGCGGCCGCTCAACTGCGGATAGAAGGTGACGTTCTCCGGCAGGTAGCCGAGCTGGCGGCGCACCTGCGGATCGTTCGGCGCGCGGCCGAGCACTTTCACCTGACCTTCGCTTGGCGCGAGCAGGCCGAGAATCAGCTTCATGCTGGTGGTCTTGCCCGCGCCGTTATGGCCGAACAGCCCCAGCACCTCACCTTCACCGAGGTTCAGGTTCAGATCGTGCAGCACGGTCATGCTGCCGTAACGCTGGCTTACGCCTTGGATCTCGACGGCGTTCATGACGTTGGTTCCTGCTTTTCGGTAAGGAGTTTTTCAGTGGGCAGCTTCATCAGCGGATGGCTGTCCTGCACACCCGGCGACTTGACCACCGGGAAGGCCCGCTGCACCCAGCGCAGCACCTCGATGCTCGGGCTGTTCATCAGCAGGCGCACCTGCGGGTAGAGCCAGAGCAGGCGGTCGACGTTGTCGTTGGGTTCGTAGGCGACATCGCCGAGGCCGTCGTTGTTGCGGTCCCAGCCGAGGTAGTCGCTCCAGTAGTTGCCGCGGCCGTCTACCGACCACTCCTGGGTGCGGCTGGCCACATACTTGACCTGCTGCTGATTGCCGACGAAGGCATTGCCGGAAATACGGTTGTCTTCCGAACCCGCAGTCAGGTGAATACCCAGCGAGCTCTTTTCGAAGTGATTGTTCTCGATGGTATTGAACAGCGAGTTGTAGATGAACAGCGCCTTGCCCTCGCCACCGCTGATCATGCTGTCGCCGCCGGTATCGCCGCGCTGCACGTCACTGACGAAGTTGTCCTTTATCGTCGAGTAGGTGATGTAGTTCAGCAGGATGCCGTAGTTCTGATCCTGCTCGGAGCGGTTGCCGGTGACGATCAGCTTGCGACTCTGCATCAGCGCATAACCGGTACGGGTACGCCGGGTGATGTTGTCGATCACGCTGTTGTCGTTGGCGAACATGTAATGCACGCCGTAGCGGACATCCTCGATGACGTTGCCTTCCAGATGATTGCCGTTGGAGGTATCGATATAGATACCGTCGCGCACGTCGCGCACCTGATTGCCGACGATCCGCGCCCCCTTCACCGCAAACAGGTGGATGCCGTTGCCGCGGTCCTGCGAGCGAACACTCGCGTCACCGTCGATCTGGTTGCCGAGCACCTGCACGTCGCTGGTGCCGTCGACGAATACGCCAAACCCGGGACCACGCATCCGGTTGTTGCTGATCTGCGCGCGTTCGGCGGCAGGCAGGATGAACACCGCAGAATCCATGGCGGTGAGGTCAGCACCCCACTCGCGCAGCGTGCAACCATCGACGAGCACGTCGGGCGCGCTGATCAGCAGGCTGCTGCCCTGCCGTTGCGACTGGATGATTGCACCCGGCTCGCAACGCAGCTGCATGGGCTGCTCGATGGTGAACTGCCCCTGATATTCACCGGCAGGCAAGCGCCAGCGGTTTTCACCGTCGGGCTGCAGCGGAAGGGTTGTGATTGGTTGCGGTGCCGCCTGGGCCACACCGCTGAATAAGAGCAGCAGCGAAACTGCCGCCGAGTACCGCGAGAAAATAGCCTGAGCTTTGAACACTGCGTTTTGACCTTCTTCAGCTTCCAGGCGGGTAACACTGCGGCAAGAGCCTCGGCAGCACCGAGGCTCGTTGCGCAATCACTGAACCATCCCCCGGCTTAGGGGCGATGGTTCGACCAGCTTACGCAGGCTCGACCAGCATGCGGCCGACCATTTCCATGTGCAGGGCATGGCAGAACCAGCTGCAGTAGTACCAGTGCAGGCCAGGCTTGTCAGCCACGAAGGTGATGGAAGAGGTCTGCTGCGGGCTGATCTCCATGCTCACACCGTGGTTGACCATGACGAAGCCGTGGGACACGTCTTCGATCTGGTCGATGTTGGTGATGGTCACGGTGACTTCGTCGCCCTGCTTGACGGTGAACTCCTGCACACCGAACGCCGGCGCCATGGAGGTCATGTACACGCGCACCTTGTTGCCGTCACGGATGACCTTGTTGTCGGCGTCCAGGTTGATGCCGTCCTTCTTCGCGCGTTCCAGCGTCGGCGCGAAGAACGGGTCGTTGCGGTCCCAGATCTTCTTGGTCTTGATCTGGTCGCGGCGGGCCATGATGCAGTCGTGCGGCTCGGCATAGGTCGGGCCGTCATGCACCAGCTTCATCTCGTCGCCGGAAATGTCGATCAGCTGATCGTTCTCCGGATGCAGCGGGCCGGTCGGCAGGAAGCGGTCCTTGCCGAACTTGCACAGCGCCACCAGCCATTTGCCATCGGCCTCGCTGGTTTCGCACAGCGAGGCATGGATGTGGCCCGGCTGATAGTGCACGTCCAGCTTCTGCTTGATGTAGTTGACCTTCTCGCCGTTGTAGGCGCGTACCGCGTCGGCCATGTTCCACTTGACCACCTGGCTGTCGATGAACAGCGTGGTGTAGGCGTTGCCGCGACCGTCGAAGGTGGTGTGCAGCGGGCCGAGGCCCAGTTCCACTTCGGCGGCGATGGTGTCGCGCGGGTCCTTCAGCTTGCCGGCGAACAGATCGGGCAGCTTGGCGATCTCGATCATCGACACGGTCGGCGAGAGCTTGCCGTTGGCGATGAAGTACTTGCCATCGGACGAGGTGTTGCAGCCGTGCGGGTTCTTCGGCACCGGGATGTAGCGGGTGAACTCGCTGTCCTTGTCGCCCTTTTTGCGACCATCGAGCACCGGCACCTTGGAGTCGCCGAGGGTGGTGAACTTGCCGGCCTTGACCGCTTTCTCCGCCGCCTCGATGTCGAACACCACGACCCAGTCGCGCTCGTTGCGCATCATGCCGCCGAGGTCGTAGGCCTTCTCCGAGTTGTAGCAGGTGGCTGCGGTGAAGCGGCCGGTGTAGTCCATGTCGGTGTTGTCGAGGTTGCCATCGACGATGATCTGGAAGGCCATCTCCATCGTTTCGGCATCGATGGCGTTGTACATGGTGTAGCTGTTCTCATCCTGCAGATCGAAGACCTTGCCGTCGTTCGGGTGCGGGATGACGAATTCGGCGTTGGCGAACACGTACTTGGTATAGGGCACCTTCTGCAGACGCAGACCGTGGATCGCCTGGCAGTTGGGCACGGTCAGCATCTTGTCGCACTTCATGATATCCAGGCGGATACGTGCGACGCGGGTGTTGGCCTTGTCGTTGATGAACAGGTACTTGCCGTCGTACTTGCCGTCGGTCATCGAGATGTGCGGGTGGTGGCAGTCGCCGTTGAGGAACTTGGCACTGTCGCCCATGATCGCGCGGCTTTCGTTGGTCAGGCCCCAGCCGGTCGCCGAGTCGACGTTGAACACCGGGATGCGCATCAGTTCGCGCATCGACGGGATGCCCATCACGCGGACTTCGCCCTGGTGGCCGCCGCTCCAGAAGCCGTAGTAGTCATCCAGCTCGCCCGGGGCGACGTGGATGTTCTGCTGCGCATTCTTTACCGCTGCAGCCCAGGACTCGCGGCTCATTACCGCGCCACCGAAGGCAGTGGCCGCGACGGCCGCGCCAGTTACCGCGCTGGCACCGAGGAAACCGCGACGGCTCATGCCGCCCTTCTCCAGTACCTCGGGATTGTTCTTGCTCTTGTCACTCATGGGGTTTCGCTCCTTTGGGACATCTGCTTCAAACACATCGATCGAGCACCTCGCCAGCGGCGACGGCTCAGGGTTCCACCACTTGCACCACGGGAATCAGCTCGGCGGAGGCCGGCGCTTTCTTGCCGCGCTTGTTGCGCTTGTTCTTGTTCACCAGCGGCGGGCACTTGTTCTCGTTGTGATAGGTCATCTGGCAGTCGAGACAGTAGTGGCACTCGTTGGCATTGATGCGGCCGTCCGGATGGATCGCCTGGATCTCGCACTCCTTGGCGCAGAGCTGGCATGGGTCGCCACACTCCTTGCGGCGCTTGAGCCAGTCGAACAGACGCAGCTTGGTCGGAATCGCCAGCGCCGCGCCCAGCGGGCAGACGTAGCGGCAGTACACCTTGCGGGTGAAGATGTTGATGACCAGCAGGAACACCGCGTAGGTGACGAACCACCACTGACGGTCGAACTTGAGGGTGATGGCGGTCTTGAACGGCTCAACCTCGGCGGCCTTCTCGGCCATCATCATCGACTCGAGGGAGATGCCGAACAGCACCAGCAGGATGATGTACTTGATCGCCCAGAGCCGTTCGTGCACCGCGAAGGGCAGCTCGTACTGCGGAATCTTCAGCTTGCGCGCGGCCTCGTTGATCAGCTCCTGCAGCGCGCCGAACGGGCACAGCCAGCCGCAGAACACGCCACGACCCCAGAGCAGGATGGTGGCAGCGGTGAAGGTCCAGATGATGAAGATCACCGGATCGGAGAGAAACAGCTCCCAGCGGAAATCCTGGAACAGCGCATGGACGAAGGTCAGCACGTTGACGACCGACAGCTGCCCGAGCGCATACCAGCCGATGAACACCACGGTGAACACGAGGTAGCCGCGGCGCAGCCAGTGCAGGAACTGCGGCTTCTGGGTGAACTTGTCCTGCAGGAACAGGATGACCGTCAGCAGGCCCAGCGCCGCGAGGATGACGCCGATCTGGAAGGTCTTCTGGTACCAGATGTTGACCCACATCGGCCGGTTGGCTTCCTCGATTGCAGCCAGCTCCTCGGCGGTGGGCTGCGGCCGCTCGATGTATTCGTCGAGCATCTGGTAGGGCAGCTCGAAGCTGGTGAACATGCCGCTGACCGGCCCGATCTGCCGGCGCACCAGCAGCTCCAGCACCCAGGGCGAGCCCGGATCGAAACGCGCCGCCTCGCGGACGATGAAGATCGCCATCTCGCTGAAACGCGGTGCACCGTCGATGTAGATATCGTTGAGTCGCTGGAAGTCGAGATCGCGGAAACTGATGATGTCGCCGAACTGGCGCAGCTGAACCCGATCGAAGATGCCGCCGCGCACGTAGCCCGAGCCCTTGAACGAATACTCACCGCTGCCCAGCACGGCGATGGCGTGCTCGCCCGGCTTGAGTTCTTCCATCAGGAAGCGGTACTGGTTGTCGCCCAGCAGGTTGCGGCCGATGGTCGGCGGATTCAGTTCTGTCACATAGAGATCGATAAAGGTTTCGTCGGCAGTTTCCGGGGAAGCTTCGTCGATACCTTCGGCTTCGGTCCCCTTGAAGGCTTCGTCGATCTGCCCGCGCGTCAGGTGCAGTCGGCGAATCGCGCCATTGCCGGTCAGCTCGGTCCAGTCGGCCGGCTGGTAAACGTCTTCGCGCACCAGGGCGATTTTCGGCCGCGCCGTGTTGCCCGCCTCGATCAGCCCCAGCGATACGGCCACCTCATGGGCGGCGCGCATCACCACCTCGTTGACCACCATCACCGTCACGGTGGCGCCGGTTACCGCATCGATGGTCACCGCATTGCTGTCGCTGGAGCGGCCGACCACGACGCGCTGGTCAGCCTTGATGCCCTCGTACTTGGCATTGAAATCGTGCAGCTTCTGCTCGGGAATACCGATCAGCAGGATCGGTTCGTGGTGTTCCAGCACATAGGCGTCGCGGATCACGCCCTGCGGATCGAGCAGCACCTGCATGTTGATCGGCTTGCCGGAATAGGCCGGAATCTTGGTGACATTGATGCTCTGGAAGGCGTAGCCGAGGATCTCGTCGCCCTTGCGCAGCGTTCGAACCTGATAGTCGCCCTCGGGCTCGGAAATGCTCGCACCGGGGAAGAACTGCTCGATGCGCTGCTGCTCGACTTCGTACTCAACGGCCTGCACCGCAACTGAGCAAACTGCCAGGCTCAGGAAAATGAGCAAGCTACTGATCCAGGCACGTGCGGTACCGGCCAGCGACGAATGTCCACGGGAAACCATCAGATCACCTAAATCCACTGTCGACGTGGGGCGAATGGTAGGTGACCGCTGACGGGACTCCCCTTGATTGCAATCAAGGACGCGCCGGGCCACCACTTTCGTTGTTCCATGTCAAAGAAACACCCTGATGGAGAACGAAGACGTTGTTATGACCAAGCCTAGGTCAGTACCGGGCAAATGCGAGGGCGGCGGCGTGGCAGGGACGTTTCTGTGCGGTAGCGCAAGAAGGAGAAGGCGGCGCAGATCGAACCCACGCCGCCAGCAGGACGGCGCGCTCAGTGACGACCGGGTGGGGTTAGATAGGCCGCCGTCGCACCGCGCGTGGCTTCACTGGCCTTGATTTCCATCCTGGCGATGCTACGCAGATGCACCTGGTCCGGGCCGTCGGCAAAGCGCAGGGCGCGGCCACCGGTCCACATGTCGGCCAGCGGCGTGTCCGGGGTCAGGCCCATGGCGCCGTAGACCTGGATCGCGCGGTCGACCACGTTGATGTGCATGCGCGGCACCAGCGCCTTGATCATCGAGATTTCCTTGCGCGCTGCCTTGGCGCCGACCTCGTCGATCATCCAGGCAGTCTTGAGCACCAGCAGTCGCGCCTGTTCGATCTCGATGCGCGATTCGGCGATCCAGTCGGCGACGTTGGAATACTGCTGCAGGTATTTGCCGAACGCCTTGCGCTCCTGGCAGCGCTCGACCATCAGTTCCAGCGCCAGCTCGGCCATGCCGATCGAGCGCATGCAGTGGTGGATGCGCCCAGGGCCGAGGCGCGCCTGGGCCATCATGAAGCCGTCGCCCTCTTTGCCCAGCAGATTGCTCGCCGGCACCCGCACGTTGCGCAGCAGCAGCTCGCTGTGGCCCTCCGGGGCGATGTGGTTCATCACCGGAATGTTGCGCACCAGCTCGACACCGGGTGTGTCGAACGGCACCAGGATCATGCTCTGCTGCTGATGGGTTTCGGCGTCCGGGTCGGTCTTGCCCATGACGATCAAGAGCTTGCAGTTGGGGTGCGAGGCGTTGGTGATGAACCACTTGCGGCCGTTGATCACGTAGTCGTCGCCATCGCGGCGAATCAGCGTCTGGATGTTGGTGGCATCGGAGGACGGCACATCCGGCTCGGTCATGGCGAAGGCCGAGCGGATCTCGCCTTCGAGCAACGGCCCGAGCCAGCGCTGGCGCTGCTCCGGCGTGGCGAACATGTGCAGCAGCTCCATGTTGCCGGTGTCCGGCGCGTTGCAGTTGAACACTTCGGAGGCCCAGTGCACGCGACCCATGATTTCGGCCAGCGGAGCGTACTCCAGATTGCTCAGGCCCATGCCCGGCTCATCCTCGCGCAGCGACGGCAGGAACAGGTTCCACAGCCCTTCCGAACGCGCCAGCGCCTTGAGGTCGTCCATGAACGACACCGGATACTGTCCGGCCGCCACCTCCGCGTGCCAGGCGCCGATGCGCGGCACGATGTGCTGGTCCATGAAGGCGCGCAGCTGTTGGCGCAGCGCCTCGACGCGTGGGCTGTAGGCGAAATCCATGGCTAACCTCTGCTGATCGGGAAACGATGCAGCCACCATAGACCCCGCTGCCGCTAAAGCAACGAGGCTGCGGCGACTGAATCAGGCGCGATAAGCAGGAAGCGAAGCTTCGGTCGAATTGACCGTGGTCATGACTGTCGCTGGTGAAACTGGTATGTGCTCAGCCTTACCAATGCACGTAGAACATGCCCTTGGCCAGCAGCACGATACCGATCATCTGCAGCAGAATTGCCCAGTGAATGGCGCGGTAACGCGTCGGCGTCATGCGGCCTTTGCGCAGCAGGATCGCCACCAGGCCGAAGGTGAAGAACACGCCGATAGCCAGTAGAACCTTCAACGACAGAAGCGTGGCGAAGCTGCTGGCGAACGGATCGGCCAACGCCTGGCGGTGATACCAGCCCAGGCCGATACCCGCGCCATAGACGAACAGCACCACCCAATGCAGCACGACCCGCGAGCGGGCGCCAACGGCGCGCTCCACCAGCGGCATGATCTGTTCACCAATCTGCTGGCGGATACGGCTGAGGATCATCACTTCGAAGAACAGCGTACCGATGAAGAAAATCGCGGCCAGCAGATGCACCACATGCAGAACGGAATAACTCATCGGTACCTCCTGAATGACTGTCAGCCGCGATCATCCTCCATCCGCGCGCCAGCAGACTACCCACTCAGTCATTTCGCCGACGCGGTGACCTGCGCGCCATTGCGCTCGATGTGCTGACCTTGCAGAAATCCGCCGTCGGACGTGCGGATGCGGCTGATACTGCCATCGTCGCGTTTTACCACGTACAACGTCTGCTCCAGCCCGGCCGCCTGCTGGGCGCCCTGCCCGACCAGATAGCCGATGCCGCCACCGACCAGCGCCCCGATCGGGCCGCCCGCCGCCGCGCCGAGCATGAAGCCACTGAGCCCGCCGAAACCACCGCCAACCGCACGATCCTCGTGCACCTCCAGAACCTCGTCCGCGCTGACCATACTGCTCGCCAGAACTACCGCTGCCGCCATCAGAACCGTTGCGCTTTTCATGTCATCGCTCCTTTCGCGAATGGGGGTAACCACCATTCCCTGCTACAGGAAACGTGCCGTTCGGATAGGCCAATGAAATCAAGGTGATATCAAAGTACAGGGTAAACAGAACCCTGTGCGCCGTGGTTCTTTATACACCCTACAAAGTGATATACACCCTAACCACTGCGGCATCTTCACCTAAGCTGTTCATCACGAACGAAGGGGTGCCACACGATGATCCGCTGTAAACGCGCCTACCTGCCTGCCGACCCAGAGGATGGGCAACGTGTGCTGGTCGATCGGCTGTGGCCACGCGGCCTCCGCAAGGACAACCTGGCGCTGCACGCGTGGTTAGCGGACCTCGCGCCATCGGTCGAGCTGCGCAAGGCGTTCAAGGGCGGCGCGATGCAGTTCGACGAGTTCAGCCGGCGCTACCGCGGCGAGCTGGCGGCACATCCCGAGCACTGGTGGCCTCTGCTGGAGCTCGCCGAGCGGGGCACGCTGACGCTGGTATATGCCGCGCGCGACGAACAGCAGAACAATGCGCGAGTGCTGGCCGAATGGCTGGAACAGGAGGGGGAGCGGTTTGAACGCCCCAGCTCGCCGGCCTACATGGCCGGCGAGCTGCGCCGTCGTCTCAGCGACGACGATTGACCGTCATCGCAGCGCGGATCAGATCGGCGCCGATGTCCGCTTCGTAGGTTTTCCAGACCGGCAGCATCTGCTCGCGCCAGGCCTGGCGCTCCTCAGGTGTAAGGGTGATCAGTTGGCTGCTGCCGCTGGCAAGAATGCGCTCGCGATCGCGCCGGTTCACCGCTGCGGCCTCACGGTTCACCGCCTGGGTCACTTCAAGGATGATGCCTTCCAGCTCGGAGCGCACGGCGAACGGCATGCTCAGCCAGAAATCGTTGTTGGTGATCAGCATGTAGTCGAGCACGCCATGGTTGCTCTCGGTGATGTACGGCTGAACGCTGTGCATGTTCTGGCTGAGGATGTTCGACCAGGGATTCTCCGCGCCCTGCACCACACCACCCTTGAGCGACTCGTAGACCTTGGCGAATGGCAGCACGACGGACTTGGCACCGACCGCCGCGAACTGCGCCTCGAGCACGGGCGACGGCTGGATGCGGAAGGCCAGGCCGTTGGCATCGCTCGGCTTGCGCAGCGGTGTCGTAGCGGAAAGCTGCTTCAGACCATTGTTCCAGTAGGCAAGTCCGTAGACGCCGTGATCGGCCATCGAGCGCAGCAGCTGACGCGCCGCCTCGCGCTTCTGGAAACGCTGCAGCGCCTCGGCGTCGTCAAACAGGAATGGCAGGTCGAAGACCTGCAGCTTCTTGGTGTAAGGCGCGAACTTCGACATCGAGGGCGCCAGCAACTGGACCTTGTTGTCGAACAGCGCCTGCATCTCCTCCGCATCGCCGACCAGTGTCGAGTTCGGGTAGACCTCGACCTTCACCTTGCCGGCCATGCGCTGCTCGACCAGCTGTTTGAGCAGCAGCGCGCCCTTGCCCTTGGGCGTGTCATCCGCCACCACGTGGGCGAACTTGATGACGATCGGCTCGGCCTCGGCAGCCATGGCCGGGGCACTGAACCAATACAGCGCTGCAACCAGCGCAGCGACACAAGACTTGTACATCTGACCCCCAATGGGAAATGCCCGAAGGCGCCTCGTGAGCACCGTTCGAGTGGTTAGTCGAAATGAATAAAGGTCCGGCTCACACGTCGCGCAGCCGGTCTTTTCTGAGGTAGCCCGATCGACGCGCTTGCGGCAGTCGTCGCTGGCCTTTATTGGAATGCAGCTGCGACAACACGGCGTGAGGGCCGTCCGCAGCTAGTACGAAAGTCTTAGTGAACGCCGCGGATGGCACAAGGCCAGAAAGTGCGACCAGCTCTCGAAACAGCGTTTTGCTCGCACGGGCAGCCGCTGCGACGAGCCTGGCAAGGCCCGTCGCAGAGCGCTCCGATGACAGATCCGGAGGCAGGGCCGGAGTCGGCAGCCTCAACGGCGGTTGACGGCCAGCGCGGCGCGCATGATGTCCGCGCCAATGTGCGCTTCGAACGACTTCCACACCGGCTGCATCTTCACGCGCCAGGCCTGGCGCTGCGCCGGGGTCAGCGTGACCAGTGTGGTATTGCCGCTGGCGAGAATCTGCTCACGCTCACGCTGATTGATGGCCGCAGCCTCGGCATTCACCGTCTGGGTCACTTCAAGCACGATGTTTTCCAGCTCCGAACGTACGGCAAAGGGGATGCTCGTCCAGAACTCGGAGTTGGTCACCAGCATGTAGTTGAGTACACCGTGATTGGTTTCGGTGACATAGCTCTGCTTGAGCCCGGCGTTCTGGCCACGGATGTTCGACCACGGACCCTCGGTACCCTGCACCGTACCGCTCTGCATGGCCTTGGACACCTCCGAGAACGGCAGCCGCACAGCCTTCGCGTCGACCGCAGCGAACTGCGCCTCGAGCACCGGCGAGGGCTGGATGCGGAACGCCAGCCCCGCCGCATCGGCCGGGGTTTGCAGCGGCTGGTTGGCCGACAGCTGCTTGAGACCGTTATTCCAGTAGGCCAGCCCATAAATGCCACGCCCAGCCATCGAACGCAGCAGGTCCCGGCTTGCTTCGCGCTTCTGGAAGCGTGCAACCGCCGCATCGTCATCGAACAGGAACGGCAGGTCGAACACTTCCAGCTTCGGCGAGTACTCGATGAACTTGGACAGCGACGGCGCCAGCATCTGCACCTTGTTGTCCAGCAAGGCCTGCATCTCGTCAGCGTCGCCGACCAGTGTCGAGTTCGGATACACCTCGACATCCACCTTGCCAGCCAGGCGCTCGCGCACCAGCGTCTGGAACAACAGTGCGCCCTTGCCCTTGGGGGTGTCGTCCCCCACCACGTGGGCGAACTTGATGACGATGGGTTCTGCGGCCTGCGCAATCAGCGGAGAAAGGGTGAGAACCAGCGCCGCGAACGGCGCAACAACCAGAGACTTGAACACGTTTACCCCCACGGGAAATAGGCTCGGCACGGCGCCTCGTGAGCTCCGTTCGAGTGGTGTTTGCGATTCGATGTGGTTCAGCCGTCACCTGGTGAGGCGTGGCCGACGTTTGTAGCGAGGCGACCAGTGCACCGCGAGTGAGGTCGCAGGCTGGTCTTTATTGGAATGGCGATGACCGATCAGTACGGGTTGGATCCGCCTGGTCACCGAGCCGCGCAGTGTTGGCTATCGAAGGCTCTGGCACAAGGGCTGAAGCTCCGACCAGCTCGCAAAACTGAACATTGCATCCATCGGCTAGGCCGAACTTCTCGCCGGCACCGCCTTCTACTGGCTACCACAGCCCCGGGCCATGTGATGACTACCGACCAAGCGAACCCATCCACAACAGTGACCGATTGCCTGATCGTCGGCGGCGGACCCGCCGGCCTGACCGCGGCACTGTACCTGGCGCGCTTCCGGCGCAGCTGCCTGGTCGTGGATGCCGGCTCGAGCCGGGCTTCGTGGATACCGCGCTCACGCAATTACCCGGGCTTCCCGCCGGGCATCAACGGCAACGACCTGCTGGCGCGCTTGCGCGAGCAGGCCAGCGGTTACGGGGCGCGCCTGGAACACGGCCGCGTGGAGCATATCGAGCCGCATACCGAGGGCTTCAGCGTGCGTTACGGTGAAAACGTCTGCGTCACACGGCGGATCATTCTGGCTACCGGCATCGAGGACAGTCTGCCGGACATGCCTGACATCGAAACGGCGATCGCTGAGGGCAAGGTCCGGCTCTGCGCGATCTGCGATGGCTATGAAGTCGACGGTGACAACGTCGCCGTGTATGGCGAAGCGGAGAATGCCATCAGCCACGCGGTGTTCCTGCGCACCTTCACCGACCGGGTCACCGTGGTGGTGCACGGCGAGCAGGACGCCTGCGATCAGGCTATCGCCCTGGCCGAGCATTACGCCATCCGCGTGATCAGCGACCGCGTCGAGTCACTGCACCCCTGCGAGACCGGCATCGAACTGCTGACCTGGCGCGGCGAGCGGCACCACTTCGACATCATCTATCCCAGCCTCGGCGCACGCTTTCGCTCCGAACTTGCCGTGCAGCTTGGCCTCGACTGCGACGAGTGCGGCGGGGTGAACGTCGACGAGCACCGCCAGACATCGCTGCGCGGGCTGTACGCCATCGGTGACGTGACCATGGGTCTGAAGCAGATCAGTGTCGCCATCGGCCAGGCTGCCCAGGCGGCGACCGCCGTGCATAACAGCCTGGAAGCCAACCCCTGGGGTGGTTCGACAGTGGCCGGCAGATAGGCCTGGCGCAAAGACACTCGGCCGATCGTCACTGCCGCCGCGTGCGATCAACATTCGCCAGCGCCTGAAGGGCTAGGCTTATACGAGCCCTTATCCCCGGAGCACCTCATGTCACTCAGCGTCTTCGACCTGTTCAAGATCGGTATCGGCCCGTCCAGTTCACACACGGTGGGGCCGATGCGGGCAGCCCTGCTGTTTGCCGAGGGGCTGCGGCAGGACCAACTGTTGGCTACCACCGACCATCTGAAGGTCGAGCTGTATGGCTCCCTCGGTGCCACCGGCAAGGGCCACGGCAGTGACAAGGCAGTGCTGCTCGGTCTCGAAGGCGAGCGGCCGGAACGCGTGGATACGACGAACATTCCTCAGCGCATGGCGGCGATACGTGAGACCTGCGCGCTGCGTCTGCTGGGCGAAAAGTCCATTCGCTTCGATGTCGGCCATGATCTGCAATTCATCCGCAAGCCGCTGGCCTTCCACCCCAACGGCATGGTCTTCCGCGCGTTCGATGCGGCCGGGCTGCAAGTGCGCAGCCGCGAGTACTACTCGGTAGGCGGTGGGTTCGTCATCGATGAAAACGCCACCGGCAACGACCGCATCGTCGAGGACGCGACGCCGCTGCCCTACCCCTTCCACAGCGCTGCACAGCTGCTTGCCCACTGCACGGCGCACAGCCTGACCATCAGCGAGCTGATGCTCGCCAACGAAACGGTCTGGCGTCCACAAGGCGAAACCCGCGCAGGACTGCTGCGCATCTGGCAGGTGATGCAGGACTGCGTGGAGGCCGGCTGCCGTACCGAAGGCGTGATGCCCGGCGGGCTCAAGGTGCGCCGGCGCGCGGCGGGCCTGTACCGCCAGCTCAGCGAGCACCCGGAGGCCAACCTGCGCGATGCGCTCAACGTGCTCGACTGGGTGGATCTCTATGCGCTGGCGGTCAACGAGGAGAACGCCAGCGGCGGCCGCGTGGTCACGGCCCCGACCAACGGCGCGGCGGGCATCATTCCGGCGCTGCTGCATTACTACATGCGCTTCGTGCCGGGTGCCGACGAGGACGGCGTGGTGCGCTTCCTGCTCACCGCCGCCGCCATCGGCATGCTCTACAAGGAGAACGCCTCGATCTCCGGCGCCGAGGTCGGCTGCCAGGGCGAAGTCGGCGTGGCCTGCTCGATGGGGGCAGGCGCGTTGTGCGAGGTGCTCGGCGGCACACCACAGCAAGTGGAAAACGCCGCCGAGATCGGCATGGAGCACAACCTCGGCCTGACCTGCGATCCAGTCGGCGGGCTGGTGCAGGTGCCCTGCATCGAGCGCAACGCCATGGGCGCGGTGAAGGCCATCAACGCCGCACGCATGGCCCTGCGTGGCGACGGCAGCCACTTCATCTCGCTGGACAAGGTGATCCGCACCATGCGCCAGACCGGCGCCGACATGAAGAGCAAGTACAAGGAGACCGCTCGCGGCGGGCTGGCGGTGAACATCATCGAGTGCTGAACATCGGCCAGGCAGTAATTGACGGCGCAAACCCCTATCATCGGTTCGGCGGTGCCGCAGGCCAGGTGGACATTCTCTGACTGCTGCCCCTTCCAGCGCCGCGGAAACGCCAGAACAGAGGAACCGATGAGCACCAGCCCCGAGCCAGCCACGCCCAAGAACGACACCCTGACCCGCAGCACGCTGCAGTTTCCAGTGGTCGGGATCGGCGCTTCCGCGGGCGGCCTCAAGGCACTGATGAGTCTGTTCGAACACATGCCAGCCGATTGCGGCATGGCCTTCGTGGTGATCATGCACCTCTCGCCCAATCACGAGAGCAATGTCGACAGGATCCTGCAGAACCTCACCCGCATGCCGGTGCTGCAAGTGCGCGGGCCGGTGGCTATCGAGCGCAACCACATCTACGTGATTCCGCCGGCGATGGATCTGTCAATGAACGACGGCTATCTGCGCCTGCTCGCCCCGACCCGCGAACGCGGGCCCCAGGTCGCGATCGATCTGTTCTTTCGGGCCCTCGCCGATGCGCACCATAGCCATGCGCTGGGCATCGTACTCTCCGGCAGTGGCTCGGATGGCTCGGTCGGTCTGGCCCGCATCAAGGAACAGGGCGGCGTGACCCTGGCGCAGGCCCCTGCGGACGCAGAGTTCGACTCGATGCCGCGCAGCGCCATCGAAACCGGCATGGTCGACATCGTGCTGCCGGTGGCGGAAATGCCGCAGAAACTGATCGAGTTGTGCCGCAACATGCAGGCATTGCTGGCGCGCCACGAGCCGAGCCTGTCCAGCGGCGATACCGAACAGGCGGGCGCGGAGCAGGCCGAGGTGGAATACGCCGACGCACATATCCAGTCCAAACCCAACGAACTGGCGCTGCGCGAGATCCTCGCCGCGCTGCGCACGCGCACCGGCCATGACTTCCGGCATTACAAGCAGGCAACCGTGCTGCGGCGAATCGAACGACGCATGCAGGTCAACGCACTGCCCGACATGCCGAGCTATGCGCGCTACCTGCAGGGCCGTCCGGAGGAGACACCGGAACTGCTTGCCGACATGCTGATCGGCGTGACCAATTTCTTCCGCGACCGGGACGCCTTCGAAGCACTGGAGCGCGACATCATCCCGGCGCTGCTGGAGCAGAAGGCCGGCACCGATGACAAGACCTTGCGCGTCTGGTCGGCGGCCTGTTCGACCGGGGAGGAAGCCTATTCACTGGGCATGCTGCTGGCCGACCAGGCCGCAATCACCGGCGCGGGCAGCGAGCTGAAACTGCAGGTGTTCGCCACCGATATCGACGACCGCGCTCTGGAAACCGCGCGCAACGGTGCCTATCCGGAAGCCATCCTGACCGACGTGTCGCCGACCCGACTGCGGCAGTATTTCGTAAAGGACCAGAATCAGTTCCGCCTGCACAAGGAGCTGCGCGAGCGAATCCTGTTCGCCCGCCACAACATCCTGCGCGACCCGCCGTTCTCGCGACTGGACCTGATCTCCTGCCGCAACCTGATGATCTACCTGGACAAGGACATCCAGATCGAAGTGCTGCGCATGTTCCACTTCGCCCTCAATCCTGGCGGCTACCTGTTCCTTGGCAACTCTGAAACCGCCGACGCCTGCGCCCAGCTGTTCACGCCGGTGGATAAAAAGAACCGCATCTATCGCGCCAGGGAAGTGGGTGCATCGCTGCGTCGGCCTCCGGTAGGGCCTTTCCAGGGCTTCTCGTTTTCCGCCCCCACTCAACCACCGTTCAGCGAGCCGAGCCGACGCAGCAAGAAGTTCTCCTTTGCCGACGTGCACCAGCGGGCGCTTGAGCAGTACGCACCACCCAGCGTCATCGTCAATCAGGAAGCCGAGATCGTGCACATGTCCGATAAGGCGGGCAACTTCCTGCGCTATGTCGGCGGCGAGCCTTCGCTGAACCTGACCACGCTGGTCCATCCACAACTGCGCCTGGAACTGCGTACCGCGCTGTATCAGGCAACGCATACGGGCAAGAGCGTGGAAGCGCGCCGGGTGCGCCTTGAGCGCGACGGTCGCAGCTTCTACGTGAACATGGTGGTGCGGCCGTTCCGTGACAACGAGGCCGGTAACGAGTACGTGCTGGTCATCTTCGATGAGGTCGAAGCCTGCATGGATACCGGGGCCAGCGATGGAGCGGAAGCCAAGGACAGCGTACTGACCCAGCTGGAGACCGAACTGCAGCAGACCAAAGAGCAGTTGCAGATCACCATGGAGCACTCGGAGACCTCCACCGAGGAGTTGCGCGCCTCCAACGAGGAACTGCAAGCGATCAACGAGGAGCTGCGCTCGGCCACCGAGGAGCTGGAAACCAGCAAGGAAGAGCTGCAGTCGATCAACGAGGAACTGACCACGGTCAACTTCGAGCTCAAAACGAAGGTCGACGAAACCAGCAAGATCAACGACGACCTGCAGAACCTGATCTCCTCGACCGACATCGCCACTCTGTTCGTCGACCGCAAGCTGCGTATCAAATGGTTCACCCCGCGCACGCGCGATATCTTCAATGTGATCGGCAACGACGCCGGGCGCTCGCTGCTGGATATCACCCATCGCCTCGACTATCCGCAGCTACACAAGGATGCGGCCCAGGCCTTCGAAGAATTGCATCTGGTGGAGCGCGAAGTCAGCAACCGCGAGCGCGATCACTGGTATCTGGCGCGCTTCCTGCCGTACCGCACCCTCGATGACCGTATTCAGGGTGCGGTGCTGACCTTCATCGACATCACCGATCGACGCCGCGCCGAAGAGCGGCTCGAAGCCGGCGAAGCGCACATGCGGCGGCTCGCGCAGAGCACCAAGGGCTACGCCATCATCACCTTGGACGTCGACGGCATCATCACCACGTGGAACCGCGGCGCGCAGACCTTGTTCGGCTACGACGAGCAGGAAGCCATCGGTCAGTGCATCGATATGCTCTATACCGAACAGGACCGCCAGGCCGGCGTGCCGGAAACCGAACGCAAACATGCCCTGGAGCATGGGCAAGCCTCTGACGAACGCTGGCATCTTCGCCGTGACGGCAGCCAGCGCTTCTTCAGCGGCCTGGTCAATCCGCTGGTAGACAGTGAAGGCAAGGTCATCGGCCTGGCGAAGATCGCCCGCGACCTGACCGAGGAGCGCAAGCAAAGCTCCGAACAGCAGAACGAATTGGAAACGATCCAGGCGGCAAACCTGCAGAAGGACCAGTTCTTCGCGGTACTCTCCCACGAGCTCAAGCACCCGCTGAATCTTATCCAGCTCAACACCGACCTGCTTGCGCGCTCGCCGGCTGCAAAGACATCGCCAAGCCTGCGCAAAGCTACGCAGGCCATCCAGAACGCCGTGCGCAGCCAATCACGCATCATCGACGACCTGATGGACGTCTCACGCATCCGCACCGGCAAGCTCAAGCTGCATTTCGCCACGCTGCGCTATCAGGACGTGCTGCGTGGCATCGAGGCGGTGTTTGAACCACTGGCCCAGGCCGAGAACGTGGTGTTCGAAGCCTTCAAGCCGGACGAGCCGATCTACATCCAGGCGGATCCGACGCGGCTGGATCAGATCATCTGGAACCTGCTGAACAATGCCTGGAAGTTCACCAAGGGCGGCGAGCGCATCTGCATGCAGCTCAAGCGCGACGGTGACCAGGCGCGGCTGGATGTCATCGATACCGGCCAAGGCATCTCGGCAGACTTCCTGCCCAAGGTGTTCGACATGTTCGGCCAGGCGGAAATGCACCATGCCCAGCGCACCAAGCACGGGCTGGGTATCGGCCTGGCGCTGGTCAAGCAACTGGTCGAAGCGCACAACGGCCATATCGAGGCCTACTCAGAAGGCATCGGCCGCGGCGCGCGCTTCAGTGTCTGGCTGCCGATTCACCTGCAGACCGAAATGGAACTCAACGAGCTGCAGAACGGCGCTGAGCTGGGCGGCCTGACCGGCATCAGGATCCTGCTGGTGGACGACTCACCGGACATTCTGGAAACCATGTGCGAACTGCTGGAAAGCGAAGGCGCCAACGTCACCACCGCCGACGGCGGCGCGCAAGGCATCGAACTGGCCGAGCAGACCCCGTTCGATGTGATCGTTTCCGACATCGGCATGCCGGACACCGACGGCCACAAGATGATGTCCATCATCCGCAACCATGGCGCCAACATGCACACACCGAGCATCGCACTGACCGGCTACGGCACGCTGAGCGACGTGGAAAAAGCCAGGGCCGCCGGTTTCACCCTGCACCTGCGCAAACCCATCGACCTGCAGGCGCTGATCGATGCCGTGACCCAGGCCGTGCGCTGATCCCACTGGCCAGCAGCAGGGGTTGGCTAATCGCTCCCGCGCTTCCGCAAAGCGTGGGAGCGATCGACCCTGGGGCAGCCACGCGTGCCGCTCGCGGGCGAATGGCCTCAGCCGTCCGCCTTGCCCAGCCCATGCTCGCGCAACTTGTTGGCGATGGTGGTGTGCGAAACGCCGAGCCGCTTGCCCAGCTGACGGCTGCTCGGGAACTGTTTGTGCAGCCCTTCCAGCACGGCCTTCTCGAAGCGCCCGACGATGCTCGCCAGATCGCCCTCCAGAGAGAAATCACCCAGCGGCTGCGCCGCGCCGTAGCCCGGCAGGCGGATATGCTCGGGCTTGATGGTGCCGCCTTCGCACAGCGAAACCGCCTGGAACAGGGTGTTCTCCAGCTGCCGCACGTTGCCCGGCCAGTGATAGCCGGCCAGGCGCTCCAGCGCCTGCGGCGAGAGCGTCGGCAGCGGACAGCCGATCTGCCGGCTGGCCTGATCGATGAAGTGCAGCGCCAGCGGCTGCAGGCCGTCGAGGCAGTCGCGCAGCGGCGGGATATGCAGCGACAGCACGTTGAGGCGGTGATACAGATCCTGGCGAAACTGACCGTTGGCGCAGAGTTCGGACAGGTCGAGCTGGGTCGCGCAGATCACCCGCACATCCAGATAGACCTCCTCGTCGCTGCCGACCCGACGAAAACCGCCATCCTGCAGGAAGCGCAGCAGCTTGGCCTGCAGTCGTGGGCTCATCTCGCCGACGCCATCGAGAAACAGCGTGCCGCCGGCGGTCAGTTCCAGGAGACCGAGCTTGCCTTCCGGCCGCGCACCCTCGAAAGCGCCGGGGCCGTAGCCGAACAGCTCGGTCTCGGCCATGGATTCGGGCAGGCCGGCGCAGTTGAGTGCCATGAACGGCGACTGCCCGCGCGGGCTGGACAGGTGACAGGCGCGCGCCAAGAGCTCCTTGCCGGTGCCGGTCTCGCCTTCGATCAGCAGCGGCGCATCCAGTGGCGCCATGCGCCGTGCCTCGCGTACCACCGCGGCCATCACCTTCGAGCTCTGGAAGATGCTGTCGAAGCCGCGCAGCTCCTGTTTGCGCACCTGGTAAATGCGTTCACCGACCCGGTCGGCGCGATGCAGGGTCAGTACCGCGCCCGCCAGCGCCTCGCTGTCGTCGTGTTCGGATTGCAGCGGGGCGATGTCGGCGAGAAACACGTCGCCCTTGATCTTCACCCGCAGGCCGTTGATCCGCGCCTTGTTGGCGCGCACCAGCTCGGGCAGGTCAAAGTCCTCGGCATAGCGCGACAGGCTCATGCCCGGCACCTCGTCGACACGCACGCCGAGCAACTGCGCGGCGGCACGGTTGGCGGCAACGATGGCACCGCTCATATCGATGGAGAGCACGGGAAATTCCAGCGCGCCGAGCAGTGCATTGAGTTCCAGGGAATGCCGCTCGCTGGGCATCAGGCTGACCTTGCGCAACTCGAACACGCCCGGCAACGCCTCGATCTTCGGCCGCAGCGCCTGCAGTTGCAGGTTCATCAGGTTGGGACAATGCAGGTAGATGGCGTTGCCCTGCTCGCCGCCAACTTCACCGCGGGCGACGTTGATGCCGTAGTCCACCAGCAGATTGAGCATGTCGCGCAGGATGCCGACGCGGTTCTGGCAGAGAATCTTGATACGCATGGCGAGGCCCTGTTGTTTTGTTGTGGGGCTGACGACGCTTCATTCGAGCGCCGCAAATTTCCGTCAAGATTATTTGCCAGATAACACACTTGGCAATGCCGCCGATCCGGCGATCGGCAATAACGTCACGCTTTCCTTACAGCACAGATCGCGCACACTGCGACATTCCGCCACAGCGGGACTCCACGACGGTACGTGTTCGGGTTCGAATGAGGGCAACAACAAAATGCCCAAGCGGCCAGGAGTAGCGATGAAGACCACCCACTACGTAGCCCGCGAACCGGACGCGCAGGGGCACATTCATTACCCCGACGCCGAACACGCGGTGTGGCAGACGCTGGTCGAGCGGCAACTGAAGCTGCTCGAAGGACGCGCCTGCCAGGAATACCTCGACGGCCTCGACCAGCTCGCCCTGCCCCACGAGCGCATCCCGCAGCTCGGCGAGATCAACCGCGTGCTGGAGGCAACCACCGGTTGGCAGGTCGAGCGCGTACCGGCGCTGATCCCCTTCCAGCGCTTCTTCGAGCTGCTGGCGAGCAAGCGCTTCCCGGTCGCGACCTTTATTCGCACCCCGCAAGAACTGGACTACCTGCAGGAGCCGGACATCTTTCACGAGATCTTCGGTCACTGCCCGCTGCTGACCAACCCGTGGTTCGCCGAATTCACCCACACCTACGGCCAGCTCGGCTTGAAAGCCAGCAAGGAGGAACGGGTCTATCTAGCGCGGCTGTACTGGATGACCGTCGAGTTCGGCCTGGTGGATACCCCGGCCGGGCTGCGCATCTACGGCGGCGGCATCCTCTCTTCGCCGAAGGAAACGCTCTACAGCCTGTCCGACGAGCCGGAGCGGCAGCCGTTCGATGCCATGGAAGCCATGCGCACGCCTTATCGCATCGACATCCTGCAGCCGCTGTACTTCGTCCTGCCGGACCTCAAGCAGCTGTTCGACCTGGCCCAGCAGGACATCATGGCCATGGTGCGCGAGGCCATGCGCCTGGGCCTGCACCAGCCGAAGTTTCCGCCCAAGGCGGCGTAGGCTGGACAACGCCGCAGGCCGGTTCACGCGTTTCGCAAGACACCGTTCGGCCTACAGGCCAAGCGTGCTGGTCGAAGCCGACGCTGACCTACACCCCAGCGGAAGGAACCTGGCCGCGAATCCTCTTGCCTTGTAGGGTGGATAACGCCGAAGGCTTATCCACGCGGCCAGTACGACCCGTCCATCTCACCTACGCTTTCCAACCATCAAACAAAAGGACCACCACCATGACCGCCCTTGCCCAAGCCCAATGCGAAGCCTGCCGCGCCGATGCGCCCAAGGTGTCCGATGAAGAACTGGCCGAGCTGATCCGCGAAATCCCCGACTGGAACATCGAAGTGCGCGGCGACCACATGGAGCTGGAGCGTGTCTTCCTGTTCCGCAACTTCCGCCACGCCCTGGCCTTCACCAATGCGGTCGGCGCCATCGCCGAGGAGGTCGGCCACCATCCCGCCCTGCTCACCGAGTGGGGCAAGGTCACCGTGACCTGGTGGAGCCACGAGATGCGCGGCCTGCACCGCAACGACTTCATCATGGCCGCACGCACCGACCAGCTCGCCGCCAGCGCGGAGGGCCGCAAGTAATGCATTTCGGTCAGATTCCCCGCGTGCCCGGCGACCCCATCCTCGGCCTGATGGACCTGTATCGCGCCGATCCCAACCCGGCCAAGCTCGACCTGGGCGTCGGCGTCTACAAGGACGCCCAGGGCCTGACGCCGATCCCGCGTGCGGTGAAACTGGCCGAGCAGCGCCTGGTCGACGGTGAGCAGAGCAAGAGCTACATCGGCGGCCACGGCGACGCCCAGTTCGGCGCCCTGCTGCTGCGCCAGGCGCTCGGCAGCCGCGCCATTGCCCTTGGCGAGCAGCGCGCCGGCTGCACCCAGGCACCGGGCGGCACTGGCGCGCTGCGGCTGGCCGGTGAGTTCATCGCCAAGTGCCTGCCGGGGCGCAGCATCTGGCTGAGCGACCCGACCTGGCCGATCCACGAAACCCTGTTCGCCGCCGCTGGCCTGCGCGTGCAGCACTACCCCTACGTCGGCGCCGACAACCGCCTCGATGTCGAAGGCATGCTCGCCGCATTGCAACAGGTGCCGCCCGGCGACGTGGTGCTGCTGCACGCCTGCTGCCACAACCCCACCGGCTTCGACCTGAATCACGACGACTGGCTGCGGGTGCTCGAGGTGGTGCGCGCACGCGAATTGCTGCCGCTATTCGACTTCGCCTATCAGGGCTTTGGCGACGGACTGGAAGAGGACGCCTGGGCGGTACGGCTGTTCGCCGAAACGCTGCCGGAAATGCTCATCACCACTTCCTGCTCGAAGAACTTCGGCCTGTACCGCGAGCGTACCGGCGCGCTGATCGCGGTCACCAGCGATGCCGAGCGCCTGCTCGACGTGCGCAGCCAGCTCGCGTCGCTGGCACGCAACCTCTGGTCGACGCCACCGGCCCACGGCGCCGCGGTGGTGGCGACGATCCTTGCCGACGAGCCGTTGCGGCAGATCTGGCAGGGCGAGGTCGAGCGCATGCGCCGACGCATCGCCAGCCTTCGTCAGGGGCTGGTCGAGGCGCTGATGCCATATGGGCTGGCCGAGCGCTTTGCGCATATCGCCCAGCAGCGCGGGATGTTCTCCTACACCGGCCTGACCGCCGAGCAGGTACGCCGGCTGCGTGCCGAAGATTCGGTGTATCTGGTGGAAAGCGGTCGGGCCAACGTCGCCGGACTGGATGCCGAGCGCCTGGATGCGCTGGCCAAGGCCATCGCACGGGTGGTTTCGAACTAGGCGAGGTGCGCGCCGGTGGCGCCGCTTCTGGCGACGCCGCCGGGTACGCCAGAGCGAGAGAGCAGAGGCGCGGCTCGTGACCACGCAACTGGCTGCCGCAGCAGCGCCGGCACAGTAGCGCCGCAAGCTTTCAGCCGGCTTTCAACGTGCGCCCACGCTGCCTATGCTGAGCGAAAGTCATCCGCCAGCGCCGCCATGCCTGAGTCCAGCGACCTCCAGCAACAGCTCGCCGCCCTGCACCAGCAGGGCTTTGTGCTGCTGCCTGCGGTGGTCGATCCGCCGACGATCACGGAATTGCGCGACGCCATCGACCGCCTCGAACCCATCCACTGGGATTACCAGGGACTGGTCGACGACCACTTCAAGTGCGTGTTCAACCGTTCGCCGTTCTGGCTGCGCTTTCTCGATCTGCCCGGGGTGATCGAACTGGCCGAGGCAGCGCTCGGCGCGGACTGCCATATCATCGGCCAGACCGCCTGGCGCAGCCGCCCGGGCTTTATCGGCGGCGAGCTGCATTCCGACCATCTGGCCATGGAGCTGCCGGAAAGCCTGCTCGCCGACCCCGCCTTCGAACTGCCGATGCAGATCTGCACCGCACACCTGTATCTGGACGACATCGACGCCGACCTCTGCCCGACGCTGGTGATCCCCGGCAGCCACCGCGCCGGGCGCAAGCCGCGCCCGAGCGAAACGCAATGGCACGGACGCGCCCCTGAGCCAGTACTGTGCAAGGCCGGCGACCTGCTGCTGTTTCGCAGCGACCTCTGGCACGCCGGCAGCCGCAACCGCACGGCCGAGCGCAGCCGCTACCTGCTACAGATCCACTACGGCCGGCGCATGGTCGCGCAGAAGTTCTCGCCCTACCTGCACTTCAGTTTCAATCCCGAGGTGCTGGCCGCCGCCACGCCGCGCCAGCGTCGCCTGCTCGGCGAGCACGAGGCAGCCGAATACGATTGAAACGCCTGGCACCGAACCTGCATCGACCGAGGCCCGCCGCGCCCGTGCGGCCATTCACTCGCATTCGCCAGATGAGGATTCGCCATGATCAGCAGTCGTGAACAGGTCACCCAGATGATCGTCTCCGCCAAGGTACGCAAGGGCCTGAAGTGGGCGCATGTCGCCGAAAGCATCGGCATGTCCAAGGAGTGGACCACCGCCGGTTGCCTCGGCCAGATGGCCTTCGACAAGGCCCAGGCCGAGACCCTGGGGCAGCTCTTCGAGCTCTCCGACGAGGCCGTCGCCTGGCTGCAGATCGCGCCCTACAAAGGCTCGCTGCCCACCGCAGTGCCGAGCGATCCGCTGATCTACCGCTGGTACGAGCTGGTCAACGTCTACGGCACCACCATCAAGGAGCTGATCCACGAGGAATTCGGTGACGGCATCATGAGCGCCATCGACTTCTCCATGGATATCCAGCGCCAGAGCGACCCCAAGGGCGATCGCGTCAGTGTGGTGCTGTCGGGCAAGTTCCTGCCCTACAAGAGCTACTGAGGGATCAGCGGGTGCGGATCTCGCCGCGCGCCAGGCTTTCCACGCTGTTACCCAGCGGGTCCGCCGCGCTCAGGTCCGCACCATGTTCGCGCAGCGTCTGGAGCAGTGCCTCGCGCTGGAACAGCGCGGCGTACATTGCCGGCGTCTGCCCGGCGTTGTTGCGCTGGTTGGGATCGCACTCGGTGGCCAGCAGCCGCTTGGCGATACCCAGCTCGCCTTTGAAGATCGCGCCGAGCAGCGCCGTATTGCCGCGCTTGTCTTCGGCGCAGGCATCGGCCCCGGCGGCGAGCAGACGCTCCACCGTGTCGCCATGGCCGTTGTAGGCCGCCAGGATGAGGGCGGTGTAGCCATTGCCATCGGCGCTGTTCAGGTCGTAACCGGCCCGGATGAATTCGTCGAGAATCTCGTTATCGCCGAAGCGCGCCGCATTGAAGAAATAGTCGCGCAACTGCTGTTTGACCGCCTCTGGCGTGTCGGCGGCATTCGTCAGCGGGCCATCAGCGGCCAGGGCGGCCCCGCTGCCCAACAGCAGCGCTGCCATCAGCAAAAGACCTTTCATATCTGCCTCCACGATAAAAAAGACCCGGGTCATCGCCCGACCCGGGTCAAAAGCAACCGTTTGCTTAGTCCTGCAGCTCGGCAGCCAGCGCCTTGACCCGCTTGAGGTCGGCCTTGGCGACCTTTGTCAGGCCCTCGCCGTAATTGACGTCAGCCTTGTAGAAGAACGACAGCAGGATGTGCCTGGCCTCGTCGTCCGCATTGGCCAGCTCGCCACCCAAGGTTTTGATCAGGTCGGTCTGCTCCTTCTTGCTGAACGAGCGATACAGATCGCCGGCCTGCTTGAAGTTCTGCTGACGCTGGATCGGTGCCTGCTGGGTGGTCCCGCTCAGCTCCAGTTTGCTGAGTACGGCGCGCGGGGTTTCCTCGCGGTTCTCACGGCGGCTCGGCTGGTAGTTGACGCTGGTGTTGGTGTGGCCGGGGTTCAGCTGACCGTCCTGATTGCCGTTGTTGGCCGCCACCTTCGGCCGATTGATCGGCAGGCTCATGCCATTGGCACCAACGCGGTACATCTGGGTGTCGGCATAGGAGAACAGACGGCCCTGCAGCAGACGGTCCTCGGACGGCTCGATACCCGGCACGAGATTGGCCGGCGCCATGGCGACCTGCTCGGTTTCCTGGAAGATGTTGTCCGGATTCCTGTTCAGCACCATCTGGCCGATCTTGCGCTCGGGCACGTCAGGCCAGATCTTGGTGGCATCCAGCGGATCGAATTCGAACTTGGCCAGATCCTCCGGCTTGAGCACCTGGATCATGAGGTCCCATTTGGGGTAGTCGCCGTTGTCGATGGCGGTGACCAGATCGCGGCTCAGGTGACTGTAGTCCTTGCCCTGCATCGCCTCGTTCTCTTTCGGGTCGAGGTTCTTCAGGCCCTGCTGGCTCTTCCAGCGGAATTTCACGTAGTGGGTTTCGCCCTGCTCGTTGACGAACTTGTAGGCGTGCACACCGTTGCCATCCATCATCCGGTAGCTGGCCGGGGTGCCCTGGTTGGAGTACAGCAGGGTCAGGGTGCGGGTCGACTCGGGGTGGTGCGAGAGGAAGTCGAAGCGGCGGCTGTCGTCATCCAGGTTGGTGCGCGGGTCCGGCTTGAAGGAGTGGACCATGTCCGGGAACTTGACCGCGTCGCGGATGAAGAAGGTCGGGAAGTTGTTGCCGACCAGGTCCCAGTTGCCGTCGGCGGTGTAGAACTTGGTGGCGAAGCCGCGCGGGTCGCGCAGCGTTTCCGGCGAGTGCAGGCCGTGCACCACGGTGGAGAAACGGACGAACACCGGCGTGCTGCTGCCCTTCTCGAAGACCTTGGCCAGGGTCAGGTCGGAGATGTCTTCGGTGGCGGTGAACTCGCCGTGGGCGCCGGTGCCACGGGCATGCACAACGCGCTCGGGGACACGCTCGCGACCGAAACGCTGCAGCTTCTGCAGTAATTGCACGTCCTGCAGCAGGGTCGGACCGTTGGGCCCGGCGGTCTGGGAATTCTGGTTGTTGCCGACCGGCGCGCCATTGTCGCGGGTCAGCGGGGCAGCATTGGCAGACAGCGCAAGGAGGCTCGCGGAAATAACACCGAGCGCAAAACGCGCTGGTGTGGAGCCGAAGGTCATACGGGACATGGGTGATTCCTCTTCGATTTTCTGATGCGCTTATGGCGCGTCGGAAAGCCTAAGAGGGGGGCCGAAGATGCCCCAATTGAATAAGCCGAACGTGGCGATAGAGAAAATGTCGCTCCGCTTGGCGGAACTTCGCGCTAGAGCGCAATCCCAGTGCACACGGATAGCTTGACGCACCGGGACGAATCACGCTGGCTGCAGCGTTATCGCCAGCGCGCCGAACTGGCCGATCGGTCAGCAAATGGCATGGCATCTGCACCGTGGGCTGCATTGACCTTGCGGAGCATCCACCGATGAAACAGCCCGTCGATACCGACTACCCCCTGAGCGAAGTGCCTGCCGGCGCGCGCAAGGGGCTGTGGTCCACTTCCATCCTGCTGTTCGGCTTCACCTTCTTCACCGCCACCATGTTCGCCGGCGGCAAGATCGGCCTGGCCTTCGACTTCAAGACCATGCTCTGGGCCGCGGTGATCGGCAACCTGCTGCTCGGCCTCTATGCCGCCGCGCTCGGGCTGATCGCCTGCCGCAGTGGGCTGAACTCGGTGCTGATGGGGCGCTTCTGCTTCGGCGAGGCCGGTAGCCGGCTTTCCGACTTCCTGCTCGGCTTCACCCAGATAGGCTGGTACGCCTGGGGCACGGCGACCATCGCCATCGTCCTGGTGCGCCTGCTGGCGTTGCCGGAAAGCTGGACGATGCCGTTGATGGTGCTGTTCGGCTTCGGCTTCTGCCTGACCGCCTTCGTCGGCTACAAGGGCCTCGACCTGCTCTCGCGTATCGCGGTGCCGGCGATGCTGATCCTATTGATCGCCTCGCTGTGGACCGCCACCCGCGACATTGGCGGGCTGGACGGCCTGCTAGCGGTGCAGCCGGGCGACAGCCTGACCCTCGGTATGGCCATCACCATGATCTTCGGCACCTTCGTCAGTGGGGCAACCCAGGCCACCAACTGGACGCGCTTCGCCCGCAGCAGCAAGGTGGCCGTATGGGCCAGTTTGATCGGCTTCTTCATCGGCAACGGCTTGATGATCGTCGCCGGCGCCTACGGAGCAATCGTCTACCAGCAGCCGGATATCGTCGAAGTGCTGGTGCTGCAGGGCCTGTCGATGGCCGCGGTGGTGATGCTTTTCCTCAACCTCTGGACCACCCAGGACAACACCATTTACAACTTTGCCGCCGCCGGCTGCAACCTGCTGCGCACCGAGCGTCGCCGCCTGGTGACCCTCGGCGGTGCCTTCGTCGGCACGCTGCTGGCGCTCGGCGGCATGTACGAACTGCTGATCCCCTTCCTGATCCTGCTCGGCTCGATCATCCCGCCCATCGGCGGCGTAATCATGGCGGACTATTTCTACCGCCATCGCGGGCACTATCCAAAGCTGGCCGAGGCGCGTCTGCCCAAATACAACAGCCTGGGCCTGGCGGCCTACGTGCTGGGCGCCGCCTGCGCCTATTTCTCGCCCTGGGTGGCGCCCATCGTCGGCATACTGGTGGCCGCCGCAGCCTATATTGTGCTGTACGAGGGCCAGCGCCTGGCCCTGTCGCGCACGGTGCTGACGCAAACCGACGCACGCTGATCAAGGAGCCACCATGAACATCCTCAACGCCCGCCTGCGCGGCCGCAGCGGCCTCTACCGCATCGAACTGGACGGCGCACGCATCGCTTCCATCAGCGCGCAGCAGGCGCCGGCCGAAGCCAACGAGGGCGATATCGACGCCGCCAGCAACCTGGTAGTACCGCCCTTCATCGAGCCGCACATCCACCTCGACGCCACCCTCACCGCCGGCCAGCCGGCCTGGAACATGAGCGGCACGCTGTTCGAGGGCATCGAGCGCTGGGGTGAGCGCAAGGCGCTGGTCACCCACGAGGACACCAAGGCGCGGGCGAAGAAGACCATCGACATGCTGGTCGACCACGGCATCCAGCATGTGCGCACCCACGTCGACGTCACCGACCCGACGCTGTCGGCGCTTAAATCGATGCTCGAGGTGCGCGAGGAAACCCGCCACCTGATCGACCTGCAGATCGTCGCCTTCCCGCAGGAGGGCATCGAGTCGTTCAAGGGCGGTCGCGAGCTGATGACCGAGGCGATCGCCATGGGCGCCGATGTGGTCGGCGGCATTCCGCATTTCGAGAACACCCGCGACCAGGGCGTCAGCTCGATCAAGTTCCTCATGGACCTGGCCGAGCGCACGGGCTGCCTGGTGGACGTGCACTGCGACGAAACCGACGACCCTCAGTCACGCTTTCTCGAAGTGCTCGCCGAGGAAGCGCGGGTGCGCGAGATAGGCGAGCGGGTCACCGCCAGCCACACCACGGCGATGGGCTCTTACGACAACGCCTACTGCTCCAAGCTGTTCCGCCTGCTCAAGCTATCGAAGATCAACTTCGTTTCCTGCCCGACCGAGAGCATCCACCTGCAGGGCCGCTTCGATACCTACCCGAAGCGCCGCGGTCTGACCCGTGTGGCCGAGATCGACCGCGCCGGAATGAACGTCTGCTTCGGCCAGGATTCCATCGTCGACCCCTGGTATCCGCTGGGCAACGGCAACATCCTGCGCATCCTCGAAGCCGGACTGCACATCTGCCACATGCTCGGCTACGAGGACCTGCAGCGCGGCCTGGACCTGATCACCGACAACAGCGCACGCACCCTGAACCTCGGCGAGCGCTACGGGCTGGAAGTGGGGCGCCCGGCCAATCTGCTGGTGTTGTCGGCGCCGGACGACTACGAGATGCTGCGCACCCAGGGCCATGCCCTGCTTTCGGTGCGCAATGGTGAGGTGCTGATGCGCCGCACACCGGCGCAGATCCAGCGTTACTGAGCGGCGGCAGTGGTCTTGCGCAGGCGGTTGATGTTGGCCATTTCCTCGGCCGGGGTCAGCTTGAGGTGCGACAGGTAGGCCGCCAGCGCCTCGACATCCGCTGCGGACAGGTGGCTGGCGACGCCAATCATCACCGAACCGGCACGGCTGGGGTCGTTCTCGCGGAAGCGCGTCAGCGCCTTGCGGATGTACTCGTCGGGCTGGCCGGCCAGCCGCGGCATGGTTTCCATGCCTTCGGCATGTGCACCGTGGCAGCCGGTACAGGTGGTCTTGAAGATCTTCTCGCCGCTTTTGTGCAACGCCAGGTTCGGTGCGCCCTCTGGCGGATTGACCTTCTGCTGGCTGAAGTACACCGCGATGTTCACCCGCTCCTCCATGCTGAGATTCTGCGCCAGCTTGGACATGACGAAATCGACGCGTTCGCCACTGGCGAACTTCTCGAAGGAGTGGAACAGGTACAGCGGATTCTGCCCGGCGAGATTGGGGATGTGCTTGCGCTTGCTGTTGCCGGTTTCGCCGTGGCAGTACGAGCAGAACACGGCGCGTTCCTGACCGGCCAGGCTGGCCTGCTCACGCCGCTGTTCATCGGCCATCAGATAGTTGAATCGCTCCATCGCCTCTTCGCTGGCATGGGCAAGCGGGACGAAGCAGGCGAGCAGAGCAAGAACAAGCGTGCGCATGAGGATCATCCGTGTCTGGAGTTGGCCAATGGAGCGTCGCGGGCGCCGACTATAGGAAGCGTGGCGGGGCAGGACCCCGGCACAAGTCAACAAAAGTGCTGCCTGATGAGCGCAACGCCGGACTTCCGTGATGAGCATCACAAAAGCCCGTCAGAGGCATTCTCGATACGATGATATTTGTGTCGTAGCACCGGCTTATTCAGCCAAATGACACAAGTGCGCGCCTTTGCCGCATTGACGATAGAAAATTTTGATGAAGCGCTTTGCTGGTTTCACCAGACAGACGGGAGGCATTCGACTAAAGTAGCAACCCTTGATCACCGAGGAGCCGTAACCCCCATGCTAGATGGACATGCAGAGCTGACCATGACCGTGCTGATGACGCCGGATAAAGCCAATTTTTCCGGCAACGTACATGGCGGCACGCTGCTCAAGTATCTCGACGAAGTCGCCTATGCCTGCGCCAGTCGCTACGCCGGGCAATATGTCGTTACCCTCTCGGTGGACCAGGTTGTGTTCCGCCAGCCGGTGCATGTCGGCGAACTGGTGACCTTCCTCGCCTCGGTCAACTACACCGGCACCACATCGATGGAGATCGGCATCAAGGTCGTCACCGAAGACATTCGCGAGAAGACCGTGCGCCATACCAACAGCTGCTTCTTCACCATGGTCGCCCTCGGCGAAGACGGCAAACCGGTGCCAGTGCCGCCGCTGAACCCGAAAACTGCCGAGCAGCAGCGTCGTTTCGCCCAGGCCTACCAGCGCCGCGAAATCCGCCGCGAACTGGAACATCGCTACAGCGAGCTGCGCGCTGGCAACGAGCGCCTCACCGCCGTGAAGTAAGCGCTACTCCGTGAACCACGTGGAATCTGGCCAGCCTGGATTCCACGCCGGCCCCAAATTTGTAACAAAACCTTATACAATGCACGGCTTTCCGCAATTTCCCATTGAAGGACCTGCCGTGAGCACCTTGCCGCCCTGCCCCAAATGCAACTCCGAATACACCTACGAGGACGGCCAGATGCTGGTCTGCCCCGAGTGCGCCCATGAGTGGTCCGCCAGCGAAAGCGCCGCGGCCGCTGGCGAGAACGACAAGGTGATCAAGGATGCCGTGGGCAACACCCTGCAGGACGGCGACACGGTCAGCGTGATCAAGGACCTCAAGGTCAAGGGCTCGTCGCTGGTGGTCAAGGTCGGCACCAAGGTGAAGAACATCCGCCTGTGCGATGGCGACCACGATATCGATTGCAAGATCGACGGCATCGGCGCGATGAAGCTCAAGTCCGAGTTCGTCAAGAAGGTCTGAGCCGAGATGCTCGTTCGAAAGCCCGGCATTTGCCGGGCTTTCGCGTTTCAGAGCAGCCGCAGCAGCCAGTCCAGGCGCTCGCGGGTAAAACCACTGCCGATGAACAGCAGATCGATCCAGAACGCCTGGTGCAGCACCACGATCAGCCAGAACGCCAGCTGATAGCTCAGTTTGCGGGTCTTGTGGCGAAAGACCTGCTGCGCCACCAGCGCGCCCGGCCAGCCGCCCGCCAGCTCGAAGAAATGCAGCGTGGTTTCCGGCGTGCGCCAGCGATCCTTCAGCGCGCTGTGCTTGTCGCGCCAGTAGAGAAAGAAGGTCAGCAGGCTGGCGACGGCATAGACCGCCAGCGGCAGCGCCGTGCCCAACCGGTAAAGGCTACCCGCCAGCGGCAGCAGGCACAGCAGCGCGAACAGCACCAGCTTGAGCGGAAGCTGCTGAATGTTACCGGCGACCAGCTGACGCGCAGGCTTTCCAGCGGCTCGCCCGGACGCGCGTGGGCGAGCCTGCTGCTCGGTGCTCTGCCGCGGGCTGCCCGGGCGCTGGCGAATCGAAGGCTGGTCCAGCGTCATTGGCGCATCCAGCCGCAGATGCTCGGCGCGTAGTCGTCCCTGTGGATCGCGCCCGGCCACATACAGCACCCGATCGCCCACCAGCGGCCGCCGTTCGCCATGCACCGCCGAGATATGCGCAAACACATCCTCACCGCCCTGCTCGGGGCGAATGAAGCCAAAGCCCTTCTGGTCGTTCCAGCTTTTCAGCGTGCCGCGCTGTTCCATGCCGTCAATCCCTGTGTTCAAAGGCGCGAATGCTAACCGAGCCCGCCGCGTTCGGCATGCCTGACCGAAAGCCGCTATGGCCAGGGCACGGCTGTCGGCGTTATGGTCGGACGATCTCACGTCCAGGGAAGAAGCATGGCCAGCAAGCCCAGCAGTTCGAACAAGCAGAAGCACCTCGCGGTTCTGATCGATGCCGACAACGCGCCCGCCGCCATCGTCGAGGGGCTGTTCGAGGAGATCGCCAAGTATGGCGTCGCCAGCGTCAAGCGCATCTACGGCGACTGGACCAAACCCAACCTGGGCAGCTGGAAGAAGGTCCTGCTCGACTATTCGATCCAGCCAATCCAGCAGTTCGCCTATACCTCGGGCAAGAACGCCACCGACAGCTCGCTGATCATCGATGCCATGGATTTGCTCTACACCCGACGCTTCGACGGTTTCTGCCTGGTTTCCAGTGACAGCGACTTCACCCGCCTGGCGGCGCGCATCCGCGAGGAAGGCCTGACGGTGTACGGCTTCGGCGAGCAGAAGACGCCCTCGCCGTTCGTCTCGGCCTGCGACAAGTTCATCTACACCGAGATCCTGCGCGCCGATGCACCGAAGGCCGTCGAAGCCCCCTCGCCGGAGAAGCTTGTCGCTGCAGCTCAGGTCGAGGAAGCCAGTAGCAAGCCCGTGCGCACCAGCGACAAGGGTGATGCGATCAACTGCCAGCAGGTGCCGGTGGACTTCATTGCCAAGGTGCTCGACGACCTGTCCGAAGAAGATGACTGGATCCAGCTCGGCACGCTCGGACAGAACATCAGCAAGCTGCGTCCCGCCTTCGATCCACGGTTGTACGGCTGCAAGAAGCTCAGCGAGCTGATCGCCAACCAGCCCAAGCGCTTCGACCTGGAGTCCCGTGGCAGCAGCGCCACGGGTGGCAAGGATCTCTACGTCAGGCTGCGCAAGCCCGGCAAGCACTGAGCATCACGCCTCACCCTGCTCGGCGGGCACATCCAGACAGACCCGGTCGCGCCCGCCACGCTTGGCCCGATACAGCGCGGCATCGGCACGCCGCAGCAGGCTGTCGGTGGTGTCCGCCGGGATCAGCTCGGCCACCCCGGCGCTGAGGCTCTGGCGCTGACCGGTGCTGAAGGGAAACGCCCGCACCTGCTCACAGATACGCTCGGCAAACACCTCGGCCTGCAGTCCGTTGGTTTCCGGACACAGCACGAGAAACTCCTCGCCGCCCCAACGCCCTACCGCATCGGTGCCGCGCAGACAGCTCTGCAGCAGCCCGGCGATTTCGCGCAGCACGCGGTCGCCCATCTGGTGACCGAATTCATCGTTGATGCGTTTGAAATGGTCGATATCCAGCATGACGATCGACAGGGGCCGGTGATACCGCCGGGCCTGCTCCAACGCCACCGCGAAGCGCCCGTCGAGTGCCGAACGATTGGCCAGGCCGGTCAGCGAGTCGGTCTGCGACTTGATCTGCAGCTGCTCGTTGAGCCGGCGCAGGCGCCCGATCCAGAACAGGCTGGTCAGCAATACCACCGAGAACACCACCACCATCTGCACGACCAGCCGATAGTCCGTCGCCGTCTCGACGCGAATCGGCACGTGACGGTTGGCGATCTGATTGAGCTCCACTGGCGTGACCGTCGCGATGGCCTTGTCGAGAATGTCGCGTAGCAGCGGTTCGCTGTTCAGCACGCCGATACGAAACTGGTTGTCGAAGCCGCTGACCTGGCCGGCGATCTTGAGATTCAACCAGCCGTCGTGACGAATGGTGTAGGCCGCCACGGTCAGCGAGCGGATGGTCAGATCGGCCTTGCCTTCGCTGACCATCATCAGCGCCTGAGCATCGGTTTCGCTGCGAATGATGCGCAGCTGAGGGAAATCGTGTCGGATGTGCTCCTCCACCGACGTGCCGGAAGGCAACGCCACGCTTGCGCCGGTGAGCGCCGACAGATTCACCACATGGGGGTGTTCGTCGCGGGCGATGAGTACGTTGGCATCGGTGAACAGCGGCCGGGTGAAGATCAGCCAGGCATCCCGCTCGGGCGTCTGATTGAGAAAGCTGAGCAACTGGCAACGTCCAGCTTTGGACGCGGCCACCGATGCATCCCAGTCCCGGGTAGGCACTATCTGCAGCGGCAGGCCCGCCCGCTCGGCGACCAGGCGCAACAGGTCCGCTGCAATACCTTCGTGCTCACCGCGCGCATTGAGCATCTCGAACGGCAGCCAGTCGGGATCGACGCACACGCTGACCGAATCCCGCTCGGCCAACCAGGCACGCTCCGCCGCACTCAGTTCCAGAGTCGCATCGGCTGCAGCGACAGCCATGCCGCCGTAGAGCACAAGCAACCCGATGAACAGAGACCTAGCCACGTGAGCCACTCCCGAACAGCACCGCACAACATCGGCTGTACCAGCAGTTCAACACGCCGGAAACGGCACGGCAAGGCGAAATACGGCAAAGTGCCATTAGGCGCCGAGCGACCGCTGCGACAGCGCCTCATCATTTGCAATCATTGATTCGTCCGGCCATCGAACCGACCGGCCTCGACTCCTTCTAAAGGTGACCGAATGACGGAGGTTCCCATGACCAGACAACTTGTCCTTGCCTGCGGCCTGGCGCTTTGCGCTCCGCTTGCCATCGCGCAGACACCCCAGCCGGAAATCATCACCCACCTCAACGGCCTGGACGTCGAGGTCAGCCCCATGGGCGTGCCGGCCAAGTCCGAAGGCGTCGAAGGCGAGCTGCTCGGGGTGCGTGCGGTGAAGGTGATGAACCGCACCGGCGGCCAGATTTCCTGCGAATTCCACGTGCCGGCCGATGCGCGCTCGGATACCTCGGCCTCGCCGGTGTTCAGCGTCGCACCCAATACCCAGCGCACCGAGCGGGTACCCGGCGACTACTCGCCCGACGAGCCCTATGCCGAGATCACCTGCCGCTCCAGCGACCAGAGCCAGAGCCAGAACCAGAACCAGAACCAGGCGCAGTAAGCCGCAGGGCCGTCAGCGGCGCTCCTCGCGGATAAAGGGAATACCTAGCGCGCCGGGCTGATTGCCGTCACCGCCAGCGTCACGGCGCTGGGCGTCATCAGCACGAAGTACTGCGGCGCCGAGGGCCAGCACGCCAGCGCGGTCCGTGAGGATCAGACCCAGCGCCGCCAGGGCGAAGGGCACGGCGAAGTCCGGTGTGTTGCCCAGCCAGTTGGCGATCATGTCCATCAGCTTTCGCCTCTCTGAACGCGGCGTATACGGTGGCGACCTGCTGTTTTTGCCTTCCGGCGTGCCGGCGAAACATGGCGCCAGGTCGATGATGGGAACGTATTGCCGAGTCATGGATGACGCACTCCTCGAACACAAGACTGAACCTGAGCGCTTCGCCGATGGCGCGGGCGCTTTTCTGTGTGCGCGACGCCGCCGTCCTTTGCACACGGGCGGCTGTCGAGGAGAGTGCAGAACGCGTGCCACCAGAATGATTCGCTTATGAATCAGCCACTTGGCTTTTTACGGAAAAGAAATGGATCAAATGGTCTGCTTCGGAGCACCTGCTTTGTGCGTGAGGCACGAAAACTGTGCCTGATAGCACTTCGCTCGACTGCTAGACCCCAGGATAGCGTTTTGCTAGCTTGGCGTGACGCCAGCGGTTGTGCCGATAGAACACGGCGCCACCCGCACCGGCGGCCTATGCAACCAGGCGTCAGGGGTTGGCTAAGAACCCGTGCATAGTCATCGGGAGAAAGTATCGATGCTGACCAAACGCCGGCGCTCTTTTGCAGCCTTCATCCTGTTGTCCCTGCTGCTGGCCGGTGTTTCCGCTCAGCTGCTGTTCGTGTCCGAAATTCAGCGCTGGGATGCCCGCTTCGCCCAGCAGGTACAGAACATCTCCGCCGCGGTACGCAACAAGCTCGATACCAACGAAGCAGTCCTGGCAGGCTTCTCGGCCTTTCTGCAGGCGGTCGATCAAAGTGACGAGGCAGCCGCCGCGCGCTATGCCGAGGCCGTTGTCACCGCATACCCGCAGGTTTACATGCTGGAGGTGGCACGTGGCGTTCCCCTGGCCGAGCAATACGCCTTCGAGGAACTGCTACGCCTCAGCTGGCGCGCCGACTTCAGACTCAAGGACTTTCCCAGCCCGGCGCTGCAGCCGACAACGGCATCGCTGCCATTGAGCGAAACCTGGCCGGTGCTGTTCATGTATCCGAAGCTGGTGCAAGCCAGCACCATCTATGGTGTCCGACTGGAGACGGTGGGCCACCTGTCCCAGGCGCTGGCCCGTAGCCGGCAAACCACGGCACCGGTCGCCTCGCCGGTATTCGCCCTGTACGAAGGCGGCGACGCCTACATCCTGCTCCAGGCGGTAAGTCGTCCCGAAACCCCTCATCCAAGCGCCGGCCCTAACTTCTTCGGTAGCAGCATGGTTGCCCTGCTGCTGATGAGAACCGACGCATTGCGGAACGCTGTGCTTGCCACTGATAGGGATGGGCAGCTGCGCATCGAGGCGTTTCTCGACAGCGGCGTCGGTGCATCGAGCTCGCTGTTCACGACAACACCCATGCCAGCCGGCATGCTGGACCGTCTGTTGCTGCCACGCCTGACGGCGCGGGTAGGGATCGGCAGCAGTTCGCAGCCAACCACGTTGCTGATCGAGCGACAGTTGCATCTGGCCGACGTACTGACCCGCGAGACGCTGGCCATCCTGCTGATTCTCGTCGCCGCACTGGGGCTGCTACCGGCAGTGCTGGTGCGTCACTACCGCGCCATCGCGACGGCTGAGCGCGAGTATCAGCGCTCCACCTACCTGGCCACGCACGACGTGCTCACCCGCCTGCCCAACCGCCAGCTGCTGACTGACCGTTTCGCCGAGGCCTACGCGTACCTGCAGCGGCACGGAACGCCGTTTGCCGTGATGGTCGTCGATCTCGATCGCTTCAAGGACATCAATGATCGCTTCGGTCACGAAGTGGGCGATCAGGTATTGATCGGCGTTGCCGAGCAGATGCGCCAGGTGATCCGCATGTATGACACCGCGGCACGTTACGGCGGTGACGAGTTCGTCGTGCTGGTCAGAGATATCGCCAGTGCGGCGGATGCCGAAGCTGCCGGGCACAAGCTGCTCCAGGCGGTCAGCCTGCCCATCGCGACTGACGCCGGCGAGCAGCGAGTGTCATGCAGCATCGGCATCGCGCTGTGCCCCGTCGATGGCGAGAACCTCGACGAACTGCTGACCGCAGCGGACCGCGCCATGTACAAGGTCAAACAACACGGTCGTGAGAACGTCGCACTTTGCAGCAGCAATGCCTGATTGCGAGTGCTTGCAGCGACAGCAGTTCAGCGACCACCGAAAGCTCCAGAGCCCGTCTCATCTGCGTCAGAGCGCGCCAGGGTCAACTCATGCCCGCCGCTACGGACACCCGGCTGTCCATCGGCAGTGAACTAACCCCGCGCCGTCACGATCCCCTTTAAAGCACAGCCAGAGCGATCCCGGCCGCCAGCGCATCCGCGCCGAGCATGAGGTCAGGCCTCCAAGCGATGAGGATATCTACGTGACCGTTATCACCCACCGCACGCAAACCACCACCCATAGCATCTCCCGCCACGTCCCCAACCCGCTGCACGGGACGTTGCTCGCCGGGACCGTGCCGCTGTTCCTTGGCGCCATGCTGAGCGATATCGCCTACTTCAAGACCTACGAGGTTCAGTGGAGCAACTTCGCCGCCTGGCTGATCGCCGGCGGGCTGGTGTTCTGCGGCCTGGCGTTGCTGTTCGCGGTAGTGAACCTGATCCGCGCCCATCACAAGAAGTGGCGGCCACTGATGTACTTCTTGCTTCTTCTGGCGACCTGGCTGCTGGGCTTTATCAATGCGCTGGAGCACGCCAAGGATGCCTGGGCGACGATGCCGCTGGGCCTGGTGCTGTCGGTAATCGTCACCGTATTGGCGTGCGCCGCGACCTGGATCGGCCTGAGCAACCTGCGCGACGGAGGTGAGGCATGAAGCATTCAAGCTCAAGCGCACTGACCGCCCTGGCCATGGCCGTTCTGCTGAGCGCATGCGGCGGCGAGCAGGACGCCTCTCAGCATTACGGCACCAACCCCAAGCTGCCCGAACCGGAACGGGGCCTGCTGCCCAGCATGAAGATCGCCGAGCCAACACCCTGGGGCGATCAGGTACCCACCGTGCCGGACGGTTTCAGCGTGACGGCGATCGCCACCGATCTGAAGATTCCGCGCCAGACCCTGGTGCTGCCCAACGGCGACATCCTCGTCGCCGAGGGGCGTGGCGGCAATGCAGCCAAGCTCAAGCCGAAGGACGTCATCGCCGGCTATCTCAAGGCCAAGGGCAACACCTCGGTGGAAAGCGGCAACCGCCTGACCCTGCTGCGCGATGCGGACGGTGACGGCACCTACGAATTGCAGACCGTGTTCGCCGAAGACCTCAACGCGCCCTATGGGCTCGCCTTCCACGACGGCAATCTGTACGTCGCCAATCAGGACGAACTCGTTCGCTTCGATTATCAGGATGGCCAGACCGAGGCCAGCGGCCCACCGAGCAAGGTGGCGGACCTGCCATCGGAGATCAACCACCACTGGACCAAGGCCCTGACTATCAGCCCGGACGGCCAGTACCTGTATGTCGGCATCGGCTCCAACAGCAACATCACCGAACGCGGGATGGAAGCCGAGGTGGACCGCGCCATGGTCTGGCAGGTCAACGCCGAAACCGGCGCCTACAAGCCTTACGCCACCGGCCTGCGCAACCCCACCGCGATGGCGATACAGCCGGAAAGCGGCCAGTTGTGGACGGTAGTCAACGAACGCGACGAACTTGGCGAAGACCTGGTGCCGGATTACCTGACGTCAGTTAAGGAAGGCGGCTTCTACGGTTGGCCCTACGCCTACTGGGGGCAGAACGTCGATGACCGCGTGCGCCCCCAGGACAAGGACAAGGTCGCCGCCAGCATCACACCTGACTACGCCCTCGGCTCGCACGTGGCCGCACTGGGCCTCGATTTCTCTTCGGATGTCATGGGCGAGCAGTTCGCCGAAGGCGTGTTCATCGGTGAACACGGCAGCTGGAACCGCAAGGACCCGGTCGGCTACAAGGTGATCTTCGTGCCCTTCCGTGACGGCCGCCCGGCGGGTGAGCCGATCGACTTCGCCACAGGCTTTCGCACCGACGATGGCAAAACCCGCGGCAGGCCGGTCGGCGTGACCGTCGACCCGCGCGGCGCGCTGATCGTCGCCGATGACCTGGCCAATGTGGTGTGGCGGGTGACACGCAAGCAGTGATGAGCGAGCCGGTATCCAAGGGCTACCGGCGGCTTATCCGCTCGTTTCCACCATCGCGCCAACCCTGCGCACTGACTCGGCTACGCAACCACTCTTGCACGCCGAGCGAGCTCGGGTGTAGCGGCCTGCCTCGCGGCTACGGCAACGCGCACCCGCCCCAGCTCCAAATCAGCAGCATTGAACCGAAGGCATGGGACTTACTAGATGGTGCACCACCGAATGGGGAACGTTCAGTAGGGACGACGGGGAGCCATGGCGCACTATTCGTCGCTCTTGCGGCGCTATGCTGGGGGTTGTCGGGCGGAATCGGCGGCATTCTCGCCGCTGAGGGCTGGAGCCCGATCGTGGTCTCGTTCTACCGGGGCGCGATAGGGCTGCTGTTCGTTGGTGTCTGGCTTGCGTTACGACCGGACAGCAGCGGATTGGCGAGCCGTCGGCTGTGGTTCTGGTCGGCAGTGGCCGGCGTGGGCGTGGCAGGCAACTTCTCTTTCTATTTCCTGAGCATCGCCGAGGGCAGCGTTGCGGTTGCGGCCACCCTGATGTACTCCGCACCGGTGTTTGTCTATCTCGTCTCCTTCGCGTGCAGGCTCGAAAGGCCCACTCCATTCAAGTGGGTGGCGATCGCCATGGTGATGCTGGGCGTCATTTTGCTAACCGGCATCTATGACATCGGAGCGGGTGACATTACCGCCATCGCTGCCGGAGCCGGCCTGCTTTCCGGCGTGTCCTACGCGGTGTTTATCTTTGCCTTCAAGTACGCGGCCCCTCACGGCAGCCCCCAGGCGATTCTGGTGATAGCGTTCGCGGTACTCGTTGGCATACTTGGCTGGATGGGCGATGCGGAACAGGCAGTGGCCGTGCTCCACGCACCGAATTGGCCCCTGTTTGTGATGCTGGGTGTGCTGGGGGCCGGGTTGTCCTTCATCTTCTACATTATCGGCCTCAACCAAACCGCACCGGCTGTAGCGTCTATCGTGGCCATGGTCGAGCCGGTAACCGCTTCGCTGTTCGGTGTCGTGGTGTTGAACGAGAGTCTGGCTGCACTACAGATGCTCGGGATGGCTCTGATTCTGCTGACGGTCACGGCGCTGGGTGTCCATTCGAAAGATGGAAACCAGACCTGATGCGGCCATGGCGAACCGCTAGTGACTATTGCTCGAGCAGATCCTTGAGCCGCTGCAGGTCCGCCTCGACCGCAAGCGCATCTGCGGCAAACTGCTCATCGCTCATATCCGGCTGGCGGAACAGCGTGAAAACGAACTCGCTTCCGCCACTGCTCCGCATAACGCGCATGGGGTTGCGCACGACCCGCCCCGACGCCAGTTCGACTTCGTGATCCATGACACCGAACTCGTTCGGCGCAGCGAAGCGGATCCGGACCTGACCGAACGGCGCCTCCGCCACCCACGCGTCGCCCTGTTGCCTGACGTCGGAACGTGCCAGCCCAGCGGCCCACCGCGGTAGATTGCGCGGGTCGGCGGCAAACTCATACACCTCGTCTGGATCACGGCTGATGAAGATGCTGATATGGCGAACGTGGTGCATGGATCAGGCCTTCGGTCGTTTTCGTGTCGTGCGTTTTTACTCGACATACACCCCGCCCGCGAGCCCCGCAATGACGGAGTGGCGACGTCCAGGCGAAGAATCCGCTGAACTGCTTCAAGTTGAGATGCTGGTCGATCACGCCCGTACGCCCGGATTCCGAGCGGCGTCGCCTACATCGCGCGCCTTCCCCAGCGGGCGAGCGTGCGCGCAGGTGCACCGCTGGGTGCGCCGCACAACGCTACGGATACACTGGACGGGTAAGCCATCGTCCCTGCCGCCGAGGAAGCTGCACTCATGGATATCCCACGGATCTTCAACATCACCGAGAGCGCTCACCGCATCCACAATCCGATCACGCCCGAGAAGCTCGCTACGCTCGGCGCAGCGCTGCGGCTGCAGCCGGGCGATCGAGTGCTCGATCTCGGCAGCGGCTCGGGGGAAATGCTCTGCACCTGGGCGCGCGATCACGGCATCGTCGGCACGGGCATCGACATGAGCCAGCTGTTCAGCGAACAGGCGACGCTCCGCGCTGTGGAGCTGGGTGTTGCCGACCAAGTCGAGTTCATCCATGGCGATGCGGCCGGCCATGTCTCGCACGAGAAGGTCAGCGTGGCCGCCTGTGTCGGCGCAAGCTGGATCGCCGGTGGCGTCGCCGGCACGCTCGAACTGTTGGCGCGCAGCCTGCGCAGTGGCGGGATCATCCTGATCGGCGAGCCCTACTGGCGCCAGTTACCGCCGACCGAGGACGTCGCCAGGGGCTGCCTGGCCGAGGCGATCAGCGACTTTCTCGTCCTTCCCGAACTTCTCGCGTCTTTTCGCCAGCTGGGCTACGACGTGGTCGAAATGGTCCTGGCGGACCAGGATGGCTGGGACCGATACGAGGCGGCGAAATGGCTCACCATGCGCCGCTGGCTGGAGGCCAATCCCGACGATGAGCTGGCGCAGGAAGTCCGCGCCCAACTCAGCTCGGAGCCGGAGCGCTACGCCACCTATACCCGGGAATACCTAGGCTGGGGCGTCTTCGCACTGATGCCGCACTGATGCGTAGCAAACGGAGCCGGGCGCCAGCTGTCCACCCGTATTCTGCTCACTGGAATGTCCATGCTGCTATCTCTCCACCATGCCGCGATCATCTGCTCCGACTATGCCGTGTCGAAGCGCTTCTATACCGAGACGCTGGGCCTCAGGGTGATCGCCGAGCATTACCGGGAAACACGGCAGTCCTACAAGCTCGACCTGGCCTTGCCGGACGGCGGGCAGATCGAACTGTTCTCCTTTCCCGACGCACCGCCGCGCCCCTCGCGGCCCGAGGCGCAGGGGTTGCGGCATCTGGCTTTCGCGGTGGATGACGTCGGAGCCTGCAAGGCTGAGCTGGAAGCCAAGGGCGTGGCGGTCGAGCCCATTCGGGTTGATGAGTACACCGGCCGCCGCTTCACCTTCTTCGCCGACCCGGATGGCCTGCCGCTGGAGCTGTACCAAAGGGCGTCCTGATGATCGCCAGCCGGTTGCCCTTACCGGGTCCGCGAGCGAATCCATCCTTGTTTCCCTACGCCGTCCTCGGCTAGGGTGCGGCCCTCGAAGGACGGCCCGTCAGGAGCATGCAGATTGATCAGAACAGGGATGTTGGCGCTGGGCTTGGCACTGGCGCTATCGACACAGGCGGCCGAGCGGCAGGTCTATCTGGTGGCCACGGTGCAGCTGGATGGCTCCAGCCTGGCGCAGAGCATCTTCCTTCACGAGCCGCAGATCACCGAGCTACAGGGCTGCCTCGATGCGGTGCGCGACGGCCAGAGCAAGCGGGACTGGCTCCTGTACCGGCACATCTTCCGCCGTGATCGTTTCAAGGGCTTCTCCGGCCATATTCGCTACCAATGCGGCTTAAGCGAGCAGCGCTTCAGCAGCTGGCACGACGGCCCGCGCTACAACAAGCCGTACCTGATCGGCGTGAACGACGACGCCGAGCTCAGCGTGGTGCGCACGCCCAGCCAGGCGCAGTGCATGACCCAGCTGCGCGCGCTGCCGGCGGCGCGGCAGGCGCAGAGCTTCTGCGCCATGGGCAATCAGGAACTGCAGCCCTGAACCGGAACCGCCCGACCAACAGGTCAGGCGGCACGGCATGCATCAGCCCGGCTGGTAACTGCCCGGCACCGGCGCGAAGGACACGCCAAAGCGGTTCCAGGCATTGATGGTGGCGATGGCCAGGGTCAGGTTGGCGAGCTGGGCTTCGGAAAAATACTCACGCACCTCCTCGAACAGCTGTTGCGAAACGCCTTGCGGCAACAGGGTGTTGGCCTCGGCCCAGGCCAGCGCGGCGCGTTCGCGGTCGGTAAAGAACGGGGTTTCGCGCCAGGCGCTCAGGGCATAGATGCGCTGCTCGGTTTCGCCGAGGGCGCGGGCGTCCTTGGTGTGCATGTCAAGGCAGTAGGCGCACCCGTTGATCTGCGAGACGCGGATCTTGACCAGCTCCATCAGCGGTTTGTCGACGCCGTCCTCGCGGCGACTCTGCCGCGCCAGGTAGGTTTCCAGCCCGATCATGGCGGTCATCACATCGGGGGCGGCGGCCTGGTAGTTCATGCGCATGGTGGTCACTCCTCGGTTTGAATGTGCAGCCAAGGCTACGCAGCCGCCGAGCTGAGCTATTGTAGATTTTCGACATCTTCGAACGCCGCCTTCCATGTCCGCCCTGCACGAACGACTGCCACACATCAGTGGCTTCCTGACTCGCCCGCCTACGCCAGCACTGGCTGCCTACGTGCAGCGTTTCTGGTGGCTGGAGGGTGACGCCGCCACGGTGTACGACGAGCAGATGCTGCATCCGGACGGCGCCTGTGGGGTCATCTTCAATTTCGCCGACCCGCTGGCCTTCGATGGTCATCTGCACAAGCCGCGTGCATTGATCGCCGGGCCGCAGCTTGCCAGTTCGCGATTGCAACTGGCTGGGCAGGTGAGGCTGATGGGCGTGCGCTTTCGCCCTGGGATGGGCGCGGCGTTCTTTGGCATCAGCCTGGATGAGCTGGCGGGCTTTCATAGCTCCGACTGGCAGCGACTGGGGTTTGCCGGGATGGTCGACCAACTCGCCGAGCTGAGCCGCGAGGCGCAGCAGCTGCTGGTAGAGCAGGAATTGATGAAACGTCTGCAGGCGACTCAGGAGCGACGCTCCCCAGTGCAACAGCTACTGTCGGAGATCACCGCGACCGAGGGCCGTGCACGCCTGGCCGACCTCCTCCAGACCGTACCGCTCGGCCAGCGCCAGCTGGAGCGCCTGTTCCGCCATCATGTAGGAATGACACCCAAGCAGTTCAGCCGCATCCAGCGCGTGGCGCTGGTGCGCAACCAGCTGCGCGCCGGCCAGCCGTTACTGGACACCGCCCTGGCCTGCGGATACAGCGATCAGGCGCACTTCATTCATGACTTCAAGACGGTGGTCGGCATGACGCCGGGGCGATATCGGGCGAGCAAGGTCAGTCGATAACTGCGCCCCATTGCGAGCGACCCGTCACGTCCGGCGGAAAAACGATCGGCTCACATGCTGCTGACGCCAGCGACACGCAGTTCACAGCCAGCTCAGATGGCTTTGCTGAGCGCCTCGAGCAGCTGAGCGATCTTCTCTTCGTTTCGCTTGTAGTAGGTCCAGGGACCGATACGCTGCGACGTCACCAACTGCGCGCGCTGGAGCGCCGCCAGGTAATTCGAAACGGTGGACTGCGACAACCCCACACGCTCCTGGATGATGCTGACGCAGACACCCAGCTGTTCGGGATCGGCTTCCTGCTCGGGGAAGTTGGTCTTCGGGTCCTTCAGCAGGGTAAGAATGGCCAGGCGTGTGGGGTTATCCAGGGCCTTCAGCGCTTCACTGATGTCTATGCTCATATCCGCGGCAGGTAATGGGTTTTCGCGATCTTACGATACTTTGTCGGTGCTGGCTGCGTGCACGCCACGGCCGTGCACGCACGCCGACTCAGTGCGCGTGCACCGGGTAGTCGATGTAACCCTTTTCGGTGCCGCCGTACATGCTGCTGGCATCCAGCGGGTTCATAGGCCAGCCACGGGCAATGCGCGCCGGCAGGTCCGGGTTGGCAATGAACGGACGGCCGAAGGCGATCAGGTCCGCCCAACCGGCTTCGATCGCCGCGGTGGCGCGCTCCGGGGTGTACTTGCCTGCGTAGATGATCGCGCCGTTGAACGCCGCACGAACCGCCTCTCTGAAACTGCTGGGCAGTTCGGGCGCGGTGTCCCAATCGGCCTCGGCCAGTGATACGTACGCGACGCCGATGGTTTGCAGAATCTTCACCGCTTCGATGTAGGTCTCATGCGGGTCTTGCTCCACCAGGCCAAGGTAGACGCGCTCCTCATCCGTACTGGCGAACAGCGGCGCAAAGCGAACCCCCACGCGCTCGGCACCGATGGCGTCGGCTATCGCCTGGACCGCTTCGTGCATAAAACGCAGTCGGTTCTGCAGCGAACCGCCGTATTCGTCAGTCCTGCGATTGGTGTGGGCGGAAATGAACTGATTGACCAGGTAGCCGTTGGCGCAGTGAATCTCGATGCCATCGAAGCCTGCTTCCATCGCGTTGCGTGCGGCCTCGGCATAGAGCTGTACCAGCTCTTTGACTTCGGCATTGGACAGCGCCCGCGGCATCGAGGGCTCGACCAGCGCGCCCTCGCCCGGTCCCGTTTCGATAAAGACTTTGACGTTGGTCGCCGCAATGGCGGACGGCGCAACAGGTTGCGCACCACCGGGTTGCAGCGAGGTGTGCGAGACACGGCCGACATGCCAGAGCTGGGCGAAAATCACGCCGCCCTCAGCGTGCACCGCCTGGGTAACGGCCTTCCAGCCTTCGACCTGCTCAGGGCTGTGGATCCCGGGCGTCCAGGCATATCCCTGGCCTCGCGGCTCGATCTGAATGCCTTCCGTCACCATGAAGCCTGCACTGGCACGTTGCTGGTAGTAGGTCGCCATTACGGCGTTTGGAATATTGCCCGGTTGCGAGCTGCGCGAGCGTGTCAGCGGTGGCAGCACGATGCGGTTACGTAGCGTGAAGGAACCAAGCGAGGCAGGTGTAAAAAGAGCTTTATGATTCATAACGTAAGATTTAGATATCGTGAATTCTAGATATTAAATGATGGAGGCTGCCTCACCGAATGTGAGTACCGCCCCGTGAGGGCTGTGCAGTCGGGTATACCGCAACTGCGACAAGAAACCGATCGTCGACCTCATATCGATAAATGTCAATATCTAGATTTTAACTGAGCCAGGAATATGTGCATTGGCAAGATCCGTGGGAACCTTGTCATTGCGACAGCGGCGCCTCGGCAGCAGACTGCAGGCATCCACCCTGAGAGCTGCACCATGGACGCCACCCGCACCGTCGCCTGCCTGATCTACCCGGATGTGATGAGCCTCGATGTCACCGGCCCGATGCAGGTGTTCGCCTCGGCCAATGTCGAGCGGCAGCGTCAGGGCCTGCCGAGACATTACGAGCTGATGCTGCTCGCTGCCAGCGTCGGCCCGGTCGCCACCTCGGCGGGGCTGAAGCTGGTGGCGGATGCGAGCTGGGCCGTGTGCGATCCGGCCACGCTGGATACCTTGCTGGTTCCGGGCGGTGTCGGCGTGAATTCGCAGAAGCACGACCAACCGCTGCTCGACTGGCTGCGGGCCGCCGAACCCAGGGTGCGGCGCCTGGGCTCGGTCTGTTCCGGCGCGCTGATCCTGGCCGAGGCCGGGCTGTTCGATGGACGCAAGGCGACCACGCACTGGGCGGACCTCGCTGCGCTGGGCACGTACCCAGCCATCGAGGTGCAGGGTGACCGGTTGCACACCTATGACCCGACCGATCCGCAGGCGGCGCATCTGTTCAGCTCGGCGGGCGTCACGGCGGGCATCGACCTGGCGCTGGCGTTGGTCGAGGCCGATCTCGGCCGCGCGTTGGCGCTTTCGGTTGCGCAGCGGCTGGTGATGTTTCTGCGCCGGCCGGGTGGGCAGACCCAGTTCAGCCCGATGCTGACGGCGCCGAGTGGCGGCGTGGCGCGTCTTGCCGCGCTGCTGGAATGGATTCCCGGGCACCTGGGCGACGATCTGTCCATCGAGGCGCTGGCCGCCCAGGCGCATATGACGCCGCGCACCCTGTGCCGTCTGTTCAGCCAGGAAACCGGCATGGGGCCGGGCCAGTACATCGAACGGGTGCGCCTGGAAGCCGCGCGCAATCTGCTGCTCGACGCCCAGGCCTCAATCGCGACGGTGGCGCGGCTGACCGGCTTCGGCCATCCGGAAAACCTCAGACGCAGCTTCCAGAAACACCTGTCGGTCAGCCCGCGGGACTTCTATCAGCGCTTCGGCTGACGCTTCGTCCGAACCTCACTCACCACTCACCGTTCACAGCTCGCCCGGCTTATCGCCAGGCAGCGCTGTGCCCGCTCATCACCCTCAAGGGGCCTCGCCATGCACCTATTGTTCAGCAACCCTCAGGTCCTGCGCCTGTTCATCGCCCAGGCGCTGTTCTGGTCCTGCTCGATGACCGGGATCATCTTCACCTCCATCGTCGGGCTGCGCCTGGCGCCGGCGGCCGGTCTCGCCACCCTGCCGCTGGCCCTGCTGATGCTTGGCGGCCTGCTCGCCCTGCAACCACTGGCGGGGCTGATGCAGCGCTGCGGCCGGCGCGCCGGCTTTCTCATCGGTGCGTTGGCCGGCGTGTTGGGCGGACTGATCAGCGCGCTGTCGCTCTGGCTCGACAGCTTCACCCTGCTCTGTCTCGGCGCTCTGCCCATCGGCGCCTACCAGGCCTCGGCGATGTACTACCGCTTCGCCGCGCTGGAAGCGGTGAGCGAAGCCTTCAAAGGGCGTGCCACCGCCTGCGTGATCGGCGGTGGCGTGCTGGCCGCGCTGATCGCGCCCACACTCGGCCACATGGCGCGTGATCTCGCCAGCGTTCCCTTCGCCGGCACCTATCTGTTGATCGCCAGCCTCGCGGCGCTGGGCGTGCTGGTGCTTGCTGGATTGCCGGCAAGCAGCGGAACGCCCGGCGATCAGACCGCCCTGCCAGCAGTCAGTTGGCAGACACTGCTGGCGCGGCCGACCATTCGCGCCGCGGTGCTGACCACCGCTGCCGGCCACGGTCTGATGATCCTGGTGATGAACGCCACGCCCCTGGCGATGCATGGCGAAGGTCTGGACCTGCAGGCCAGCGGCCAGGTCATCCAGTGGCACATGCTCGGCATGTTCCTCCCGGCGTTCGTCGCCGGACTGCTGGTGGATCGCTTCGGCTGCCGGCTGGTCGCCTGCCTTGGCGGAGGACTGCTGATCGTCAGCGCAGTGGTCGCCCTGCTCGGCATCAGCCACTGGCACTTCCTGCTCAGCAGCTGCCTGCTAGGCATCGGCTGGAACCTGATGCTGGTCGCCGGCACCACCCAGCTAGGCCAGGGCCATGCCGCAAGCGAACGCGCCCGGGCGCAGGGCCTGATGGAGCTGAGTAACGGCAGCGTCGCGGCCGCGATGTCGTTCGCCTCCGGCGCACTGATCGCTCAGGCCGGATGGGCGGCAGTGAACATCGGGCTGCTGCCCATCGTGACACTGGTGGTGCTGCTGCAGGTCGCGCAGGGCTATCGGCAAAGGCAGGCGGCGTAACGCTGCGCAGACGGAGGCGTGTTCAGGACGGTTTCTGCTCGGAGATCAGATGAATGATATTGGCCGGGCTGGAGATCCAGAACGCGCGGAACCCGTCAGGCAGAGGTTCGATTTCGTCGCGACGGGCGCAATGCTGCTGTTGCAGAAAGGCCGAAGCAGCGTCCAGATCGTCGGTCACGATTTCCAACCAGATTTCCGCCTGGCTGATGCCCGCAACGCGATCGAGCCAGAGCACCTTGTCGCCGAATTCGAAGCGCGGTGTCTGTTCGTCATCCGCGTCGTTCGGTGTCAGCTCCTTCAGCCTCAGGGTTTCGCGGTAGAAGGCAACGGTGCTGGTGTACTCATGGGTGGGCACCTTCATCGCCATATTTCGGCCAGGCAGGAATCTCGGGTTCATAGGGACGCTCCACTGGCGCGCCGACCAACCGGGCCGGCGCCGCTAGCAAGCCAGTACAGACGCCAGCGGCCGTGCGCGCAAGCCGCGAGTGCCGCTTCAGCTGGCTACTCAGCGCGGCCTCACCCCATCCAGTATCAGCGCCTGCAGACTCTTGAGTGTCTCCTCGAAGAACGCGGGATCATCCAGCGTCTTTCCCGCGACAGCCTCGACCTGCACGCGGAAGTCGGCGTAGTGCTGGGTGGTCGCCCAGAGCGAGAAGATCAGGTGATGCGGCGCAATGGCGGCGAGCGTGCCGGCGTCGATCCAGGCCTGGATCACGGCGACCTTGCTCTCGACCAGATCGTGCAGCGGCTGCTGCAGCTCGCCCAGCAGCAGAGGCGCGCCCTGCATGATCTCCATGCAGAACAGCCGCGATTCGGCGGGATGGTCGCGGGAGAGTTCGAGCTTGACCCGCAGGTAGTCGCGGATCGCCTCGACCGGGTCTTGCTCGACGGAGAACGCCTGCAGCGGCTGCAACCAGACCTCCAGCAGCTGGCGCAGGACGCTGGTGTACAGCTCTTCCTTGCTGCCGAAGTAGTACAGCAGGTTGGTCTTGGAGACATCCGCCTGGGTCGCCACCTGATCGAGGCTGGTGCCATGCAGGCCGAAGCGGGAGAACAGCTCGAGCGCGGCCTGGAGGATGCTGGCGCGCTTGCTTTCGATCATACGCAGGCGGCGGTCCTGGGCGCTGGCGCTCGGTACGCGAGCTGCGCCCTTGAGCCGAGGTGTCTTGCTGGCAGTGAGGCGCTTGCGGGGCGGAACGGGAGGTTGATCTGTCACGGGATTACCGGATGGGTTCGAACGAGCCGCTACTGTAGCGCGGTGAGCATGTGGCGCACGAGCAACGAAGGCCGCAGGCCGCTGCTGCACGATCTTCGTGCGCCATGCACAAACAGGCGCTCCGATTCAGACCAAACGGTCCACAACCGACCGATAAATTTGCCATCTTCTTCGGGCTGCCCGGCACGTCTGACCGTTTGGCTGCCACCCGAGCCTGCCGCGCGATCCGCGCCGCGGTTTTTTCTTGCCTCGGGAAAACTCGCTTACCGGTCCGCCGTTTCAACATGCAAACAGCGCTTGCATCATAAGCTCAATTGTTATGTTATAACTACTACATTATTTCCGACACGTGCCAGCCGATGACCGAAGCCGAACTTATCGCCCAACCCACCGAGGCGTACATGAACGCCGAACAACAGGCGTTCTTCCGCGACCTGCTGCTGCGGCAGCGCCAGGATTTGCAGAGCCGCATCGCCGAGGAGTTCGACGCCCTGCGCGAGGTCGAGCCAAGCAGCGATCCGGCGGATATCGGCAGTGCCGAAGAGCAGCGCCAGTGGCAACTGCGTGTGCTGGAGCGGGAGAAGAAGCTGCTCGACAAGATCGACGACGCGCTGGATGCCATCGCTCGTGGCGAATACGGCTGGTGCGCCGAAACCGGCGAGCCGATCGGCCTGCCGCGGTTGTTACTGCGCCCCACCACGACGCTGTCGATCGAGGCGAAACAACGCCAGGAACAGCGCGAAAAACACCAACGATCCGCCTGAGAGACTGCCATGAACCGCCTCCCCGTTACCGTCCTGTCCGGCTTTCTCGGTGCCGGCAAGAGCACCCTGCTCAACCACATCCTGAAGAATCGCGAAGGCCGCCGCGTCGCGGTGATCGTCAACGACATGAGTGAGATCAACATCGACGGCAACGAGGTGCAGCGCGGCGTCAGCCTCAATCGCGCCGAGGAAAAGCTGGTCGAGATGAGCAACGGCTGCATCTGCTGCACCCTGCGCGAGGACCTGCTCGAGGAAGTCGGCAAGCTTGCCCGCGAGGGCCGCTTCGACTACCTGCTGATCGAGTCCACCGGCATCTCCGAACCGCTACCGGTGGCCGAAACCTTCACCTTCCGCGACGAGCAGGGCCAGAGCCTGGCCGATCTGGCACGACTGGACACCATGGTCACGGTGGTCGACGGGGTGAACTTCCTGCGTGACTTCCACGAAGCCGAGAGCCTGGCCAGCCATGGCGAAAGCCTCGGCGAGGACGACGAGCGCTCGGTCACCGAGCTGCTGATCGAGCAGGTCGAGTTCGCCGACGTGATCCTGATCAGCAAGATCGACCTGATTTCCGCCGCCGAACGCGAGGAGCTGGTCGCCATTCTCGGCAGGCTCAACACCCACGCCGAGATTTTGCCGATGAGCATGGGCCAGGTGCCGCTCGAGCGCATCCTCGACACCGGTCGTTTCGACTTCGAGCGCGCTGCCCAGGCACCGGGCTGGCTCAAGGAAATGCGCGGCGAGCATGTGCCGGAAACCGAAGAGTATGGCATCGCCTCGACCGCCTACCTGGCCCGCCGGCCGTTCCATCCGCAGCGCTTCTACAACTTCCTCAACCGCGAGTGGAGCAACGGCCGGTTGCTGCGCTCGAAAGGCTTTTTCTGGCTGGCCACCCGGCCAGAGGAAGCAGGCAGCTGGTCCCAGGCCGGTGGGCTGATGCGCTACGACTATGCCGGTCGCTGGTGGCACTTCACCCCTGAATCGGCCTGGCCGAGCGACAGCGAAAGCCGCACAGCAATCCTGGCCAAATCCCGTGGCGAGTTCGGTGATTGCCGTCAGGAGCTGGTCTTCATTGGGCAGAACATTGACTTCGACCGGCTGCGCCGCGAGCTCGACGCCTGCCTGCTGAACGACAGCGAGTGGGCCGTGGGCGTCAACGGCTGGCTGCGTCTGCCGGACCCATTCGGGCCCTGGCACGAGCAGGTCGCCTGATGCTGGCGCAGCAGATCGTCCGCCCGCAGCCGCGCCAGCTGCTGGGCGACACTCCGGAGATACTTGGCGAGGCGCTGCGCGACGGGGTCAACCTCACGGTATGGCAGCGCCAGCTGCCGCTGCACATTGCCGAGTTCGCCGAGACACTCCTGGCCCTGGGCGAGCCGCTGGCCGAATCGCTGACCCTCGAACCGACCGGCGAAAGCGAGCTGCAACTGCCAACCCTGGCGGCGGCCTATCGGGACATCGCCGGCCATGCCGGTTTTGCCGCCGACGTGGCCTGGCTGGTGCGGGCGTTCAGCTGCTTGGTCGATGCCCGGCGCATCGGCCTGCGCCTGCGCCTGCTGGACAAGCCGATGTGCCCGCGCTTCCACGTAGATCACGTGCCACTAAGGCTGATCAGCACCTATGCCGGCGCAGGGAGCGAATGGCTGCATGAGAGTGGCATGCCACGTCGGCGCCTGGGCGATCCGGCAGCCGAACCGACTGAACCGGCCGCCATCCAGCGGCTTGGCGCTGGCGACGTGGCGTTGTTCAAGGGGGAGAAGTGGTTGGGTAACGAAGGCGCCGGGATCATTCACCGCTCGCCGCAGGCGACCAACACCGAACGCCGTCTGATCCTGACGCTGGACTGGCTGGCGTGAAGCAAAAGGGCCGGCAGCGGCAGCTGCGGCCCTGCGAATCGGCGACCGATCAGGCAGCCATCTTTTCGCACTCTTCAGCACACTTGCGACAGGCCTCGGCGCAGGCCTGGCAATGGTCGTGTGTGTGCTTGCCACATTCCTCGGCGCAATCGCGACAGACCTGTGCGCAGAGTTTGCAGAAGGCTTTCGCATAGGGGCTGTCGCGGGTCATCAGCACTGCCGCGATCGCACACATGTCGGCGCAGTCACGATCGAGCTCGATGCAGCGCGCCATCATTTTCACATCGTCCTCGCGCAAGCAGGATGCCGCACAGGTTTCGCAAACCAGCGCGCAGTTGGAGCAAGCCTGGATGCATGACTGGTAAGTGGAATTGAGCATGGAATTTCCTCCATCTGATGTGCCAGCGAAATGCGGTACGGCGGGACCTTCTCCAGGTCATGCGCGCAAACCGCGCCCTACTAGGTAGGGGTTGGACGATCCATCGAAGTTCAATCCGTTCGCCGGACGGGCCATGCAGCACGACGCAGCGCAGCCGCAGCGGCGCCGCTACAATGGCCACCCCGTAAACCATCACCGACGCCGTAACCGCCATGCCCTTCACCCTGTCCGCGCCCTGCGAACTGCTGGAAGTCATCAGCAAAAGCCGCTTTCTGGCCAAGGCGGCACCCGTGCAGAGCGCCGAAGAGGCCCTGGCCTTTATCCAGGCGGTAAGCGATCCCGCCGCTACGCATAACTGCTGGGCCTGGAAGATCGGCAATCAGTACCGTTTCAGCGACGACGGCGAACCGGGCGGCACGGCGGGTCGGCCGATGCTCACCGCCATCGAAGGGCAGGATTTCGACCGGGTCGCGGTGGTGGTTATCCGCTGGTTCGGTGGCATCAAGCTCGGCACCGGCGGCCTAGCCCGCGCCTATGGCGGCACCACGGCGAAGTGCCTGCAGGCAGGCGAGCGCAGCGAGCTGGTGTCGCGCTCGCACTGCCGCTGCCATTGCCGCTTCGCCGAGCTGGCCCTGTTCAAGGCACGCCTGCCGGACTTCGAGGCGCTGCTGGAAGCCGAGCATTTCGATGCCGAAGGCGCGACGCTGGAACTGGCCCTTCCCGCCGCTCAGCTGCAGCCACTGCAGAGATTGCTCGCTGATATCACCCGCGGGCGCAGCCAGCTGCAAGCGTTGAACTAGAGCCTGCGTTGCCCACAAATACTGTGGACGCAATTGTGGATAACAATTGTATGGCCGCCTGGGAAGCACTCACCGCGGGCGCTCGGCAAAACTGCACATTTTTTGATCAACACAGCTAAAGCGCCCCCGCGGGGCGCGTTAAACGCTTGAATTACCGTGTTTTTCGACCGACCAGTCGCGAGATGACGTTTTGCCATCAATTGCGTTCTGCCAGCCTTCAGTTATGCCCGGAATGCGTGGAGAACTTTGTGGATAACATTGGGAACAACCTCGCCAAAGCCCGCCAGAACTGGCTTGCGGACCGCTGGTCAATTAATCGCCAAAGTGCCCTGATGGCAATGGATGGGTCATTAGGTCGTCATGCAACAGTGCTATGCGGGACAAACTGGTCCGCTGGCATATCAGTTGCTCCAACCCACCGATAGAATGCCCGCACACCCGCAAGACGAGAATTTCGCGATGCACGACTGGCTCAACAACCTGCCCAAGGCCGAACTCCACCTGCACCTCGAGGGCTCGCTGGAGCCTGAACTGATGTTCCGCCTGGCCGAACGCAACAAGATTGCCCTGCCCTGGAACGACGTGGAGGCACTGCGTAGCGCCTACAACTTCGGCAACCTGCAGGAATTCCTCGACCTCTACTACGCCGGCGCAGACGTGCTACGCACGGAGCAGGACTTCTACGACCTGACCTGGGCCTACCTGCAGAAGTGCGAAGAGCAGAACGTGGTGCACACCGAGCCCTTCTTCGACCCGCAGACCCACACCGACCGCGGAATACCGTTCGAGGCCGCGCTCAACGGCATCAGCGCCGCGCTGGCCGATGGCCGCGAACTGCTGGGCATCAGCAGCGGGCTGATCCTCAGCTTCCTGCGCCACCTGCCGGAAGAAGACGCTTTCAAGACGCTGGAGCAGGCGCTGCCCTATCGCAACGCCTTCTTCGCCGTCGGTCTGGACAGCTCCGAAGTCGGCCATCCGCCAAGCAAGTTCCAGCGCGTGTTCGACAAGGCGCGGGCCGAAGGCTTGCTGACCGTTGCCCACGCCGGTGAAGAAGGCCCGCCGGAATACATCTGGCAGGCGCTCGACCTGCTCAAGGTCAGCCGCATCGACCACGGCGTGCGCGCTGCGGAAGATCCGAAGCTGATCGCCCGCCTGATCGAGGAGCAGATTCCACTGACCGTCTGCCCGCTGTCCAACACCAAGCTCAAGGTGTTCGCCGACATGCGCCAGCACAACATCCTCGACCTGCTGGAGAAGGGTGTGAAGGTCACGGTGAATTCCGATGACCCCGCCTATTTCGGCGGCTATGTGACGGAGAACTTCGTCGCGCTGCACGAGAGCCTGGGCATGACCGAGGAACAGGCCCGCCGCCTGGCGCAGAACAGCCTGGACGCGCGCCTGGCCTACTGAGCCATTCGTCGGCGTCAGGCTGACCTGCGACACCATGGCTCGCCGCGCGGGCCATGGCTGTGCCTAGACTGTGCGGCGCCCCCTATACGAGGAGATCGCCATGAACATTCTCGTCCGCCCTTTGACGCCCTACCCCGACAGCGCCTGGCAAGTTAGCCTGGATCGCCAGCGCATCACCTTTCGCAGCGAAGCCGAGGCACGCAACTTCGTCGAGACCCTGCGCCGCCGCCTGCAGGCGCCACATCCTCTGCCAATGAGCGCCTGAAGCTCACTCAGTGCTGGCACGCGCCGTCGTGTAGGCGACAACCGTTGCCAGCAGGCCGCACAGGCTGATGATTGCGGCCAGCGGCACCGCCGTGCCGTTGTGCAAAGCCCCCACCGCGGATGCCGCGATGGCTGCAATGGTGAACTGCATGCTGCCGAGCAGGGCCGAGGCGCTGCCGGCATTGGCGCGCTGGTCGGCCATGGCGCAGGCCGTGGCGTTTGGCAGCAGGCAACCGAGGCAGGACACGCAGCAGAACAGCGGGATCAGCAACGGCCAGAGCGATTCGGGCTGTGCCGCCGCCACCGCCAGCAGCGCCAACGCACTGCCAAAGAAGAACCACACCCAGCGCCGCACCCAGAACTCCGGCCCGCGCCAGCGCACCAGCCGCACGTTGACCTGCGCCATCAGGATGAAACCCGCCGCATTGATGCCGAACAGCCAGCCGAAGTGCTCGGGCTTGACGCCGTACAGCTCGATGAAGACGAACGGCGAGCCGGTGATGTAGGCGAACATACCGGCCATGCACAACGCGCCGGTCAGCACGTGGCCGATGAAGAAGCGATCGCGGAACAGCCGCAGATACTGCCCGAGCGCACCGGACATCGGCTGGCGCGGCAGTCCGGCCGGGTAGGTCTCCGGCAGCCACAGCGTGACGGCTACCAGACACATCGCGCTGAACAGCGTCAGCAGGATGAAGATCGACGGCCAGCCGAACGACGCCAGCAACGCGCCGCCCGCCACCGGCGCGAGAATCGGCGCCAGGCCCATCACCAGCATCAGCTGCGAGAACACCTTGGCGCTGGTCATCGGGTCGCACAGGTCACGCACCACGGCCCGCGCCACCACCATGCCGGCGCAGCCGCCGAGTGCCTGGACGAAGCGCACACCGATCAGCCAATCCATGGACGGCGCAAAGGCGCTGGCCAGCGACGCCAGGGTGAACAGCGTCACGCCGATCAATAGCGGCCCGCGCCGCCCGTAACGATCAGCCAGCGGCCCGTAGACCAATTGACCGATGGCCAGACCGATGAAATAGGCGGCCAGCGATAGCTGCACGTGATCGACGCTGGTGCCGAACGACTGCGCCAGCAAGGGGAAGGCCGGCAGATACATGTCGATCGCCAGAGGACCGAACGCGCTGAGCGCGCCCAGTATGAGAAGAATCCGCAGGGACATCAGAGGCTCACAAGCTGGAAGAGAGACGTGGCCGGGTGAGTTGTTGGGACCTCGACCTTGCCCGGGAATTTGCACCGGCGCGCAAGATGCTGTTACATACACCGCCGATTGTAAACATGCATCGCGACGAGATGCGCCGTTACACTGGCCGCCTCCATCGCTGCTGGACGCCCGAAGCAGCCGTCATCTGCCTGAATCTGCCCATGCGCCGAACCAAAGAAGAAGCCGAGAAAACCCGTATCGCCATCCTCGCCTCCGCCGAGCGGCTGTTTCTGGACAAGGGCGTGGCCCACACCAGCCTCGACCAGATCGCCCGTGACGCCGGTGTGACGCGCGGCGCGGTGTACTGGCATTTTCAGAACAAGGCGCACCTGTTCCACGAAATGCTCAACCAGATTCGCCTGCCACCGGAGCAGATGACCGAGCGCCTGTGCAGCTGCGATCAGCAGCAGCCGCTACAGGCACTGATCGCCCTGCGCAACCTGACGGTCGAGGCTATCAGCACCCTGGCCAGCAACGAGCAGAAGCGCCGGATCTTCACCATCCTGCTGCACAAGTGCGAATTCACCGATGAACTGCGTGAAGCCGAGGAACGTCACCACGCCTTCATCAACCAGTTCATCGATCTGTGCGAAAACCTGCTGCGCAACGCCTCGACCTGCCTGCGCCCCGGCGTCACGCCGCGGCTCGCCGCGCTGTCGCTGCACGCCCTGGTGGTCGGACTGTTCACCGACTGGACGCGCGACACCGAACTGTTCGCGCCAGAGGTCGATACCAGGGCGCTGATCGACCCGCTGTTCCGCGGCCTGGTCCGCGACTGGCCGGACGATCCCGACCAGCCTGCCGCGTGAGCGATCAGCTCACCTGGTAACCCTCTTCGCTGATCGCCTGGCGAATCGCCTGCTCGCTGGCGCTGCTCTGGACCTGCACCGTTCCGGCCGCCAGGTCCACCTGCACCTGCGCCTGCGGGTCCAGCGCCTGGATGGCCTGGGTTACCGCACGCTCGCAGTGGCTGCAGGTCATTCCGCTCACGTTCAATACTTGCATCGTCGCTCTCCTCGTCTGCTGAAGGCGCCGATTCTCGACCTTGCCACCCGGGCAAGGTCAAGGCACCTGCTGTCGCAGATCATGGTGTTGACCTTGCCATAGGGTTAAGGTCGATCCTGCAGCCATCGCAATCCGAGGAGTCACTGCCATGTCCAGCGCCACCCATACGCTGCCGGTCAGCGGTATGACCTGCGCCAGCTGCGCCGGCCGCGTCGAGCGGGCCCTGCTCAAGGTGCCGGGCGTCGCCGCGGCCAACGTCAACCTGGCCAACGAACAGGTGCGTATCGAAGGCGATGACCTGGGTGTGGCGACGCTGATCGAGGCCGTGGAAAAGGCCGGCTACGGCGTACCGCTGCAGAGCATCGAGCTGAACATCGAGGGCATGACCTGCGCCAGCTGCGTCGGCCGGGTCGAACGCGCCTTGCTCAAGGTGCCAGGCGTGCGCAGCGCCGCGGTGAATCTGGCCAGCGAGCGTGCGCATGTCGAGGTGATCGGTACGCCGGACCCCGCCGTGCTGATCCAGGCGGTCGAGGCCGCAGGCTACAAGGCAAGCGCCGGCGACCAGCAGCACCCCGAAGAAGATGCCGAGCGGCGCCTGCAGCGTGAACGCTGGGCGGTGATCGCCGCCCTGTTGCTGGCCGCACCGCTGGTGCTGCCGATGTTCGGCGAACTGTTCGGGCAGCACTGGATGCTGCCAGCGTGGATCCAGTTCCTGCTCGCCACCCCAGTACAGTTCATCCTCGGCGCACGCTTCTACGTGGCCGGCTGGAAGGCGGTGCGCGCTGGCGCCGGCAACATGGATCTGCTGGTCGCCATCGGCACCAGCGCCGGTTATGGCCTGAGCCTCTATCAATGGTGGGCGACGCCGGCCGGGCAGATGCCGCACCTGTATTTCGAGGCCTCGGCAGTGGTGATCGCCCTGGTGCTGCTGGGCAAATACCTGGAAAGCCGCGCCAAGCGCCAGACCAGCGCCGCCATTCGTGCGCTCGAAGCCTTGCGCCCAGACCGCGCGACACGGGTAGTCGACGGCCGCGAGGAAGATGTCGCCATCGCCGCGCTGCGCCTGGACGACCTGGTGCTGGTCAAGCCAGGCGAGCGTTTCCCGGTGGACGGTGAAGTGGTCGAGGGCGAGAGCCAGGCCGACGAAGCGCTGATCAGTGGCGAAAGCCTGCCAGTGAACAAGGCGCCAGGCGACCGCATCACCGGCGGCGCGATCAATGGCGAGGGCAGGCTGCTGGTGCGCACCACTGCGCTCGGTGGCGAGACCGTGCTGGCGCGGATCATCCGCCTGGTGGAAGACGCCCAGGCAGCCAAGGCGCCGATCCAGAAGCTGGTGGACAAGGTCAGCCAGGTGTTCGTCCCGGCGGTACTGGTGATCGCCGTATTCACCCTGATCGGCTGGCTGCTGACTGGCGCGCCGGTCGAGGTCGCGCTGATCAATGCCGTGGCCGTGCTGGTCATCGCCTGCCCCTGCGCCCTGGGTCTGGCCACGCCGGCGGCGATCATGGCCGGCACCGGCGTGGCCGCGCGCCACGGCATCCTGATCAAGGACGCCGAGGCGCTGGAAGTCGCCCATGCGGTCACGGCCGTGGCCTTCGATAAGACCGGCACGCTCACCTCGGGCAAGCCGCAGATCATCCACCTGCATGCCGTGGACGGCGACGAAGCGCGGATACTGCGCCTGGCCGGCGCCCTGCAGCGGGGCAGCGAACACCCGCTGGCGCGCGCCGTGCTGGAGCGCTGCGAAGCCGACGGCATCGCCGTGCCGGATGTACAGAAGAGCCAGGCCCTGAGCGGCCGCGGCATCGCCGGAACGCTGGATGGTCAGCAGCTGGCGCTGGGCAACCGGCGCATGCTCGAAGAGTACGGCCTGCAGCCGGGCGAGCTGCTGGAAACCGCCCAGCGCTGGGAAGCCGAGGGTCGCACCCTCTCCTGGCTGGTGGAGCATGCGCCCGAGCCGCGTATCCTCGGCCTGTTCGCTTTCGGTGACAGCCTCAAGGACGGCGCCGCAGCAGCGATTGCCGGGCTCGCGGCGCGGCATATCCGCAGCCACCTGATCACCGGCGACAACCGTGGCAGCGCGCGGGTGGTGGCCGAAGCGCTGCACATCGATGATGTGCATGCCGAGGTGCTGCCAGCGGACAAGGCCGCCACCGTGGCGGAGCTGAAGAAGGGCGGCGCCGTGGTGGCGATGGTCGGCGACGGCATCAACGATGCCCCGGCCCTGGCCGCAGCGGATGTCGGCATCGCCATGGGTGGCGGTACCGATGTGGCCATGCACGCCGCCGGCATCACCCTGATGCGCGGCGATCCGCGGCTGGTACCGGCGGCGCTGGAAATCAGCCGGCGCACCTACCGCAAGATCCAGCAGAACCTGTTCTGGGCCTTCATCTACAACCTGGTGGGCATTCCGCTCGCCGCCTTCGGCTTTCTCAGCCCGGTGGTGGCTGGCGCGGCGATGGCCCTGTCGAGCGTCAGCGTAGTGAGCAACGCCCTGCTGCTGCGTTCCTGGAAGCCGGAAGAATGATCGGGAGCACGCCATGAACATTGGTCAGGCAGCCAAGCACAGTGGCCTCACGGCGAAGATGATCCGCTACTACGAATCCATCGGCCTGCTCACGCCGGCCGGGCGTGGCGCCAATGGCTATCGCCACTACAACGAGCGCGACCTGCATCAGCTGGCCTTCATCCGCCGCGCCCGTGACCTGGGTTTCTCGCTGGAGGAGGTCGGCAAGCTGCTGGCGCTGTGGCAGGACCGTCAGCGCGCCAGCGCCGACGTGAAAGCCCTGGCCGGCTCGCACATCGACGAGCTGAACCGCAAGATCGCCGAGCTGGTCGGCCTGCGCGACACCCTGCAGGAGCTGGTCGACCACTGCCAGGGCGATGATCGCCCGGACTGCCCGATCCTGCAGGGCATCGAAAGCGGCTGCTGCAGCGCCCCGTCATCTCGCCCCGCCGCAATCCAATCGCCTCGCAAAGGCTGACGCGGGCCGCCCTCTCCAAGCCCCATAACATCCCCTGCTCCAGCGTGCCGGACATCCGTGACCAGCACGCTGCGACCACTCCTCGCTTTACATTCAAGTTCGTATGCTCGCGGCCGACAGAGGGGCCGAAGACACCCGCGGGCTGCCAATGCGCCCGTTCGGATCGAACTATTGATTAGATGGACTGCCATGAATAACTGGTTTGCAAACATCGGCGTCAGCAGGAAGCTCGCACTGGGCTTCGGCGTCGTCCTGGCCCTCACCCTCATCCTCGCCTGGAACGGCTGGGGCAGCCTTGGCAGCGTCATCCAGCGCAGCGGCTGGATGACCGAAATCTCGCTGCTGAACAAGACCCTCACCGACCTGCGCATCGCCCGCCTGCAATTCATGCTGGCCAATGGCGACGCCGAGTCCACCGAGCGTCTGGACAAGAACCTCGGCATCTACCTGGCGCAGCAGACCCAGCTGCTCAACACGTTCAAGAACCCGATCAACGTCGCCCAGCTCAAGGAGCAGGCCGGCTACAATGCGCAGTACCAGAATTCGCTGAACGACATGCGCAAGGCCTACGCCCAGGCCAACGGCGCGCGCACCACCATCGATGGCGCCGCCACTCGCCTGGGCGAACTGACCGCCGGCGTCACCAATCATGTGCTGCAGCTGCCGGACTATGAAGAAGATCGCTTCGCGCAGCTCCTGGCGATCAGCCAGATCAAGGAAGACGTGCAGCGCGCGCAATACCTGCTGCGCGTCTATATGGCAGCACCGGCCAACGATGCCGTTAAAGCCATCTACACCCAGCTTGATACCGCGCAGGCCACTCTGGGCCGACACGCCGGAGCTCTCGACGCCAACAGCGGCGCAGCGCTGCAGCAGATCCGCACGGTACTCGACGAGTACCGCAGCGCCATCCAGGCGTTGGAGACAGCCACGCAGGCAATCGCCAAGGCACGTCAGGAGATGACCGATCAGCAGAAGGAGATCGTCCGAATCAGCGATTCGCTGTACCAGTTCCAGCTCGACCGCCTTGATGTGGAAAGCAGCGACGCGCGCAGCCGCCTGATCGTCAGCACGCTGCTGGCGCTGGTGCTCGGCGTGCTGGCCGCCTGGCTGATCACCCGTCAGATCATCCTGCCGCTGCGTACCACCATGGCCGACGTCGAGCGCATCGCTTCCGGCGACCTCAGCGAAACCGCGCAGATCCAGCGTCGCGACGAGCTCGGCGTGTTGCAGCGTGGCATCCAGCAGATGGGCTCGACCCTGCGCGAGCTGATCGGTGGCATCCGCGATGGTGTCAGCCAGATCAGCGCGGCTGCCGAGGAACTGTCGGCCGTGACCCAGCAGACCAGTGCCGGCGTGAACAGCCAGAAGGAGGAAACCGACCAGGTGGCCACGGCCATGCATGAGATGTCGGCGACCGTTCAGGAAGTGGCGCGCAATGCCGAGCAGGCAGCCCTGGCCGCCACCGAGGCGGACAGCGAAGCCCGCGAAGGCGATCGCGTGGTGACCGAAGTGGTCACCCAGATCGAACGCATGGCCAGCGCCGTGGTGCGTTCCACCGAGGCGATGACCGCACTGCAGGAAGAAAGCGACAAGATCGGCAGCGTGATGAATGTGATTCGGGCGGTGGCCGAGCAGACCAACCTGCTGGCGCTCAACGCCGCCATCGAGGCCGCCCGTGCAGGCGAGGCCGGGCGCGGATTCGCCGTGGTCGCCGACGAGGTGCGCGGCCTGGCGCAGCGCACGCAGAAGTCCACCGAGGAAATCGAAGGGTTGGTTGCCGCACTGCAGAACGGTACGCAGCAGGTCGCTTCGATCATGCATACCAGTCGCGACCTCACCGACAGCGGCGTCGAGCTGGCGCGCCGTGCTGGCGCTTCGCTCGGCAGCATTACCCGCACCGTGTCGAACATCCAGGCGATGAACCAGCAGATCGCCGCGGCTGCCGAGGAACAAAGCGCAGTGGCCGAGGAAATCAGCCGTAGCGTGGTGAACGTGCGCGACGTGTCGGAACAGACCGCCGCTGCCAGCGAGGAGACGGCCGCATCGAGCACCGAGCTTGCCCGTCTGGGTGGTCAGCTGCAGATGATGGTGAGCCGCTTCCGGCTCTGACGGAACGCAAACGCCCGGCGAGACAGGCTATGTCTCGCCGGGCGAAGGCTCAGCTGGCCTGGGATTGCAGGTAGTTCTGCAGGCCGATGCGGTCGATCAGGCCGAGCTGCTGTTCAAGCCAATAGGCGTGGTCTTCCTCGGTATCGTGCAGCTGCAGCGCCAGCATGTCGCGGGTCGGGTAGTCGCCATGCTGCTCGGCCAGCGCGATGCCCTGGGCCAGCGCAGCGCGCACCTTGTACTCCAGCGCGAGATCGCTGCGCAGCATGTCCGGCACGGTATGCCCCGGATGGATCGGCTCCGGCGTCATGTCCGGAGTGCCTTCGAGAAAGAGGATGCGCTGCAATAGTGCATCGGCGTGCTGCGTCTCCTCCTCCATCTCGTGATTGATGCGCTCGTAGAGCTTGCTGAAGCCCCAGTCGGCGTACATCCGCGAGTGCAGGAAATACTGGTCGCGCGCCGCCAGTTCCCCGCGCAGCAGCTCCTTCAGATAGTCGATTACCGGTGCCTGGCCTTGCATTGCGTATTCCCCATGACTGATGCGTCTTCTACTGCGGGCAAGCATCCCCGCTGAGTCTGTGCCGGTCAAGCGCTGCGCAGCCACTAGGCGCGCCCCTTCAAGTGTGGCAGAGCCTGGGCAGAAAGCGACCGCATGGTCACGTCATTGGCAACACTGTGCCGGCGAACTCCTGCGACGGCGCGGGGCTCTATTGTCAGTCCCAGCGCATACCCACCAACGCCTTCAATGCCGATCAGCCAGGAGCCCCGATGACGTCGACGCCAGCATTTCCAGTGTCCAAGGCCTGGTTGACGATCATCGCCTGTGCGCTGCCGCTGCTCGGCGGCTGTTCCTCGGAAGCCGAGCCGGCGCCCGAGCCGCCACGGGTGGCGCTGGTCGAGCCCTTGCGTCCAGCCGAGTCCAAGGCCGAAGCCCTGCGTTTCTCTGGTGTGGTGCAGAGCGTGACCTCCACGCAGTTGTCCTTCGAAGTGTCCGGGCGCATCGAGCGCATCCTGATCGACGAAGGTACGCGCGTGCGCCGTGGACAAACGCTGGCCCAGCTGGACCGCACCGACTACCGCCTGCAGCTGCGCGAAGCCGAGGCGCGCCTGCGTCAGCTGGAAGCAGACCTGGCACGCAAGCGCACCCTGCTCGCCGAAGGCATCCTCGCCCCGGCCGCCATCGAAGCGCTGCAGGCCAACACCGTGGCCGCCCGCGTGGCCCGCGACAGCGCCCAGCGCAATATCGATCACAGCACCCTGACGGCACCGTTCGATGGCGTGGTTGCGCGACGGCTGGCCGAGCCGGACATGGTGGTCGCGGTCGGCACGCCGGTATTCGAGATGCAGGACAACCGCCATATCGAGGTCAGCGTCGACCTGCCGGAAAGCGCAGCGCTGAGCATTCCCCTCGGGCCCGAGCTGCAAGCCGAGGCTGAACTGGTGATCGCCGACCTGCGTCTGCCGCTGCGCTACAAGGAACACAGCACCCAGCCGCGCGAAGGCGCGCGCACCTATCGGCTGGTGCTGCAAGGCGAACCGCCGGAGGATTTCAACCTGCTGCCCGGCATGGCCATGCGTGTCAGGCTGGAGCGCCCCGCACAGCCAGAGACCGACAATGACGGCTTCCGCCTGCCGCTGTCGGCACTGCAGACCGGCAGCGACGGCAAACACTTCATCTGGCAGGCCGCCGACGGCCGCGCGCGGCGGCTGGCGGTAGAGCTGCAGCAGGTCGAAGGCGATCAGGCACTGATCCGTGGCGACGCCCTGCAGGCGCAGCTGCCGATCATCGTCGCCGGCGGCAGCAAGCTGCACGACGATCAACCGATCGAAGCGCGGGAGCGGAACTGAGCCGATGGATTTCGCCCGTTACTCCATCACGCGCCCGGTCAACATCTGGATTCTGGTACTGATCTGTCTGTTCGGCGGCATCCTCGCCTTTTTCGAGATCGGCCGCCTGGAAGACCCGGAATTCACCATCAAGCAGGCCATCGTCAACGTGCAGTACCCCGGCGCCACGGCGCTGGAGGTCGAACAGCAGGTGACCGAGCCGCTGGAAAGCGCCATCCAGCAGATGTCGCAGATCAAGGAGATCCGCTCGCGCTCGATGCCGGGCATCGCCGAGATCCGCGTGGAGATGCAGGACCGCTACGCCGGTGATGCGCTGCCGCAGATCTGGGACGAGCTGCGCAACAAGATCAACGATGCCCAGGGCGACCTGCCGCCGGGCATCGAGCCGCCGCAGGTCAACGATGATTTCGGCGACGTCTACGGCATCTTCTACGCGCTCACTGGCGACGGCCTGACCCTCAAGGAGCTGCACGAAACGGCCAAGGACCTGCGCCGCGCGCTGCTCACCGCCGACGGCGTCGGCAAGGTGGAGATCGCCGGCGTGCAGGAGGAGCGCATCCTGGTGGAGGTCGACCAGGCGCAGCTGGCCGCACTCGGTGTTGCTCCCGACGAGATCGCCGCGGCGCTGGCCGATACCGATGCCGCCGTCGATGCCGGCGGGGTGAATGCCGGTGAATTCTTCGTGCGCCTGCGCCCGAGTGGCGCTTTCGATTCGCTGGAAGAACTGCGAGCGCTGCCGGTCGGCCAAGGACCGCAGCGGGTCGAACTGGGCGCGATCGCCAGGCTCTCGCGGGAATATGCCGAGCGGCCGCAGCAGATCATCCGTCACAACGGCCAGCAGGCGCTGACGCTCGGTATCAGCGGGGTTTCCGGGGCGAATATCGTCGAGGTCGGGCATAGCGTCGAAGCGGTGCTGCAGGCCAACGAACACCGCATGCCGCTGGGCGCCGACCTGCATCCGCTGTATGAACAGCACCAGATCGTCGACGAGTCGGTGAACAGTTTCGCGCTCAACGTGTTCCTCTCGGTAGCCATCGTGGTCGGCGTGCTGTGCATTGCCATGGGCCTGCGTGCCGGCTTCATCATCGGCGCGGTGCTGTTCCTCACCGTGCTCGGCACGCTGCTGGTGATGTGGCTGGTGGGCATCGAGCTGGAGCGGATTTCCCTCGGCGCGCTGATCATCGCCATGGGCATGCTGGTGGACAACGCGGTAGTGGTCTGCGATGGCATGCTGGTGCGCCAGCGCCAGGGCAAGAGCATTCTCGAGGCATCGCAACAAACGCTGCGGCAGACGCAATGGCCGCTGCTCGGCGCGACCATCATCGGCATCCTCGCTTTCGCCGGTATCGGCCTGTCCCAGGACACCACCGGCGAACTCCTCTTCTCGCTGTTCTTCGTCATCGCCGTGTCACTACTGCTCAGCTGGTTGCTGGCGCTGCTGCTGGTACCGCTGTTCGGCCATTACCTGCTGCGCAATGCCGACACCGACGAGGACCCCGACGCCGCCTACAACGGCCCCTGGTACAACCGCTATCGGCGCCTGGCCGGCGGCGTGCTGCATCGGCCCTGGCTGACCATCGGCGTGCTGCTGGTGCTGACAGTGGTCAGCGCAGTGATCTTCACCCGGCTGCCGCAGAGCTTCTTTCCGCCATCAAGCACGCCGCTGTTCTACGTCAACCTGTTCCTGCCGCAGGGCACGCATATCCGCGATACCGCACGCACCGCGAGCGACGTCGAGGAATATCTGGCAGAGATGGAGGGCGTCAGCGGCGTGTCCAGCTTCATCGGCGCCGGTGCCTCGCGCTTCATGCTGACCTACATGCCGGAGCAGCCGAATTCATCGCTGATGCACTTTCTCGTGCGCACCGAGGATGCCGAGCTGATCGACCGCCTGGTCCGGCAGATCAACCAGGAGTTGCCGCAGCGCTACCCCTCGGCCGATGTCACGGCCGCGCAGTTCATGTTCGGCCCCAACGCCGAGGCCAAGCTGGAGGCGCGCATCAGCGGTCCGGATATCGAGGTGCTGCGAGCCATCTCCGCCGAAGGCCGCAAGCGACTGCAGGATGAGGGCAAGGTATTCAACGTGCGCGACGACTGGCGCCAGCCGGTGCTGGTGCTGCGCCCGCAACTGGCCCTGGATCGCCTTGCCGACGCCGGTCTGACCCGCCAGGCGGTGGCGCGCGCGCTGGCCGCCGGCAGCGAGGGCCAGCGGGTCAGTCTGCTGCGCGAGCGCGACGAGCTGATCCCGGTGCTGCTGCGCGCTGCGCCTGAAGACCGCGTCAGCAGCGACGACCTGCTGCAACGATTGATCTGGAGTCCGGCGGGCAACGGCTACGTGCCGCTGGCGCAGGTCGCTGATGGCATCGAGCCAACCAGCGAGGACAGCATCATCGTGCGCTACGACCGCGAGCGCACCATCTCCATTCGCGCCGAACCGCGGGATGGCGAGAACACCAACGAGGCACACCAGCGCATTCGCCCGCTGATCGAGGGCATCGAGCTGCCAGTCAACTACAGCCTCAAGTGGGGCGGCGATTACGAACAGTCTTCCGACGCCCAGCAGGCGCTGGCCAGCACGCTCGCGGTGCCCTACCTGGCGATGGTGCTGGTCACCGTGCTGCTGTTCGCCAGGGTGCGCCAGCCGCTGATGATCTGGCTGGTGGTACCCATGGCGATCTGCGGGGTGAGTTTCGGCCTGCTGCTCACCGGACAGGCATTCGGCTTCATGGCGCTGCTCGGCCTGCTCAGCCTCACCGGCATGCTGATCAAGAACGCCGTGGTGCTGGTGGACGAGATCGACCGGCAGATCGACGACGAAGTACCGCGCCTGACCGCCATCATCGAAGCCTCGGCGTCGCGCCTGCGACCGGTGATGATGGCCGCCGGCACCACCGTACTGGGCATGGTGCCGCTGCTGTTCGACCCGTTCTTCGCCAACATGGCGGTGACCATCATGGGCGGCCTGGGCTTCGCCACGTTGCTGACGCTGCTAGCGGTGCCGTGCCTGTACCTGCTGTTCATGAAAGTGCGCCCGGAGGAAACCGCATGACTGCCAAGGCCCTGGCCGCCCCGCTGCTGCTCGCCCTGGCCCTGAGTGCCTGCTCCAGCGCACCGCAGCATACCGATCCGCAACTGCCGGAAGGCTGGTTCAGTGCCGCCGGTGCGCACCCGGCCGATGCCGAAACGCTGGCCGTCTGGTGGCGCCAGTTCGATGACCCGCAGCTCAGCGCGCTGGTCAGCCGCGCCATGCAGCAGAACCACGATGTACGCCTGGCCATGGCGCGCGTCACCGCAGCGCGAGCCCAGCTGCGCCAGTCGCGCGCCGGCCTGCTGCCGAGCTTCGATCTGCCCGGTTCGGCCAGCCGCCAGTGGAACGAGAACGATCAGGAAGCCGAACCCGACAGCCCGCTGGCCGACTTGATCCCCGACGACGACGTGATCAGCTTCGATACCTGGGAGCTGGCGCTGCAAGCAACCTGGGAGCTGGACCTGTTCGGCGCCACCCGCGCGCGGCGTGACAGCGCGGCCCGGCAGCTGCGTTCGGCCGAGGCGCAGACGGTAGCGGCGCGGCTGGCCGTGGCCTCGAATACCGCCCAGGGCTATCTGCAGCTGCGCGCATTGCAGGGCCAGCGCGCCTTGCTGGTCGAAGGCATCGAAGTGGCGCGCGAACTGGAGCGCATAGCCGGGCTGCTGTTTCACGCCGGCGAAGTGACACGGCTGGACGTCGAGGCCACCTCCGCCGAGCGCGCGTCGCTGGAAGCCGATCTGGACGAGCTGGATATCCATCTGGCCGAAGCGCAGCTGGCACTGGACACCCTGCTCGCCGAACCACCTGGCAGCACTGCCGCCCGCCTCGCCGCCAGCGCGCCGGTGCCACTGGCCGAACAGCACATCGCCCCCGGCCAGCCCATCGACCTGCTGCGCCGCCGCCCGGACCTGATCGCAGAAGCCGCGCGGCTGGACGCCGCCGAGCTGCAATCGCTGGCCGCCCGCCGCGACCTGTTCCCCAAGCTGGCGGTACAGGCCGCAGTAGGGCGCTCCGGCTTCGCCCTGGGCGATGCCATCTCCAGCGCCTCGAACTTCGCCCGGGTCGGTGCCACCTTCGGCCTGCCGCTGCTGGACTATCCACGCCGCGGTGCCGCCATCGACCTGGCCGATGCCGAGGGCGAGACCGCCTACGTCGCCTTCGAACAGGCCCTGGCCCGCGCCCTCGAGGAAGTCGAGCGCGGCCTGACGAGGATGGCTGGTCAGCAGCGCAGGCACGTGTCGCTCAGCCGTACCCGCGAACACCGCGAACGCGCGCACCGCCTGGCGCAGCGCAGCTACGAGCTGGGGGAAGCGAACCTGAGTGAAGTGCTGGATGCCCAACGCGGCGCGCTGCAGGCCAGGCGACAAGCGCTGGAAGGCAGGGCCGCGCTGGCGACCGCGCAGGTGGCGCTGTATGTGGCGCTGGGAGGTGGGTGGCAGCCTGAGAGCGCAGATGCCGCGGCTGGGCCTGCAGAGAAATCGACACACTGAACAGCTCAAACAGCCGAAGCCCTGGGGCCTCTAGCCAAGCCGATTGCCGAGCCGCTTGATGGTCGGTCGCGCCCGCCACGGCGAAACCATACGCTCAAGCAACTCGACAACAAGGCAGAACCAGCGATCTCCGACTCTTGCTAGAGGCTGCCGATCAACCTCTCATCCACGGCGGCTCCGGCGGCTCATCCTTCGGCGCATCATCCGCCCCGCGCAAGGCCTCACGGCGCTCCTGCTCGGCCAGCGTGGCCTTGATCTCCCGCATTACCGCATCGATATCCGCGGCATCTTCCGGCTCGGCAAACTCACCGGTCAGCTCGGTCTCGGTAGTCAGCTTGCCCTGCTCGTACAGCGCCCACATCTCCTTGGCGTAACGGGTGAACTTGAGTTCCGGGGCAAACCGTCCGAAGTAGGCCGACATGTTGCCGACATCGCGCTCGAGCATTTCGAACGCATGGTTGTTGCCGGCCGCATCCACCGCCTGCGGCAGGTCGATGATCACCGGGCCGTGTTCGTCGAGCAGCACGTTGAATTCCGATAGGTCACCATGCACCAGCCCTGCGCAGAGCATCTTGACCACTTCGTGGATCATGAATGCATGGAACTCGCGGGCATCGTCCGGGTGCAGGTCGACGTCATTGAGTCGCGGTGCGGCATCGCCATCCTCGCCGGCGATCATTTCCATCAGCAGCACGCCGTCGAGAAAGTCGTAGGGCTTGGGCACCCGCACGCCGGCATCGGCAAGGCGAAACAGCGCCGCGACCTCAGCGTTCTGCCAGTTGTCTTCCTTCTCCTTGCGCCCGTGCTTGGAGCCCTTGGCCATCGCGCGCGCATCGCGACTACTGCGCACCTTGCGGCCTTCCTGGTATTTCACGGCCTGGCGGAAACTGCGCTTGTTGGCTTCCTTGTAGACCTTGGCGCAGCGCAGCTCGTCGCCGCAGCGCACCACATATACCGCTGCTTCCTTTCCGCTCATCAGCGGTCGCAGCACCTCGTCGATCAGGCCATCCTCGATCAGCGGTTCGAGTCGTTTAGGCGTTTTCATCAGCTGCTTGCAGGTCCTTCTCGGTGAGGGCGATGCTGCAGGTTACGGCAATCGTCAGCCGGCTTCCATTGCCCCCATCTACTTTGAAAGCATGCTTTGGATTGGCGCACGGCCTGCACAGGTCCGACAATCGCAGCATCAACCAGGGAGTCGCGCCATGCTCGACCAGGACCGCTGCTGGCAAGCGTTATGCGAACGCGATGCTGCCTTCGATGGGCGCTTCGTGTTCGCCGTGCGCTCGACCGGCATTTTTTGTCGCCCCAGCTGCCCGGCACGCCGGCCGGCACGCGAGCGGGTGGTGTTCTACACGGACACCGAGAAGGCCAAAGCCGACGGATTTCGCCCGTGCCGCCGCTGCTCGCCCTGCGGTCCCAGCCCGAGCGAGCAGCTCGATGCCTTGGTGGTCGCCGCCTGTCGCCTGCTCGATGAAACCGATGCGCCGCTGCCGCTGCAGCAGCTGGCGACGCGTATCGGCTTGTCGCCGGCCTACCTGTCGCGTGCTTTCAAGGCCCGTACCGGCATGACACCACATGCCTGGGCTGCGGCGCGGCGCCGCGAGCGCTTGAATGCTCGCTTGCCACAAGCCGATTCGGTACTCGATGCCGCCCTCGCCGCCGGCTATTCGGGCACCCGCGCGCCCTATGCCGAAGCGCAGGCGCTGACCCCGTCCCAGCGCCGCCGCAAGGGCGCAGGCGAAATCCTGCGCTACGCCCTGGCACCCTGCCCGCTCGGCCTGCTGCTGGTCGCCAGCAGCGACAAAGGTATCTGCGCCCTGCTGTTCGGCGACGACGAAGCAGCGCTGGAAGACGAACTGCGCACACGCTTTGCCGCCGCGCAGCTGCAGCGCGATCAGGCTGGCCTGGGTGAGTGGCTGCAGGCAATCATCGCTCAACTGCAAGAGCCACAACGTGCCGCCCAGCTACCGCTCGATCTGCGCGGTACGGCCTTCCAGCAACGGGTCTGGCAGGCACTGCAGCAGATACCGGCTGGCGAGACGCGCCGTTACGGCGAACTGGCCGCAAGCCTCGGCAGCCACGCCCGTGCGGTGGCGCGCGCCTGTGCCAGCAACCCGGTCGGATTGCTGGTGCCCTGTCACCGCGTGGTCGGCAGCCAGCAGGCGTTGACCGGCTACCGCTGGGGCCTGCAGCGCAAGGCGGCGCTGCTCGAACGTGAAGCACAGGACGAGCCGGGAGCCTGAGCGGTTTTCGGCGGTCGGATGTATCAGTACCGCCCACCGCAGGAAGCCCGCCATGACCGATCTGAAACGTTACCGCATCCACTACCGCCTCAACGGCGAGCCCGCATCGCTGCTGATCAGCTCGTTCGAAGTGCCCGGTCTCGAGCAGGCCGAGCTGGAAATTCTGCTGCATCACGTGCGCGAGCCGCGCGCCGCCGTCGATGCTCCCTGGGAAAATCCGATCCGCCCCAGCGAGGCCAGCCGACTCACCGAACTGGGCGTTAGCGACATCCAGATCGAAGAGGAAAGACACTGAAGGCCATGTAGCATTACCGCCCGCCCACCGCCGACCACTGGAGTCCGCTCGTGCAGTTGATCGACACCCACACCCACCTCGACTTCGAGATGTTCGATGACGACCGGGCGCAGGTCATTGCTCGCAGCCAGGACGCCGGAGTCGAGCGCATCGTGGTGCTCGGTGTACATGAAGCCAATTGGCAACGGGTCTGGCAGCTGGCCTGCGATCAGCCGAATATCTATGCCGCGCTGGGCCTGCACCCGGTGTTCATCGAAGAGCATCGCGACGAGCATCTGCACCAGTTGCGCGACTGGCTGGAGCGCCTGCACGGCGATTCCAAGCTCTGTGCCATCGGCGAGATCGGTCTGGACTACTACGTGGAAGACCCGAACGTGGAGCGGCAGCACGAACTGCTCGATGCGCAGCTGGCGCTGGCCGCGGACTTCGCCTTGCCAGTGCTGCTGCACGTACGACGTGCGCATGCACCGATGATCGCCGCGCTCAAACGGCACAGATTGGCATGCGCAGGTGTCGTCCACGCATTCAGTGGCAGCTGGGAGGAGGCTCGGGAGTACCTGCGCCTGGGATTCAAGCTCGGTCTTGGTGGCGCCGGTACCTGGCCACAGGCGCAGCGCATGCAGCGGGTACTGAAACAGCTGCCGCTGGAAGCCATCGTGCTGGAAACCGACTCCCCGGACATCCCGCCGGCCGGTTATGCCGGCGAGCGCAACAGTCCGGAACTGCTGCCGGAGATCTGCCGGATGCTGGCCGATCTGAAAGGCGTCAGCGCCGAAGAGCTGGCCGCCGCCAGCTATCGCAACAGCTGCGAGCTGTTCGGCTGGCCACGGCCCTGAGCGGCGCTGCGCTCAGACGCGGAACGCGCTGATCAGCTGCTGCAGACGCCCGACCAGCTGCGACAGCTCGCGACTCGCCTGCTCGGTATGCCCGGCACCCTCGGCGGTACGCTGGCCGGCCTCGTTGATGGCGACGATGTTGCGATCGATATCGTGCGCCACGGCCGTCTGCTGTTCGGCCGCTGCCGCGATCTGCTGGTTCTGATCGACGATCAGCCCCACCGCGCCGAGGATGTTCTCCAGCGCCTGCTCCACCTGCCCGGATTGCCCCACCGTATCTTCGGCAAGCGCATGGCTGGCGTGCATGGTTTTGACCGCCGCGCCGACGCCATTCTGCAGCCGCGCGATCATCTGCTCGATCTCCGCCGTCGATTTCTGCGTCCGCTGCGCCAACCCGCGCACCTCGTCGGCCACCACCGCAAACCCGCGCCCCTGCTCACCGGCACGCGCAGCCTCGATGGCGGCGTTGAGCGCCAGCAGGTTGGTCTGCTCGGCGATGGTCTTGATCACGTCGAGCACCTGGCTGATCGCCTTGCTGTCGCCGGCCAGCTGATTGATCACCTGCACCGACTGCTCGATCTCACTGGCCAGGCGCTGAATGCCACCGACCTGCGCCACCACCAGCGCCCGTCCACTGACGGTTTCCTCGTTAACGCTCTGCGCACTGCCCACAGCCGCCTCGGCACTGCTGGCAACCTCCTGGGCCGTGGCGGACATCTCGTTCATCGCCGTTGCGACCTGCTCGATCTGGCCGCGCTGCTCGGACACGGTCTGATTGCTTTCGCCAGAGACGCTTTCGACCCGCTGCGCCTGCCGGTCGACCTCGGCGACCGTCTGGCCGACCCGCTCGATCAGCTCGCGGACCTGCGCCACGGTGGTATTGAACACCTGCCCCAACTCGCCGAGCTCGTCGCGGCTCTGCACCTGATAGCGCGCGGTCATATCGCCGGCGGCAACCTTGTCCATGATCTTGCCCAGGCTGCGCAGCGAGGCGCGGGTCGAGGCATAGAAGCCGGCGTACAGATAGGCGACCAGAACGAGCACGATGGCCACTGCCGAGATCAGCAGGGTCATCAGCAGACGCTTCTGTTCCAGCCGCTCGGCCAGCTCCACCTCGAGGAAACCGAGAATGGCATCGTTGAGCTGGTAGGTCTTCGCCATCTCGGCACTGATGCGCTCGTAGAACTGCTCCCACGGCCGATCCAGCGCATCGGCCATGATCACCTCGTCCTGCAGGATGTCGCTGCTCGCCTGCAGGGATTCGCGGCTGGCGGTGGCGAAGGATTCGAGCTTACGCCGCGCGGCGGCGCTTGCACCCAGGGCGTCCTGCAGCTGCGCGGCGTACTGTGCCTGCTGCTTTTCCAGCTCCAGCACGAGGTTGTCCAGCGTGTTGCTGGCATCCGAATTCAGGTAGCCCTGGCCGAAGGTGTAGGAGCCCACCGCGCGGCCTTCGCCGAGCGTTGCACTGATGGCTGGGGTTACCGTGGTGAGCAGCTCGGCAAGCAGGCGCACCTCGCGTTCGAGGTCCTGGCTGAGGCCCGATTGTCCGGCGACCAGTTTGATCATCACCTGCGACTGCCCCAGCAGCGTTTCCGCCATGGCCGCCTTGGACTGCAGCGACTGCTCGGCCTGGGCGGCGTTCAGCCCCGCCACCAGCTCATCGCGGCGGGCATTGAACTCGGCGACCTGTTCTGGCGCATCGCCAACCGGCGCAAGGGCCTGCAGCTGCGCCGCCAGCTCACCTTCGACACGGTTCAGACGGGTCTGCAGAGCCTCGACATTGCCGGTCTGGCCGATGATCGACTCGATTCGCACGAGATCCTTCCAGTCCTCCATGCTGCGCCGCACCTGCAGGGTCGAACCGAGCAGCTCCAGGCTCTGCAATTCCGTGCGGGTACCGACGAATGCCCGGTACGAATCACGCACCAGGTAATAGTTGCTCAGCAACATGGGAACGAAGAACAGGACGCTGACCAGGCTGAACTTCATGCCGAAGCTCAGGCGGTTCATGAATGCGATCGCGGGATACAACAGACTATTCACACGACGTCTCCCAATTTTATTGGTATGGGCTTGCACGCAATTGCAGCGCGCAGCAGGGCTCGTCAGAGAGTGGCATCTGCCCGGGTTATACGGGATATCGGTAGGTGCTTTTGTAACTTAAGGTAATAGCCAAATGATGGCCACCCGACAGGCGGTAGCCGCCACAGGCGCAGCCGCTCTGGCTCGCTGGCTGCAGCCTGTCGGGGCGCGAACAGCCATCCAGCAGTTTGATGGACGGCCATTCACTTGAGCCTGCTCCGGGTCAGGCGAGGATGGTCAGAACCGCGATCACTGCGTACCAGAACACTCGGGTACGTACCAGCAGGGCGGCGATCCCATCGAGCCGGGCAATGCCCGCCTCGCCATCGATCGACGGTGAGAGATCGGCGGCCAGGGGGCCTGCATCGGCCAGCAGCCGCCGCGCAGGTACGTCCCAGCTCAGCAGTTCGTCGAGCAACGCTCGATTGACCGCGACGAAATTGCCGACCAGGGCAAAGCTGCCTAGCAGTACGCGCACCGGCAGCCAGTCGAAGGCATGGCGCAACTGCTCCGCACGCTCGCGCAAGCCCTCCAGCGAAGCATGTTCGGCGCACAGCGCCAGCAGCCGATAGGCCAGCGCCGCCATCGGGCCCAGCAGCAGGTACCAGAAGATAACGGCGAAAAAGCCCTCATAGCTCTTCCACAACAGCCGCGTCTGCACCGCTTGCAGCAGGCTGGGCGGATCCTGTTCTTGCAAGCCGACATCACGTTCGGCGGCCAGTGCCGCAGCCTCCTGGTCGCCACGTCGCCAGGCGTCGCGGAAGGCGCCAAGTTCGGACTTGGCATGGCCACGACCGAGGCTGTAGAGCAGGACCAGCAGATGCAGCGGCAGGCTCAGCCAGCCATACGCCAACGGCTCCAGCGCCGCCAGCAACAGCCCTAACAGCAGCACGGGCAGCAGCACCAGTAGGAGCAGCGCGAGCCAGGGCGCACGCTGCAAGCGCTGATTGCCCTCCGCCTGGCGCAGTCGCGCCAGCCACGGCCCATCGTGTTGAACACGCAGACGCCAATCGGAAAACTTGTCCACCAGCAGCACGAGCAGGATTACCAGAAAACTCATCGCTCTTTTCCTTTCGTCAGCAGGTAATGAAAGCCGCGCGCAACCGCTGCCAGTCGAACGCCGGGCCGGGATCGGTCTTGCGGCCCGGGGCAATATCGCTGTGGCCACACACCCGTTCGGGCGTGATGGCGGGATAGGTGCTTTGCAGCAATCGGCAGAGCTCGATCAAGGCGCGGTATTGCGCGTCACTGAAGGGCTCGAGGTCCGTACCTTCCAGCTCGATACCGATGGAGAAATCGTTGCAGCCCTCGCGTCCGTCGAAACAGGACACACCGGCATGCCAGGCACGATCCAGACAGGAGACGAACTGGGTGACCGCGCCATCACGTTCGATGAGGAAATGCGCCGAGACCTGCAGCCCGGCGATCTCCTCGAAGAAGGGATGCTCGCAACGCTGCAGTGCATTCTGAAAGAACTGCTGGACCTTGCCAGTGCCGAACTGGCCCGGCGGCAGGCTGATGTTGTGAATTACCAGCAGAGATATTTCGCCGGCCGGACGCTGGTTGAAATTCGGTGACGGGCAGTGGCGGACGCCCTGACACCAGCCGGTGGCGCAATCCAGATGCATCGTGAAGGTCCATGCTGACGGCAGGCCCGCAGGCTAGCGCCTGCAAGACGCCAGCTGCAAGCGCCGCCGCAGCCCTCGGCAATCCTGGTTACAACTGCTGCCGGCTACTCTGCCATGCCAGACAGGCGTCGCGCGGCGGCCTTTTCTTCCCGCCGCGATGCGAGCCGGTCGGCCAGACGCGTCGGTTCGGGCAGGCGATAGCGCGTCAGGTAGCGCATGACCAGCTCCGGCGCCGTGGCGATGCTGACGCGATTGCCCGGCGAGATGATCAGCGGCCGCACCTTGTCTTTGCTGCGCAGTACGCAGCCGATCACTTCTCCGGACTTCTTGTCGCGCAACGCCACCTGCGCGCCGCGCGTCAGGTCGAGTTCGTCATGTTCGCCAGTCAGCAACTTCTTCGCCACACCGATGGTAGGCAGGCCGGTGACTACGCCCAGATGCGCAGCGATGCCAAGGCGCCGCGGGTGGGCGATGCCATGGCCGTCGGAGAAGATCAGGTCGGGCACGGCTGGCAGCTCGGCGAGTGCCTGCAGGACCGCCGGCAGCTCGCGAAAGGATAGCAAGCCCGGGATGTACGGCATGTTCGTCGGGATGCGCGCCAGGCTGCTACCGACCAGCTCGAGCGTGTCGGCATCCAGCAGCACTGCCGCGGCCCGGGTGATGCTGCCACCCTCCTCGAAGCCGACATCCACCCCGGCAATCAGGCGCAACGGTGGAAAATCGTCCTGCAGTCGCACCTGCGAGGCCAACGCCAGCTGCATCGCTCGAGCGGCTGTCGGGCTGCCGTCCCAATCGCCGAAAGGGGCCGCGGGATACGGGTTGTTTTCGCTCATGATTCGCTCCTGTGCATCAGCGGTTCGACGCCGTGCCGGTACAACGGTTCACCCTTTCGGCAGCAGCTCAGACTGGACAGCGCACCAGAAAAATAGGACGCTCCAGCCGCCAGACGGCAGTTTCACCCTGTTACTCCACACAATAATTAGAATCGCATGCCCAATCACGCCTCGATCAGACACGTCAGCATACTGGCCACCGAAGGAGTGTTCGCCTCGACACTCATGCAGGCCAAGGATTTCTTCCACATGGCCAGCCTGCGCTACGGCAGGCAAATCGGCCTTGACCTGACCCCCGCTTTCGAAACCCGCCTGGTCAGCCCCGATGGTCAACCGGTGAACACTTTCAGCGGCACAGGCATAGCGGTGGATGGTCTGCTCGACGAAGCCGACATGGTCATCCTGCCGGCATTCTGGGGCGATTTCGATGCACTCTGCGCGCAGTATCCGGAAGTCGCGCCGTGGCTTCGCGAGCGGCACGCTGCCGGCAGCGTCATCTGCGGCGAAGCCACCGGCGTCTTCTGGATGGCTCAGGCGGGCCTGCTTGAGGGGCGGGAAGCGACTACCCACTGGCGCTTCGCCAATGATTTCGCAGCTCGCTTTCCTGGCGTGGCCTTCAGCGCCGACAAGCACCTCACCGACAGCGACAACCTCTACTGCGCCGGCGGTACGACCTCGGCATGCGACCTGTACATGTACCTGGTCGAGCGCTTTTGCGGCGCGCATGTGGCGCAGGGCATGGCCCGCGATGTGCTGTTCGAGCTGCAACGCAGCTACAGCCCGGGACGCCTGGGTTTCGGCGGGCAGAAGCTGCACCTCGATACGCGAATTCTGCAGATTCAGGAGTGGCTGGAAGCGAACTTCGCCGAAAAATTCCGCTTCGAGGATGTGGCGCGCCAGCATGGCATGAGCATCCGCAACTTCATGCGGCGCTTCCATGCCGCCACCGGCGACAAGCCGTTGCACTATCTACAACGCCTGCGGATCGAGACGGCAAAGAGCCTGCTCGCCACCACCGGCAAGAGCATCAAGACGATCAGCTACGAAGTGGGGTACGACGACGCCAGCTTCTTTGCGCGTCTGTTCCGGCAGCACACCGAACTGTCACCCAATCACTATCGGCAGAAGTACCGCCCCGAGTCGTAGGGCAAACACGGGTAAGCCAAAGCTGTCGTGCGGAAGCAGGATGCCGACTGCTCGCATGCGCCAGCGTAGTCGAGACTTGAGCGACAAGGGCGTAGTGCAAGCCAGACCCGCGGGAGCGTCCCTGGCCGCGAAGCTCTCGCGGCCAGGGCATTCTCAGGGCTTGTGCGGCCGAGCCAGGTACTCGTGGGACTGCATTTCCAGCAGGCGGCTCAGGGTGCGCTGGAATTCGAACTCCAGGCGACCGCCGGTATAGAGGTCCTTGAGCTCGACCTCGGCGGAGATGATGAGCTTGACGTTGCGGTCGTAGAACTCGTCCACCAGGTTGATGAAGCGGCGTGCCATGTCATCCTTGGCGACGTTCATCTGCTCGACATTGGCCAGCAGGATGGCGCCGAAGATCTTGCCCAGCTCGATATAGTCGTTCTGGCTGCGCGGGCCGTCGCAGAGTTCGCGGAACTCGAACCAGGCGACATCGTTGCCGGTCTTCACAGCGCGAATCTCGCGATTCTCGATCATCAGCCCGTCGTCGTTGACCACCCGACAGTTTTCCGGCAGCAGGCTCTTGAAGCTGCGCTCCAGGCTCTGCTCGGCCTCGGCATCGAGCGGGAAGTGGAACAACTCGGCCTGCTCCAGCGCACGCAGACGGTAGTCGATGCCGCTGTCGACGTTGACGATCTCGGTGTGCTTCTTCAGCAGTTCGATCGCTGGCAGAAAGCGCGCACGCTGAAGGCCGTCCTTGTACAGCCCGTCCGGGACGATGTTGGACGTCGCCACCAGGCTCACGCCGTTCTTGAACAGCTCTTCGAGCAGCGTGGCGAGAATCATCGCGTCGGTGATATCGGAAACGAAGAACTCGTCGAAGCAGATCACCCGCGATTCGTCGGCGAAACGCTTGCCGATGATGGTCAGCGGGTTCTTCTCGCCCTTGAGTGTCTTCATTTCCTCGTGCACGCGCTTCATGAAGCGGTGAAAGTGCGTGCGCGTCTTCTGCTTGAAGGGCAACGCATCGAAGAAGGTATCGACCAGATAGGTTTTGCCGCGGCCAACGCCGCCCCAGAAGTAGATGCCCTTGATCGGCTCCTGCTGTTTCTTGCCGAACAGCTTGCCGAGCAGGCCACTCTTGCTGCGATCGTCGGCCACCAGGTCGTCGTACAGACGCTGCAGGTGGCGCACCGCGTTTTCCTGGGCGGCATCGTGGAAGAAGTCAGGACGTTTCAGGTCGGCCTGATAGCGCTCAAGAGGAGTCATGGCGGAGTCTGGGTAGTGAAACGGGGCCGACACTTTAGCCGCGCCCTCGGTGGTTGGCAATTTACTCAGGTCGTTCAAGCGTCAGCCCTCTTGGGACACCCGTTCATGGAGACCGTCACGAGGCAGCGGAACGCAGCCAATCGGGGCGTTCCGCCGTGGCAGCGCAGCCTTACTCGACGAGCGTGGCCAGCGCCTCGCGCACCCGCAGCATGGCGGCATCGAGCGCCTCGGCGCTCTCGAAGTGCGGACTGTCGGCGATGCATTCGTCGTCCAGCCACAGGGTGAATTGATCGCCTTCGTCCTCGCGAAGTTCCAGCGCGTCCGGCCCGCCAGCGATCAACCGCTGCGTCAGGCTGCCGATGGCCTTCGGGTTGCTCAGCGGCCGGGACAGCAGCAGTTCCTCGCCGTCGGCGGCGAAGAAGCGGAAGCGGAACGCACCGTCGGCCTCGCGGAAGCTGGCGAAACGCGCCACCTTGCTGGACTTCTTCTTGGCTGGCGCCGCGCTTTTCACTTCGCTGCGGAAGTTGCGCAGACCAACCGCCTCGCGCAGCTCGCCGAGGAACGGCGTGGCGATCCGGCGCGCCTTGGCCGCACCTGCCTGCAGGATGTCCTCCAGCTCGGCGGGCTTGGTGATCAACTGGTGATACAGCTCGCGCGCCTCGCCCAGTTCGCTGTCGAGCAGTTCGAACAGGCGCTGCTTGGCATCGCCCCAAGCCAGCCCGCCCAGCAGCTCCCGGCGGAAATCGGCCTGCTGCTGCGCGGTGGCGAAGGCTTGGTACAGGGTGAACAGGTGGGAGTTGTCCGGGTCCTTCGGCTCACCTGGCAGGCGCGAGTCGGTGACGATGCGCGCGACTGCCGCCTTGAGCTCCTTGGCGCTGCCGAACAGCGGAATGGTGTTGTCGTAGCTCTTGGACATCTTGCGCCCGTCGAGCCCCGGCAGCGTGGCCACGCCCTCTTCGATCACCGCTTCGGGCAGGGTAAAGAACTCGCGGCCGTTACCGAACAGATGATTGAAGCGCTGGGCAATGTCGCGGGCCATTTCCACATGCTGGATCTGGTCGCGCCCAACCGGCACCTTGTGCGCATTGAACATCAGGATGTCCGCCGCCATCAGCACCGGGTAGCTGTACAGACCCATGGTCACGCCGGCGTCCGGGTCTTCACCGCTCTCGACGTTCTTGTCCACCGAGGCCTTGTAGGCATGGGCGCGATTGAGCAGCCCCTTCGCGGTGACGCAGGTGAGCAGCCAGGTCAGCTCCGGAATCTCCGGCACGTCGGACTGGCGATAGAAGGTCACGCGCTCGACGTCGAGCCCGCACGCCAGCCAGGTCGCAGCGATTTCCAGACGCGAACGCTGGATGCGCAGCGGGTCGTCGCACTTGATCAGCGCGTGGTAGTCGGCCAGGAAATAAAAGGAATCGGCGGCTGCATCTCGGCTGGCGAGGACCGCTGGGCGAATCGCACCGGCGTAGTTGCCCAGATGCGGTGTGCCAGTGGTCGTGATGCCGGTAAGGATTCGGGTAGTCATTCAGCGAAATCTCGATCGTTGCGTACTGAAGAGCGAAAGCAGCGGCTAGAGGCGCGGAGCGACCAGCTCTTTCAATTCCACCAGTTTGCCGTGAAAAAAGTGGCCGCATTCTGCCACTTTCAGTAGCTCGTGGGGGTGCTGCAGCGCGGCGGAAAAGGCATATACCGACTCGGCATCAATCACCTCATCCTGCTCTGGCTGGATAATGGTGAGCTGGCAATCGCCCGCCAGCGACAGGCTGTTCAGCCGCGACACGGCCGGTGCCACTATCAGCAGACGCTGCACACTCTGCCCCTCGGCTTCCAGGCGCGCCGCCAGGCTGCCGGCGACGAAGCCACCGAAGGAGAACCCCAGCAGCGTCAACGGCAGCTCGGGTTGCTGCTGCCGCAGCCAGCGCAATGCGGCCTCGGCATCATCGACTTCCCCTTCGACCATGTCGTGCGCGCCGGCACTGGCGCCCACGCCTCGGTAGTTGAAGCGCAGCGTGCAGTAACCCGCGTCGCGCGCGGTGCGCTGCAGCGTCGATACCACCTTGTTCAGCATGGTGCCGCCCTTGACCGGGTTGGGGTGGCAGATCAACGCCAGGCCGGTTGGCTGAGGCTGATCGAAATACAGCGCTTCCAGGGTGCCGCAGGGGCCGTCGAGAGAGAGAGGGGTTTCGCGTTTCAACAAAGCAGGAACTCCGTGACCTTGGGACGAGTCGATTCGTCTTGCTAACTAGCTGCCAACAACCGCCGCCTCGCGTTGCGGTATACAGAGCAGGTACGAGACGTTAACGTAAGCACAGCCGTTTATATAGAGGAAGGACTCGTGGAACAGACCCTCGCGACCTGGTTGCTCCCGATCGTCGGCCTGATCGCCGGCATCGCCATCGGTTATCTGGTGGCGCGCAGCAGCGCACCGAACCGTACACAGCGGCAGGTCGATGACCTGCAGGAACGCTTCGATACCTATCAGAGTGAGGTGGTCACCCACTTCAATACCACCGCCAGTCTGCTGCGCAAGCTGACCAATAACTACCAGGACATTCAGGATCATCTATCCGACGGCGCCAGTCGCCTGGCACTCGACGAGCAGACCCGCCAGCGCCTGATGGCAGCCTTGCACAGCGAGGAAAATCACGGCACCCGCGAGCGTCTGTCGTCGCCGACGTTCACCGAGCCACCCAAGGATTACGCCCCGAAAGGCGACGACACTCCTGGCACGCTGCATGAGAACTTCGGCCTGAAGAGCCGCCACTGACCCCTCTGCCTGGCGCAGCTCCTGCGCCAGGCAGCGCAACTCCCCGCCTTACTGACGCAACCGCATCGATAGATCCACGGCGCGCACATGCTTGGTCAGCGCGCCAATGGAGATATAGTCCACCCCGGTTTCCGCCACGCTGCGCAGCGTCTCATCACTGATGCCACCCGACGCCTCCAGCTTGGCCCGCCCCGCGGTCATGGCGACCGCGGTGCGCATGTCGTCCAAAGTCAGCTCATCCAGCATGACGATATCTGCTCCCGCGCGCAGCGCCTGCTCGAGCTCGTCCAGGCTTTCCACTTCGATCTCCACCGGCTTGCCCGGCGCGATTCGATGAGCAGCCGCAACCGCTTCGGCGATGCCACCGCACGCGGCGATGTGGTTTTCCTTGATAAGAAAAGCATCGTAAAGGCCGATCCGATGGTTATGGCAGCCACCGCAGGTAACCGCGTACTTCTGCGCCAGGCGCAGCCCCGGGATCGTCTTGCGCGTATCGAGCAAGCGCACACCGGTACCCGAAACCATGTCGGCGTAATGCCGGCAACGCGTCGCCACACCGGATAGCATCTGCAGAAAATTCAGCGCGCTGCGTTCTCCGGTGAGCAAAGCCCGTGCGGGTCCCTCGAGATGAAACAACACTCGGTCGGCCTCAACCCGCTCGCCATCGGCGACCTGCCAATGGACCGCCACCCGCGAATCGACCTGACGGAATACCGCATCGACCCAAGCGGTGCCGCTCACCACTGCCGTCTCCCGAGTGATGACCGAGGCGTGGGCCAACCTCTCGGCCGGAATCAACTGCGCAGTGATATCGCCGCTACCGACATCTTCGGTCAGCGCTCGACGTACGTTGGCCTCGATTTCAGCAGTCAGATCGGCAAGGGTGAGATTCGGCATGGCGGGCTCCTCAGAATTGCGCGGATTATAAAGGTTGGACACGTCAGCGATAGCAACAACATGCCAACCGAAGCCGCGCCCTCAGACTGAGCTTTTTACCTCTCGGCGGAAAACCTGCGAGTATCTGTGAGCCAAGTCATGTCCAATGAAAAACCGGGCTTGGCACATGCAATCAATGCTTATAATGCCGTCTAAGAAATTGACGCCACCGAAATGGCGACACCTTACTGACGAAGCGCCGTTGTAAAATCAGACCGCTCGGCTATGCTGCGCCAAGAATCCGGTTCGACATGACAAAAACCGCACTAGATTGCGGTCTCACCCGGTACCTTCCGCCTTGCCCTGCCGACTTGGTTACTTTATTAAGACGCTGCTGGAAATCTGGCGTTGTGTCCGCCCCAAATAGCAGGCGACAGCAGGAGAGTCTCGATGCGAACCGACGCGAAAGTGGTGCACCTGAACAAGGCCGCCCCTGAGCACAAGCCTTCCTCCCCGGCAGGCCGCTTGCCCGTGGCGCTGATTAGCGTGCGCGACAAGGCTGCTCAGCAACTTCGCCAGGCTCTGCAGTCGCTATTCGATAACGCTGACGACTCGCTTTTCGAAATCGCTGACCGAGCAACCAGCAACGCCGAACAAAACGCATTTTTCGAAGCGATGCGCGACTTGCGCATGAAACGCCGCAACATCGAGCGCGGCTTTCTGCAACAGCTGTTCGAAGCTTTCGCCAAGCTGAACCAGTACGAGATCGGCAAGCCGCCTGCCCTGGACAGCGTCTCTTTCGACAGCCTGTCGCTGGTACAGAACGACGAACTCGAAGAGTCGGTTGCCATCGACACCATGGTCGCCAAGGTCATGACTCGTGCCGCGCAGCCGCTGGCCCATCTGACCACGCGCATGAATGCCCTGATCAGCAAGAAGCTCGATGACAAGAGCAACCCGCTAGGCCCGCATGCACTCTGCGACCACTTCATCGAAGCGAGCAGCAGCCTGGGCGTGGAGATCAAGGTAAAGCTGATCATCTTCAAGCTCTTCGAAAAATACGTACTTGCCGATATCGACCAGCTGTACGCCGAAGCGAACCAGACACTGGTTGCGGCAGGCATTCTGCCGGAACTCCAGTCGGCGCCTCCGCGCCGCCAGCAACGCCCTGGAGCACCAACTGGCAGTCATTCAGCGAGCACGCCACCCGGTCTATCCGCACACGCTGATGAGGGGCTACAGGAAGCCGCATTCAGCGCCCTGCACAACCTGCTCTCCGAGCTTCGCGGCACTAGCGTTCTCCCAGCCCGTAGCGTTCCGAGCGATGCCATCCCGATCTCCAGCGCAGACCTGCTTCGCCTGCTGTCACACATGCAAGCCAGGGCACCGCAGACCGTCGACGATTTCGATCTTCAGGAGCAACTCGCCAACCTGTTGAGCCGGGTCAGCGCAAAAACGGGGAAGTCGCGCGTTGTAGGCGAAATCGACGATGACGTGATCAACCTTGTCTCCATGCTGTTCGAGTTCATCCTCGACGATCGCACTCTGCCGGATTCGCTCAAGGCACTGATCGGCCGCCTGCAGATCCCGCTGCTCAAGGTCGCGGTACTGGACAAGACCTTCTTCAGCCGAGGCAGCCACCCAGCCAGGCGGTTGCTCAATGAGATCGCATCCGCGGCAATGGGCTGGGGCGACCAGGACGAGGCGCAGCGCGACAGTCTGTATCAGAAGATCGAGCAGATCGTGGCCCGCCTGCTCAACGACTTTGTCGATGATCCGGCTATCTTTTCCGAACTGCTGGCTGACTTCCTTGCCTTCAGCGGTGACGAGCGCCGCCGCAGCGAGCTGCTGGAACAACGCACCCGTGATGCCGAAGAGGGCCGCGCAAAGGCCGAAATCGCGCGCCAGGAAGTGGAGCGCGCGCTGAACCAGCGCCTGCTCGGCAGGACCCTTCCCGAGGTCGTTGTGCGCCTGCTGCAAGAAGCCTGGAGCAAGGTCCTGCTGCTGACCTGCCTGAAACATGGTACCCAGTCCGAGGAATGGCAGGCCGCTCTCGACACCATGGATGACCTGGTGTGGAGTGTTACACCGCACGAGGACGACGTATCGCGAGCACGCCTGCTTGAGCTGGTCCCGAGCCTGCTCAAATCACTTCGTGAAGGCCTGGTGAGTGCCGCCTTCGACCCCTTCTCCACCGGCGACTTCTTTACCCAGCTCGAAGCGCTTCATGTCCAGACGTTGCAGCGCTTTCAGCAACCACAGTCGCACCCAGGCGACACGCAACCAACCGACGCTTCAGCGACACCGGATACTGCACCGACCGCAGCCGAAGCTGCACCGGCAATGGTCGAAGTGGTCGACCAGATCGTTCTGCTTGCACCCGGCGAAAGCCGCGAGCAGGAGCCCGAGATCAGCCTGCCGGATAACGACGAAGCGTTGATTCAGGTCGATAACCTGCGCGTCGGCAGCTGGGTGGAATTCCAAGAGGACGAAGAACACAAGCTGCGCTGCAAGCTGGCCGCGGTGATCAAGCCCACCGGCAAATACATCTTCGTCAACCGCACCGGCATGAAGGTCCTGGAAAAGACTCGCATGGGCCTGGCGACCGAGTTCCAGCGTGGCGCCATTCGGCTGCTCAACGACACCCTGCTGTTCGACCGCGCCCTCGAGTCAGTGATTGGCAATCTTCGCAAGCTGAAGAACACCTGATCACAGCGATGAGCATGCTGTCCCAGCATGCTCATCGCTCATCACGCGGCAAATCGCCGCACTTCGCGCTTGGCTTTTGACCCCGCATAGCTAGAATGCCTGCATTCCACTCGAGGTGCCTATGCCCAGCCGCCTGAACCCCGAAGACCAGCAGCGCGTCGACGATTACCTCCGCGCTCCGCAGCACCAGGTCGAGCGCCAGCCGTTTCGCCCATGGATCCTGCTGCTCGTCGTGCTGGCCGTGGTGCTCGGCCTCGGGCTTCTGAGCCGCCTTTTGAGCCGCCTGGTGCTTTGAGCCTCGCTCGCCCCGTCGCGCCGCAGATTTCCTTGCAGCTATGAGTCAATCCCATGTCACATCGGATCGTAATCGTCGGCGGTGGCGCCGGCGGGCTGGAGCTCGCTACCCGTCTGGGTAGAACTCTCGGCAAGCGCGGTAGAGCGCGGATCACCCTGGTTGACGCCAACCTCACCCATATCTGGAAGCCGCTGCTGCACGAAGTCGCCGCTGGCTCGCTGAACTCGTCCGCCGACGAGCTGAACTATGTCGCCCAGGCGAAGTGGAACCATTTCGAATTCCAGATGGGCCGCATGGCCGGCCTGGATCGCGCCAACAAATGCATTCGCCTGGAAGCGACCCGCGACGAATTCGGCGTGGAACTGGTGCCCTCGCGCTCACTGAGCTATGACACGCTGATCATCGCGGTCGGCAGCACGACCAATGACTTTGGCACCCTTGGCGCTGCCGAGCACTGCATCTTCCTCGACACCCGTGAGCAGGCCGAGCGCTTTCACCGGCAGCTGCTAAGCCACTATATGAAGGCGCACGCCGGCGAGGGCGCCTCGAGCGACATCAGCATGGCCATCGTCGGTGCTGGCGCTACCGGCGTCGAACTGGCCGCCGAACTGCTGCATGCCGCCAAGGAGCTGGCCGCGTATGGCCTGGACGGCATCAAGCCCGAGGACGTGAAGATCACCCTCATCGAGGCGGGCCCAAAGGTACTGCCGGCGCTACCCGAGCGCATCAGCCAACCGGTGCACCAGACGCTGCTGAACCTGGGTGTCACGGTACTGACGGGCGCCGCGGTCAGCGAAGTGACTGCCGAAGGCCTGCAGACCAAACAGGGGCAATTCGTGCCAGCCAGCCTGAAGGTCTGGGCCGCTGGAATCAAGGCTCCAGCCTTCCTTCACGAACTCGACGGACTGGAAACCAACCGCATCAACCAACTGGTTGTCCACCCGACACTGCAGAGCACGCGCGACGACAACATCTTCGCCTTTGGCGACTGCGCCGCCTGCCCACAGCCGGACAGCGACCGCAATGTTCCACCTCGCGCCCAGGCAGCCCACCAACAGGCCTCGATGCTGGCCCGCTCGATCCGCAACCGACTCGAAGGCAAGCCGCTGCCAACCTATCGTTACAAGGATTACGGCTCGCTGATTTCGCTGTCGAGCTTTTCGGCGGTGGGCAATCTGATGGGCAACCTGACCGGCAACGTCATGCTCGAGGGCTGGCTGGCACGGATGTTTTATATCTCGCTGTACCGCATGCACCAGATCGCACTGTATGGCGTCCCGCGTACGCTGTTGATGATGCTCGGCGACAAGCTGAGCCGCACCACCGAGCCGCGCCTGAAGCTTCACTGATGCCAAACCGGCGCACCTTCGGGTGCGCCAGCAGGCGGCGATAAATCGCGGGCAAAAAAAAGCTGGATATCCGTGAGGACATCCAGCTCTTCATGCTTCCGCAGAAGCTTTTATGGTGGGTCGTGTAGGATTCGAACCTACGACCAATTGGTTAAAAGCCAACTGCTCTACCAACTGAGCTAACGACCCAAAAATGGTCGGGGTAGGGGGATTCGAACTCCCGACATCCTGCTCCCAAAGCAGGCGCGCTACCGGACTGCGCTATACCCCGATTGGAATTTGGCTCCGCGACCAGGACTCGAACCTGGGACCCAATGATTAACAGTCATTTGCTCTACCGACTGAGCTATCGCGGAACGACTTCAATTCCAGCTCTTTGGCGTTACGTTACCGCCTCAGAGGCGCGCCATTTTACGGTTCCCGGCTCGCCTGTCAACCCTAAAAATGCGATTCCTTACAACACTTTGCGTTCACCCCGCGGTTCGGCGAAAACACTGCGCTGCCAGGCATGACCTGTGGGGATGATTCCACCCCCCAGGGTCGCTACATTGCTCAGTCGAAAACGATCTGCTCGCCCTCGACCCGCGCCTTGACGCTGCTGCCCGGCGCAAACTGACCCGAGAGGATCTGCTGCGCCAGCGGGTTCTCGATCCAGCGCTGGATTGCGCGCTTGAGCGGCCGCGCCCCATAGACCGGGTCGTAGCCGACGGCGATCAGCTTGTCCATTGCCTCTTGACTGAGCTCCAGACTCAGCTCGCGCTCGGCCAGACGCTTGCGCAGGCGCCCAAGCTGAATATCGGCGATGCCGGCGATCTGCTCGCGGCCGAGCGGATCGAACACCACCACCTCGTCGATGCGGTTGATGAACTCCGGCCGGAAATGATGAGCCACCGCGTCCATCACCGCAGCCCGTTGCGCACCGGGGTCACCGACCAGCTCCTGGATCTGTGTCGACCCGAGGTTCGAGGTCATCACGATCACGGTGTTCTTGAAATCCACCGTCCGGCCGTGGCTATCGGTCAGACGGCCATCCTCGAGCACCTGCAGCAGCACGTTGAAGACGTCCGGATGGGCCTTCTCCACTTCGTCCATCAGCACCACCGAGTACGGCTTACGGCGTACCGCTTCGGTCAGGTAGCCACCCTCCTCGTAGCCGACGTAACCCGGCGGCGCACCGATCAGGCGGGCAACCGAATGCTTCTCCATGAACTCGGACATGTCGATGCGGATCATCGCCTCCTCGGTATCGAAGAGGAACTCGGCCAGTGCCTTGCACAGCTCGGTCTTGCCGACCCCGGTCGGGCCGAGGAAGAGGAACGAGCCACTCGGCCGGTTCGGATCAGCCAACCCGGCACGCGAGCGGCGCACAGCATTGGACACAGCGACGACCGCCTCATGCTGGCCGATAACGCGGGTGTGCAGCATGTCTTCCATGCGCAGCAGTTTGTCGCGCTCACCTTCGAGCATCTTCGACACCGGAATGCCGGTCCACTTTGAGACCACCTCGGCGATCTCCTCGTCGGTCACCTTGTTTCGCAGCAGCTGGTTCTCCTTCTTGCCGTGCTGGTCGACCATCTCCAGGCTGCGCTCGAGGTCAGGAATAATGCCGTACTGCAACTCGGCCATGCGCGCCAGATCACCCTTGCGCCTCGCCGCCTCGAGCTCGGCCTTGGCCTGCTCGATCTTCTGCTGGATCTGTGCCGAGCCCTGCACCTCGGCCTTCTCCGACTTCCAGATCTCTTCCAGATCGGCGTATTCGCGCGCCAGCTTGGCAATGTCGTCTTCCAGCTTGGCCAGGCGCTTCTTGGTGGCCTCGTCGTCTTCCTTCTTCAGCGCCTCGCGCTCGATCTTCAGCTGGATCAGGCGGCGATCCAGGCGATCGAGCTCTTCAGGCTTGGAGTCGATCTCCATGCGAATGCGGCTGGCGGCCTCGTCGATCAGGTCGATGGCCTTGTCCGGCAGCTGACGATCAGTGATGTAGCGATGGCTGAGCTTCGCCGCTGCGATGATCGCGCCATCGGTGATGGTCACCCCGTGGTGTACCTCGTAGCGCTCCTTGAGGCCACGGAGGATGGCGATGGTGTCCTCCTCGCTCGGTTCGTCGACCAGTACCTTCTGAAAGCGCCGCTCCAGCGCGGCGTCTTTTTCGATGTACTGGCGGTATTCGTCGAGCGTCGTAGCCCCGACGCAGTGCAGCTCGCCACGCGCCAGAGCGGGCTTGAGCATGTTGCCCGCATCCATGGCGCCCTCGGCCTTGCCGGCGCCGACCATGGTATGCAGCTCGTCGATGAACAGGATTACGCGGCCTTCCTGCTTGGACAGGTCGTTGAGCACGGCCTTGAGGCGTTCCTCGAACTCGCCACGGAACTTGGCACCGGCGATCAGCGAACCCATATCCAGCGCCAGCAGGCGCTTGTCCTTCAGCCCGTCCGGCACTTCACCGTTGACGATGCGCTGCGCCAGCCCCTCGACGATGGCGGTCTTGCCCACGCCGGGCTCGCCGATCAGCACCGGGTTGTTCTTGGTGCGCCGCTGCAGGACCTGGATGGTGCGGCGGATTTCGTCGTCGCGACCAATCACCGGATCGAGCTTGCCGTCTTCGGCGCGCTTGGTCATGTCGACGGTGTACTTGTCCAGCGCCTGCCGCGACTCCTCGGCATTGGGATCATTGACCGCATCGCCACCGCGCAGGTTGTTGATCGCATTTTCCAGCGCCTTCTTGCTGACACCCTGAGCCAGCAGCAACTTGCCCAGACGGGTATTGCTGTCCAGCGCGGCAAGCAGCACCAGCTCGCTGGAAATGTACTGGTCGCCCTTCTGCTGCGCGAGACGATCGGCCTGATTGAGCAGGCGGGCAAGATCCTGCGACAGGTTCATGTCGCCAGTGGGGTTCTGCAGCTTGGGCAGCTGGTCGAGCTCCTTGGTCAAAGCCTGACGCAAAGCTGCAATGTCAAAGCCAACCTGCATCAGCAACGGCTTGATCGACCCGCCCTGCTGCTCCAGCAATGCCTGCATCAGGTGCAGTGGTTCGATGGCGGGGTGATCCAGGCCGACAGCAATGGATTGGGCATCGGAGAGCGCAAGCTGCAGCTTGCTGGTCAATCGATCGATACGCATGGATATTCATCCTCAAGTAGAGCGGGCCGGCACCGTGAATCGCGCCACATAAACCCGCGAGATGCAGCATAGATGAGGATGATTGTTGAGGATTCAAGGCGGATGACATTGATGCATGTCATGCCCGGACCGCAGAGTCACTGCCGGTCGCCCGTGACGGGACGAATTATGGCGCCAGCCAGATCAGGCTGGCGAAGCGCCCGGTGCGCGCGGCACGACGGTAGGAGTAGAAACGCGCATCGCTGAAGCTGCACAGCCCGCCACCGTAGACTGCATGAACGCCGAAAGCCGCCAGACGGAGACGTGCAAGCTGGTAGAGGTCCGCCATGAAACGCCCGGCGTTGACGCTTGGCAAAAAGGCCGCGGCAGCGGCTGGATGCCGTGCCAGGAATGCCTCACGCACCTCGGGACCGATCTCGAATGCCGCTGGTCCGATCGCCGGCCCCAGCCAGACGAGCACCTGGTCGGCAGGAATCGCCAATGCCTCGAGCGTTGCTTCGAGAATGCCGCCTGCCAGCCCCCGCCAGCCCGCGTGTGCAGCCGCAACACGGGTTCCAGCACGATCACAGAACAACACCGGCAGGCAGTCGGCAGTCAGCACCGCGCAGGCCTGGCCCGGCGTCTCGCTCCAGCTGGCGTCGGCAGTCACGCAGGTCCCGGGAGCCGCGTGAACAGCCATGTTCGAATGCACCTGTGCCAACCAGATGGGTTCACAGCCGAGCGTGTCGCGCAGATGCTGCCGGTTCCAGGATACTGCCACCGGATCGTCGCCGACGTGATCGCCGAGGTTGAAGCTGTCGAACGGCGCAACGCTGACGCCGCCTCGACGCGTGGTCACACAGGCGCGGACATTGGCCGGAGCAGGCCACTCAGGCACGAGCCAGTCCTCGCCCCAGCCGCTCACCCGACGAAGGCCTCGCGGTCCTGTTGTAGCAGAGTGAGCAACCAGACGAAGTCGTCCGGCAGCGGCGACTCCCACTTCATCCTCTGCCCGGTCACGGGATGATCGAGCTCGAGGAAGCGCGCATGCAGCGCCTGCCGCGGGAACTCGCGAAGCGTCTGCACCAGGGTCGGATTCGCCGCTGGCGGAATGCGGAAACGCCCGGCATACAGCGGATCACCCACCAGCGGATAGCCAAGATGGGGCATGTGCACGCGGATCTGGTGAGTACGCCCGGTCTCCAGCTTGACCCGAACATGGGTATGCGAGCGGAAGCGTTCCAGCACGCGGTAATGACTGACCGCCGGCTTGCCGCCTTCGACCACCGCCATACGCTGGCGCTGCTGGCCGTGACGGCCGATCGGAGCATCGATGGTGCCACCGGTGATGATCACGCCGATGACGATCGCCTCGTAGATGCGACTGACGCTGCGCGCCTGCAACTGCTCGACCAGGCGCGTCTGCGCCTGCAGGGTCTTGGCGACCACCATCAAGCCGGTGGTGTCCTTGTCCAGGCGGTGGACGATGCCGGCACGCGGTACGTTGATCAGCCCAGGAACATGGTGCAGCAGCGCGTTGAGCAGCGTACCGTCGGCATGCCCGGCCGCAGGGTGCACAACAAGCCCGGCGGGCTTGTCGATCACCAGAATCTGATCATCCTCATAGACGATCTCGAGCGGAATATCCTGCGCCACCCACTCGCCTTGTGCCTGCTGCTCGGCATTCAATTCGAGCACGGCCCCCGCATGCACGGTGTCACGGGGACGCAGCACGGCGCCATCTACGGTCAGCAGACCATCCTTGATCCAGGCGGCAAGACGCGAGCGCGAGTGTTCGGAAAAGAGCTGCGCCGCGACCTGATCGAGACGTTGCCCGCCAAGGTCAAACGGCACCTCGGCATGGAGTTGGATGGCCTGTTTGGAAGTCGTGGACATACGGCGAGATAGGTTCGTCTGAGAGAGGCAGGTGACATCCGCTGGTAACGGACGGACCCGGGGACCGCAGATGGCGGAGCGGCCTTTGGTTTCGGCTACACGCTTGTGTTTAAATACGGCGTCTTTGTCCCGGCGCACCGGGGCGCTCATCATAACAGGACGGCTCCGCGCGAGACAGCCAGCCGTCACAGGGACGCAAGCCGCCATGCAAGTGAAACACCTGCTGCTGATCGCCATTCTCGCCCTCACCGCCGCCTGTTCATCCAATGAAACCGTCGACGAGAATCTGGGTGAAGTCGAGCTGTACCAGCAAGCACAGGCCGACCTGGACAACAAGAGCTACACCAGCGCCATCAGCAAACTCAAGGCACTGGAGTCACGCTATCCCTTCGGTCGCTTCGCCGAGCAGGCGCAACTCGAGCTGATCTACGCCTATTACCGTAACGTCGAGCCAGAAGCCGCACGCTCGGCGGCAGAGCGTTTCATTCGCCTGCATCCGCAGCACCCCAACGTCGACTACGCCTACTACCTGAAGGGCCTGGCCTCGTTCGATCAGGATCGCGGTCTGCTCGCCCGCTTCCTGCCGCTGGACATGACCAAGCGCGACCCGGGTGCGGCGCGCGACTCGTTCAACGAGTTTGCCCAGCTCACCAGCCGCTATCCCAACAGCCGTTACTCACCGGACGCCAAGGCGCGCATGATCTACCTGCGCAACCTGCTGGCGGCCAACGAGATTCATGTCGCCCACTACTACCTCAAGCGCCAGGCCTATGTCGCCGCGGCCAACCGCGGCCGCTATGTGGTTGAGAACTTCCAGAGCACGCCCGCCGTGGCCGACGGCCTGGCCGTGATGACCGAAGCCTATCAGCGCCTTGGCCTCGATGACCTGGCCGATACCAGCCTGAAGACCCTGCAGCTCAACTATCCCGACCATGCCACGCTGGAAGGTGGCAAGTTCACCCCTGTCGAGACAGAAGACGACAACCGCAGCTGGCTGAGCAAGGCCACTCTTGGCCTCATCGAAGGCGAAACGCCGCGTCCGGACGCGTCGCGCGCCAACCGCGACGTACTGCGCCAGTACGAAAATGCCTCTCGCGACCTGCCTGAAGAGCTACGCCCGGTGCTCAAGGACGTAGAGCAGCAGGAGCAGAAACGCTCCTGGTGGAGCCGCCTGACCTTCGGCCTGTTCGACTGAGAACGCTAACCTGGCGCCGGAGCGACATGTACACCGCGCGGCGCCTGCGCTACCAAGGGCCAGGGTCGGCCCTGGCTGGGCCGATCGCCACGCTTAACAGGAAGGAATCGATATGGGGCTGTTTCGACTGCTGTTCTGGATCGCGCTGATCGCCGCGGCGTTCTGGCTCTGGCGCCGCCTTGTGCAAAAGAAGGCAGCGGCAAAGCCGCACCAGACCACCCTGCCGATGGTCCGCTGCGCCCAGTGCGGCGTACACGTACCTCAGGACCAGGCGCTACAGTCGCAGGACCGCTGGTATTGCAGCCGCGCTCACCTGGAGCAGGACAGCAACACTGGTGGGCGCTGAAAACCTCACCTTCTTCGGCGACCAGGGACGGCGAATCCTTCGCCTGTATCACCTCTATCGCCTGACCATCGGCCTCGCGCTGGTCCTGCTGATCAGCGCCGACCTGCACAACGACCTGCTGCAGATGAGCAATCCGCAGCTGTTCCAGTATGGCGCATGGCTCTACCTGATCCTCAACATGCTGGTCGCCGTGTTGGTGCAAAGCCCCGAGCGCGATCTGTCCGTGCTTGGCCTGGCGTTGATGGACGTGATCCTGCTGTCGGGACTGTTCTATTTCGGAGGCGGCACGCCGAGTGGCATCGGCAACCTGCTGATCGTCGCCGTCGCCATCGCCAACATCCTGCTGCGTGGCAGGGTCGGCTTCTTCATCGCCGCGGTGGCGGCGACCGGACTGATCTATCTGACCTTCTACCTCAGCGTGAGCCGCCCGGAAGCGAGCAGCCAGTACGTGCAGGCCGGCGCGCTCGGCACGCTGTGCTTTGCCGCGGCGTTGCTTGTGCAAGGGCTGACGAGGCGCCTGCAGGTCAGCGAGACGCTGGCACGCCAACGTGCCGAAGAGGTCGCCAATCTCGAGGCCCTCAACGCACTGATTCTCCAGCGCATGCGCACCGGCATCATGGTCCTGGACCCCCAGGAGCGCGTCCTGCTCGCCAACCAGGGCGCGTTACAGCTGCTCGGCCAGGACTCGCTGGCTGGCGAACGCCTGGCGCCGCGCTGCCCCGACCTGCTCAAGGCACTGCAACAGTGGCGTGACAACCCGACCCTGCGCCCACGGAATTTCAAGGCCATCGCTGGCGGCCCGACGCTCCAGCCGAGTTTTGCCGCCCTTCAGCACGGCAACAAGCTGGACACGCTGGTGTTTCTCGAAGACACCTCGCAGATTGCGCAGAAGGCACAACAGCTCAAGCTCGCCTCGCTCGGCCGCCTCACTGCCAGCATTGCCCATGAAATCCGCAACCCACTGGGTGCCATCAGCCATGCCGCACAGCTGCTCCACGAATCCGAAGAGCTGGACGGGCCCGACCGGCGCCTGGCGCAGATCATCCAGGATCACTCGCGGCGCATGAATCTGGTGATCGAAAACGTCCTGCAACTCTCCCGGCGGCGCCAGGCTGAGCCGCAGCTGCTCGACCTCAAGTACTGGCTGCACCGTTTCGTGAGCGAGTATCGCCAGGGACTCAATGCGCAGCAGACGGTGCATCTGGAAACCATCGGCAGTTCGCTGCAGACGCGCATGGACCCCAACCAGCTGACCCAGGTCCTCACCAACCTGGTACAGAACGGCCTGCGCTACAGTGGCCAGCAACATGGGCGCGCGCAGGTCTGGCTGCGCCTGTACCGCGAAGAAGCCAGCGATCTACCCGTCGTCGAAGTGCTCGATGACGGGCCGGGCATCGCCACCGAGCAGCTGCATAACGTTTTCGAGCCCTTTTTCACTACCGAAAGCAAGGGCACCGGATTGGGACTCTACCTCTCGCGCGAGCTGTGCGAGAGCAACCAGGCGCGCCTGGATTATCGCGAACGGCCCGAGGGGGGCAGCTGCTTCCGCATCGTCTTTGCCCACCCGCGCAAGCTGAGCTGAACCGCGCGGACCGGTTGCTGGCAACACATCACACATCGACCAAAGCGGCAGCCACGGCGGCCTCCGGGGAGTTAACATGCTCGCCTGCCGCATTCGCGGCGACACCCGCTTCACGAATTTCAAGAGCAGGACCATGACCGCGCGCCAAAAAGCACTGATCATCGACGACGAGCCGGATATTCGCGAGCTGTTGGAAATCACCCTCGGCCGCATGAAGCTCGACACCCGCAGCGCGCGCAATCTCAAGGAAGCGCGCGAACTGCTGGCCCGCGAGCATTACGACCTGTGCCTGACCGACATGCGCCTGCCTGACGGTAGCGGCCTGGAACTGGTGCAATACATCCAGCAGCAGCACCCGCAACTGCCGGTGGCGATGATCACCGCCTACGGCAGCCTGGACACCGCGATCGGCGCACTCAAGGCCGGTGCGTTCGACTTTCTCACCAAACCGGTGGACCTCAATCGCTTGCGCGAACTGGTCAGCACTGCCCTGCGCCTGCGTGCGCCGGCCACGGAGGCGCCGGTAGACAGCCGGCTGCTGGGCGGCTCACCGCCGATGAAGGTCTTGCGCAAGCAGATCGGCAAGCTCGCGCGCAGTCAGGCGCCGGTGTATATCAGCGGCGAATCCGGCAGCGGCAAGGAGCTGGTGGCCCGCCTGATCCACGAACAAGGGCCACGCGCCGAAAAAACCTTCGTGCCGGTCAACTGCGGGGCGATTCCTTCCGAGCTGATGGAAAGCGAGTTCTTCGGCCACAAGAAGGGCAGTTTCAGTGGCGCCATCGAGGACAAGCCGGGCCTGTTCCAGGCCGCCAGTGGCGGCACCCTCTTTCTCGATGAGGTGGCGGATCTGCCACTGCCGATGCAGGTCAAGCTGCTGCGCGCCATTCAGGAGAAAGCCGTTCGTGCGGTCGGTGGCGCGCAAGAAGTCATGGTCGATGTGCGCATCCTCTGTGCGACTCACAAGGACCTGGCCGCCGAGGTCGCGGCGGGCCGCTTCCGCCAGGATCTGTACTACCGCCTGAACGTGATCGAGCTGCGCGTACCGCCGCTACGCGAGCGCCGCGAGGACATCCGCCTGCTTGCCGATGCCATGCTCCGGCGCCTGGCCCAGGAATGCGGCGACAGCATCGCCCATCTTCATCCTGAGGCCCTGGCCAAGCTGGAAAGCTACCGTTTCCCAGGCAACGTGCGCGAACTGGAGAACATGCTCGAGCGCGCCTATACGCTCTGCGATGGGGAGGAGATCAAGGCCGGGGACTTGCGCCTCGCCGACAGCCCCGGCTCGTCGGAGAACGGCGAGGCCAGCCTGGCGCAAATCGACAATCTGGAAGATCACCTGGAAGAGATCGAGCGCAAGCTGATCATGCAGGCTCTCGAAGAAACGCGCTGGAACCGCACAGCGGCAGCCCAGCGACTCGGCCTGACCTTCCGCTCGATGCGTTATCGCTTGAAAAAACTCGGCCTGGATTGAGTAGCGACGGGCCAGGGCCCGCCGCCAGTCCAGACGCCAGCTAGCCCTGCGACAGCAGGTTGCGCAAATCGATGATCGCCGCGTTGGCGCGGGAAATGTAGTTGGCCATCACCAGCGAGTGATTGGCCAGCACGCCATAGCCGCTGCCATTGAGTACCATCGGACTCCACAGCGGCTCCTGCGCCGCCTCAAGCTCACGGATGATCTGGCGCACGCTGATCGTCGCATTCTTCTTCGCCAGCACGTCGGCGAAATCCACCTCGATAGCCCGCAGCAGGTGGGACAGTGCCCAGGCCTGGCCACGCGCTTCGAAGAAGACATTGTCGATCTGCAGCCAGGGCGTCTCCACGACCTGCTCCTTGACCTGCGGCACGATACCCGCACGTTCCTGCTCGGGTGCGATGTCGGTATCCAGCCGCACGCGGCCGACGCTGGCCGAAAGCCGCTGCGAAAGCGAGCCCAGTCGGGTGGCCGTGTCGCCAAGCCAGTTGTTCAGGTTGTCGGCGCGGGTATAGAACAGTGCCTTGGGCTCAGGATCGCTGAGGCGCGCCAGATAGCGATCCAGGCCGCGGATTGCATTACGGTATTCGGACTCGGAGGCCGGCAGCGCCCAGCTGCGGTTATCGAAGTTGAACAACGGTTCGGCCTTGGCCAGGTCCGGGTCTTCTGTGGACTGCGACTGCGAGCGCGCAAAGTCCTTGCGCAGTGCCCGCGAAAGATCTCGGACCTGCACCAGCACCCCGTATTCCCAGCTCGGCATGTTGTCCAGCCAGAGGCCCGGAGGCGCAATGTCGTTGCTCAGGTAGCCGCCTGGTTTGTCCAGCAGGGTGCTGGCAACGCGTTTGAGGGTTTCCACCGTCGTGTAACCGCTGACCAACTGGCGCTGCGATGCCTCAGCTGCCTGACGGGTGTGCTGCTGCACCGGGAACATATCCGGCTCCCGGCTCCAGTACCATCCGAGTATCAGCGTGACCAACAGGTAGACACCCAGAAGGCCGGCAAGAATCAGCAGAAGCGGGCTGCCCGACCGATGGCCGGCCGTCCCGGCAGAGCCATTCGAGCGGCCTAGGCGGGCGAAGCGGTTCTTCCAGTCCAACATGGGCAATGTGTCCTTCTCGCGAGTTCAGGAGTTCGACCGCATGGCGTCGGCGACGTTGCGATGAGATGCCCTCACTATAACGCACAGCCCCGACCAGCTCAGTGCCAAATTGAGAACCACTACCACACCGGCGCGCTTTCAAAGCGCCCCAGCGGTGATAGCATGCCGCCATTATAAAGCACCGGGGCAGCGCACCTGGCGCACCAGGAAAACCGAGATGTCGGATCAGGAAGAGCTCAAGCAACATTTCGCGCAACGCGTCATCCACCAGGCACGGGAAGTGCTGGAGGTGTGGCAGCAGCTGCAACGCAGCGAATGGAACGGGGATTACCACGCCGCTCTCAGCGAAGCGACCACCCGCCTTCGCCGCTTCGCCGACCGCTTCGAGCAGACCGAGCACAGCGAACTGGCGCTGAATATCGAGGATTGCCTGGGCGAGATTCGTGACAACCGCGGCCGTCTTTCCAGCAGCACCATCTCAACCCTCAGCCAGTTGATCTATCGCCTCGCGCGCACCGGCCTGCGCCACAGCGATCCGCACAATCAGTCGTTTCTTCCGCCGCTGAGCAAGCCGGTATATATCGCCCTGCAGGATCCGCAGCGCGCCGAACACCTGGTACGCCAACTGGACTTCTTCAGCATGTCCGCGCAGGCATTCAACGACGTCGCTGCCTTTCGAACCGCCATGCATCGACGCCATCCTGCCGCCATTGTCATGGATGTGGATTTCAACGGCACCGGCGAGGGGCTACGCCTGGCCGAACAGGTGCAACAGGGACTGGAATCCAAGCTGCCGATGCTGTTTTTCAGCCATACCGAAACCGATACCCCAACGCGCCTGGCTGCCGTGCGCGCGGGCGGTCTGGAGTTCTTCACTGGCACCCTGGACGCCAGCAGCCTGCTGGAGAAGATCGAAATCTTCACCCGTACCGCGCACTACGAACCGATCCGCGTGCTGATCATCGACGACTCCCGCGCCCAGGCCACCCATACCGAGCGAGTCCTGAACAACGCCGGCATCGTCACTCAGACGCTGATCGAGCCGATCCAGGCCATCGGCGTGCTGGCCGAATTCCAACCGGACCTGATCATCCTCGACATGTACATGCCCGAGTGTCTGGGCACTGAACTGGCGAAGGTGATCCGCCAGCATGAGCGCTACGTCAGCGTACCGATCATCTACCTTTCCGCCGAAGACGACCTGGACAAGCAGCTGGACGCCATGGGTGAAGGCGGCGATGACTTCCTCACCAAACCGATCAAACCCAGCCACCTGATCGCGACCGTGCGCACCCGTGCGACCCGAGCCAGAAGCCTGAAAGCACGTATCGTGCGCGACAGCCTCACCGGGCTCTACAACCACACCCACAGCCTCCAGCTGCTCGAGGACGCACGCTTCCGTGCGCTACGCGATAACCGTCCGCTGAGCTTCGCCATGCTCGACATCGATCACTTCAAGCAGGTCAACGACACCTTCGGCCATCCCATGGGCGACCGGGTCATCAAGAGCCTCGCGCTGTTCCTGAAACAGCGCCTGCGCAAGACTGACCACATCGGCCGCTATGGCGGTGAAGAGTTCGCCGTGGTACTGCCCGACACCCCGGCCGAGGCGGCCTGCAAGGTGCTGAACGAGATCCGCCAGCGCTTTGCAGAGATTCGTTTCCCGGCTCAGCCGCAGGATCTAAGCTGCACCTTCAGCTGCGGCATTACCGAGCTGACTGGTAATGCGGAGGTCAAGGTACTCACCCAGCAGGCCGACGAGGCGCTGTATCGCGCCAAGCACGGTGGCCGCAACCGCGTCGAGCGTTACTGATCCGCGGTCTTGTCTCCCCGGACGAGCCAACTTCAACCCGGCTGCTGACAGCGCCACCTCGACAGCCTCGCCGGCTGTAACGCGAATGACATCAAACTGCCATACCTTGCAGGGCTTCTGATCTGTCCTGCGAGGCAAGGATGCGCCTGAAGTCGCTCACCACTCTCAATACCCTGCTGCTCGTCGCGGTCTGCCTGGCACTCGGGGTCACGCTCTGGTGGTCCGAGCGTGCCATGGAGCGCCCCTACCTGCTCATGGCGCGTTACCTGAGCCTGTCTCAGCAGTTTCAACACCACGCCGCAGAAAACATTCAAAGCTATCTCGCCAGCGGCGACGCGTTGCGCTACAGCCAGGCGCAGCAGGCACTCGCCGAGCTGCAGGAGGGCTCCGCCGAGCTGCCGAGTGTACTGGCGGAAAACCTGCGGCCGAGCCTGGAAGAGCTGATCCGCTTCACCGCCGTTGATCTGCTCGCCGCTGGCAAGCTGGCCGGTGATCCGCAGGGCCTGCTGCTGCAGGCCGAACGTGAAATATCCGCAGCGCTGGCGCAACTCGACGACTATCGGGCGCAGTCCGACCACCCGGCTGCCCAGCACTACCAGCAGCCGCTGTTCACCACTGGGCAGCAACTGCTGCGACTCAGCCATGCACGGGGGAAGCTGGTGGTCTCCGGCCGGTACGAACTCGCCGGCGAAGTCGAGCAAACCTTGCGCCAGCTCGAACACAGCGCAGCGAAGATCGATGCGTTGCCACTGCTGGGCGTGCTGACTGCAGACCCGTCGGCAGCCAACAGTTTCGCCGCGCTACTCGATCTCAACGATAGGGCCGAACAGACCCGCGAAGACCGTGGCATTGCGCTGAAACGCGAGCTGGCCGGCCTGATCAAGCGCTACCCGGCCGAACTGCAGCGCACCCGCCAGCTGATCCGCCAGCGCAGCGAGCTGCTGCAAAGCAGCGCCAGCAAGATCAATGCAGTGCAGCAGGCGCTGGCCGAACTGGAGCCGGCGGTACGCGGCGAGCATGGCCGTATCCAGGCCGAGGTGCGCCTGCTGCAGGGCGGCATCATCCTGTTGATTCTGCTGATCGCCCTGGCGATCGACCGCCTGCAGCGCCAGCTGACTCGCACCCTCGGTCAGTTGGTGCCGACACTCTCGGCATGGGCCGAGGGCGACTTCGCCGGCGATGCGCGGATCGAGTCGAAGATCCGCGAGATCGCCGATATCGAAAGCTCGCTCAATCGCCTGCGCAGCTATCTGCTGGACCTGGTCGGCACCTTGCGTCAGCAGGCGACCCAGGTTGCCGCCAGCAGCCGCAGCCTCGACGAAATGAGCAGCGACCTGCACGAAGGCGCCCAGCGCCAGACTGGCGATACCGCGCAGATCCGCGACTCGCTAGGCGAACTGGAGGCCACCATCCAGCAGGTCGCCGATGGAGCCGGAGAAGCCGCCGAGGCGAGTCGTGCCGCGGCGCACGCGGTGCACCAGGGCCAGCAGGTGATCGGCCAGAGCCTGACCGGCCTGCATGGGCTGGTCAGCGAAGTGCAGGACAACGCGGCTGCGATCGAACGACTAGCCGACGAGACCACCACCATCGGTAACGTGCTGACGGTGATCCGCTCCATCGCCGAGCAAACCAATCTGCTCGCGCTCAATGCCGCCATCGAGGCAGCCCGCGCCGGCGGGCATGGACGCGGGTTCGTCGTGGTGGCCGACGAAGTGCGCTCACTGGCGCAGCGCACCAGCGGTGCTACCGAGGAGATCCAGCAGCTGATCGGTCGTCTGCAGCAGGCGGCACGGCAGTCGGTCGAGGCGATGCGCAGCCAGGTCGAGCATGCGCAAAGCACGGCGAACCTCGCACAAAGTGCCGATCAGGCGCTGGACGAGATCGTCTCGACCATCGCCACCATCAGCCGCATGGCTGAGCAGATCGCCCAGGCGACCGCCCAGCAGGGTGAAGCGGTGGGCGAGATTCGCGGGCACAGCGAACGCATCCATCAGTTGGGCGACGCCAACCTGAGCCATATCAGCCGTGGACGAGAACAGAGTGCGCAGATGCTGCAGCTGGGCAGCGAGCTGGATCGCGCAACCCAGGCATTCAGGTTCTGAAAAAAAACGGAGCCTGACGCTCCGTTTTCTTATGCCGAGGAACCGCTACCGCTAGCGGGGTGCGACCGGACGCTGCGGCTTGCCACCCTTGCCCGCCGGCTTGCCACTCTTTTCCGCCTTGCGCCGGGCCTCGGCCGCGGCCTTCGCCTGCTCACGCTTGTCCCAGGCATTACCGTCATGGCTGCGTGGCGGCAGGCCGTTGTGCTGGGTGAGGATCTTACCGCCCTGCCCGGTCTTCTTGCTGCCGACTGGCGTCGAGTTCTTGCGCCGCGCGCTCTGGTAGCCCTCGGTGGCCGGCTGGTGCGCCGGAATCAGCTGGTGCTTGCCATTTCCGATCAGGTCGGCGCGGCCCATACGAATCAGCGCCTCACGCAGCAGCGGCCAGCCCTTGGGATCGTGATAGCGCAGGAAGGCCTTGTGCAGGCGCCGCTGCTCCTCGCTCTTGACCACGGTGACGCCTTCGCTCTTGTAGGTCACCTTACGCAGCGGGTTCTTGCCGGTGTGGTACATCGCCGTCGCCGAGGCCATCGGCGACGGATAGAACGCCTGCACCTGGTCGGCGCGGAAGCCGTTGGCCTTCAGCCACAAGGCGAGGTTCATCATGTCCTCGTCGGTGGTGCCGGGGTGCGCGGCGATGAAGTACGGGATCAGGTATTGCTCCTTGCCCGCCTCTTTCGAGTACTTCTCGAACATCCGCTTGAAGCGATCATAGCTGCCGATGCCCGGCTTCATCATCTTATCCAGCGGACCACGCTCGGTGTGCTCCGGGGCGATCTTCAGGTAGCCGCCGACGTGATGGGTGACCAGCTCCTTGACGTACTCCGGCGACTCCACGGCGAGGTCGTAGCGCAGGCCGGAGGCAATCAGGATTTTCTTCACGCCCGGCAGTGCGCGTGCCTTGCGGTACAGCTCGATCAGCGAGCTGTGGTCGGTATTGAGGTTCTCGCAGATGCCGGGGAATACGCAGGACGGCTTGCGGCAGTGCTTCTCGATTTCGTGGCTCTTGCAGGCCAGGCGATACATGTTGGCAGTCGGCCCGCCGAGATCGGAGACCACGCCGGTAAAGCCCGGCACGTTCTTCATCTCCTCGATCTCGTGCAGGATCGACTCGTGAGAACGGCTCTGAATGATGCGGCCCTCATGCTCGGTGATCGAGCAGAAGGTACAGCCGCCGAAGCAACCGCGCATGATGTTCACCGAGAAGCGGATCATCTCGTAGGCCGGAATCTTCGCGCCGTTGTAGGCCGGATGCGGCACGCGCGCGTAGGGCGCGGCGAACACGTAATCCATTTCCTCGGTGGTCAACGGAATCGGCGGCGGGTTGAGCCACAGTTCGCGGTCGTCGTGGCGCTGCACCAGCGCACGGGCGTTGCCGGGGTTGGTTTCCAGGTGCAGCACGCGGTTGGCGTGGGCATACAGCGCCGGGTCGTTACGCACCTTCTCGAAGGACGGCAGGCGGATCACCGTGCGGTCACGCTCGAGTTTCGGGTGCGGCAACAGCTCCACCGGCCGGGCTTCGTTCGGGTCGTCCTGCGGCCCCTTGTCCTTCTCGATGGCGCAGGCGGACAGGTCCTGCGTGTTGACGTAGGGGTTGATGATCTTGTCGATCTTGCCCGGGCGGTCGATGCGCGTGGAGTCGATCTCGAACCAGCCTTCCGGCGCGTCCTTGCGAATGAACGCAGTACCGCGCACATCGGTGATCGCTTCGACCGGCTCGCCACGGGCCAGGCGTTGCGCCACCTCGACGATGGCGCGCTCGGCATTGCCATAGAGCAGGATGTCGGCAGTGGCATCCATCAGGATCGAACGGCGCACCTTGTCCGACCAGTAGTCGTAATGGGCAATGCGGCGCAGCGAGGCCTCGATGCCGCCAAGCACCACCGGCACGTGCTTGTAGGCCTCCTTGCAGCGCTGGCTATAGACCAGGCTGGCGCGATCGGGCCGCTTGCCTGCCAGGCCGCCCGCCGTGTAGGCGTCGTCGGAACGCACCTTGCGGTCGGCGGTGTAGCGATTGATCATCGAGTCCATGTTGCCGGCGGCGACACCGAAGAACAGATTCGGCTCGCCGAGCTTCATGAAGTCGTCTTTGCTGTGCCAGTCCGGCTGGCTGATGATGCCGACGCGAAACCCCTGCGCTTCGAGCAGTCGGCCGATGATCGCCATGCCGAAGGACGGGTGATCGACGTAGGCATCACCGGTGACGATGATGATGTCGCAGGAATCCCAGCCGAGCTGATCCATCTCCTCCCTGCTCATCGGCAGGAACGGCGCCGGACCGAAACACTCGGCCCAGTACTTGGGATAGTCGAACAATGGCTTGACGGCGTGCATGGCGGGAAACCGGGGCAACGAAAACGGGCGCGGAATATAGCACAAAAAATAACCAAGTCCGACCAGCGCGCAGGGTCTTTATCGACCTTGGCGACAGGCGCGCGCCGCGCTTTCCCATCCCGCTATACTCGCGCCACCCGACCCACGCATCGAGCCCGGGAGATCCTGGTGCACGCCGTCCTCCTCGTACTGTTGCTGTGCCTAGGCACACTTCTACCGGCCCATGCCGATACCGCCCTGATCGGCGCGCATGACAGTGGCCGTAATCTGAATGCATACGTCGAACTGCTGATGGATCCCGGCGCCGAGTTGGAGGTGGAGGACCTGCAGCGGCCCGAGGTGCAGGCGCGCTTTCAGCCAGCGCAGGGCAAGGCCAGCGTCGGCCAGAGCCCGCACCCCTGGTGGGTCAAGGTCACGCTGCAGCGGGCCAGTGAGGCGCCAGCGCAATGGTGGCTGGAAGTCGGCTCGGTAACACTGAAGGATCTGCGCCTTTATCTGCCGGACGGTGATGGTGGCTGGCACGGGCGCCAGTCCGGCGAGCTGGTCGGCTTCCACGAAGGACGCGACCACGCCTACCGGCGCATGCTGTTCCGCCTTCCCGAGCTCAGCAACCAGCGCCCGCTGACCTTTTATCTGCGCAGCTACGATCCGGCCGGCAACTCCTTTCCGCTCAAGGTCTGGCAGCTCGACGCCCTGCAGGAGCAGGCCGTGGGCGAGAATCTGTTTCTTGGCCTGATCTACGGCCTGATTCTGGCCATGCTGCTGTACAACCTGTTCATCTTCCTCAGCCTGCGCGATACCGCCTATTTCTGGTACGTGATGACCACCAGCGGCGCGCTGCTGATGATTCTGGGCATGACCGGACACGGCTTTCAGTACCTCTGGCCGAACGGGCCGGTGCCCTTCTGGCTGGATCGCATCAGCATCCCGGCGCTGTGGGGCTTCAGCGCCTGCCGCTTCACCCAGACCCTGCTGCAGACCCGCCGTTTCGTGCCCTGGGCCCATCGCCTGCTGACCTTCGCCTTGTGCCTCTATGTCACGGCCGTGCTGCTCAACATCTTCGGGCTGCGCGCATTCGGCGCCTGGGTCTTCGTCGCGCTGGCCCTGACCGCGATCCCAGCCTCACTCTGGGCCTCGTTCCGCCGCTGGCGCCAGGGTTACTTTCCGGCCCTGCTCTACCTCTGCGGCTTCGGCGTGATCCTGGGCAGCGTCAACCTGCTGTTGTTGCGCGCCACCGGTGTGATCCAGCCGGCGGCCTGGAGCGGCTACGTCTTTCCGCTGGCGGTGGCTGCCGAATCCATCCTGTTCTCCTTCGCCCTGGCCTCGCGCATCCAGATACTCAAGCAGGAACGCGCGGCGGCGCTGGAGCATGCCGACCGGGAAAAGACCGAACGACTGAAACACATGCAGGCCAGCGCCGAGCATCTCAGCCTGGCGGTCGAGGCGCGCACCGCCGAACTGGCGCAGGCCAACCGGGACCTCAGCGAACGGGAAATCGAACTCAAACAGGCTGCGTTCCACGATCCGCTGACCGAGCTGCCCAACCGCCGCTACCTCATTGAGCGCATCGAAGCGGCCATGGCCGAGGCCGCAAGGCGGGACGAGTCGATTGCGCTGCTACTGATCGATCTGGATCACTTCAAGCCGATCAACGACGACCACGGCCATGACGCCGGTGATCTCCTGTTGCGCACGCTGGGCCAGCGGCTGCGTGGCCTGGTACGCAGCAGCGACATGGCGGCCCGGTTGGGCGGGGATGAGTTCGCGATACTGCTGACCGGGGCAAACGTCGAGCAGGACGCCAGTCAGGTAGCCGAACGGCTTTTGTACGAGCTTTCGCTACCTGTGCCTTACCGTGGCAACAGCCTGGCAGTGACCGTAAGCGTCGGTGCTGCATTCTTTCCGCACCATGCCGACGAGTTCACCCAGCTCTACAAGGCCGCTGACGAGGCGCTCTATCGCGCCAAGCAGCAGGGCCGGGCGAGCTGGGTCCAGCAGGACGGGTGCTTGCCGGTCGATCAGCCGATATAGCGGCGCGGCACCCGGCCGGTCACCTTGGTCAGCAGTTCATAGCCAATGGTGCCGCAGGCCTGGGCGAGCTCGTCGATGGGCATCTGTGCCCCCCACAGCTCCACCGCGTCGCCGAGTTGCGCCTGCGGCAGATCGGTCAGATCGACCGCCAGCATGTCCATCGAGACCCGACCGGCCAGTGGCACGCGCTGGCCATGGATCACCACCGAGGTGCCCGAAGGCGCGGTACGCGGGTAACCATCGGCATAGCCGCAGCTGACCGTGCCGATACGCGAGGCGCGTTGCGCGACCCAGCTGGCGCCATAGCCGACACTTTCACCTTCGGACACATCACGCACGGCGATCAGGGCACCGGTCAGCGTCATCACCGGGCGCAATCCAAGTTCCTGCGCACTCAGTTCGGCAAACGGCGTGGCGCCATAAAGCATGATGCCGGGACGAATCCAGGCCATGTGTGCCTGCGGCAGCGTCAATACCGCGGCGGAATTGGCCAGCGAGCAGTTGTCGAACTCCAGCGACAGCAATTCAGCGTAACGCTCCAGCTGCAGCTCGGTCAGCGGGTGGCCGCGTTCATCAGCACAAGCAAAATGGCTGATCAGGTTCAGCTCACCGACCTGCGCCTTGCCCTTGAGCCGCTCATGGCAGTCCCGCAGCCCCTCCAACGTGAAACCGAGCCGATGCATGCCGGAATCTAGCTTCAGCCAAACGTTGAGCGGTCGACTGATATTGGCGGCCAGCAGCCAATCGGCTTGGCGCTGATCCTGAACTGCGACATCCAGCCCCAATTCGGCGGCACGTAGATACTCGGCCGGCTCGAAACAGCCCTCCAGCAGCAGGATGCGCGCGTCCGGCGCACTGCGACGGATATCTTCCGCCTCTTCCAGACAGGCTACGGCAAAGCCATCGGCAATCTCGCGCAGCGCCGTTACCGCCTCGCACGCGCCATGTCCGTAGGCATTGGCCTTGACCACGGCAAACGCCTTGCGCTGCGGTGCGCATTGCTTGGCTAGCAGGTAGTTGTGACGAAGCGCGGTCAGATCGACCGTGGCAACCAGCGGACGCATGAAAATCTTCCTGTACAACGGCGGGTGGGCGAAATCTTACTCCTGTCGACCGGGCCGCGCAGGCCGGGGTTCTGCTGAAAGCGCGCCACGGATCATGCTGCACGCCTTCGAAAAACCCATCATGCACGCCGGCTATGGTCAGTCGTCGTCGAACTGATAGCTGCCCGGCGCCAGATTTTCGAAGCGCGAATAGCGGCCGAGGAACGCCAGACGCGTGGTGCCGATCGGGCCGTTACGCTGCTTGCCGATGATGATTTCGGCGACGCCCTTGTATTCGGTCTCGGGGTGATACACCTCATCCCGGTACACGAACATGATGATGTCGGCGTCCTGCTCGATTGCCCCCGATTCACGCAAGTCGGAGTTCACCGGGCGCTTGTTGGGTCGCTGTTCGAGCGAGCGGTTGAGCTGCGACAGGGCGATCACCGGGCAATTGAATTCCTTCGCCAGACCCTTGAGCGAGCGGGAAATCTCGGAAATCTCGTTGGTACGGTTGTCGCCACTCGAGCCGGGGATCTGCATCAGCTGCAGGTAGTCGACCATGATCATGGCGATCTCGCCGTGTTCACGAGCCAGGCGCCGGGTTCGCGCGCGCATCTCCGACGGACTGATCCCGGCGGTGTCGTCGATGAAGAGCTTGCGGTCGTTGAGCAGGTTCACCGCCGAAGTCAGCCGCGGCCAGTCATCGTCTTCCAGCTTACCGGCGCGGACCTTGGTCTGGTCGATGCGCCCGAGCGACGCGAGCATACGAATGACGATGGAGTCGGCGGGCATTTCCAGGGAGAACACCAGTACCGCCTTGTCGGTGCGCAGCACGGCGTTCTCGACAAGGTTCATGGCAAAGGTCGTCTTACCCATGGACGGACGACCGGCGACGATAATAAGGTCGGCCGGCTGCAGCCCGTTGGTGGCTTCATCCAGATCGGTAAAGCCGGTGGAAAGGCCGGTAATCGCTTCGCCCGCATTGAACAGGGTATCGATGCGATCGATCGCCTTGACCAGAATATCGTTGATGCCCACCGGTCCACCGGTCTTGGGCCGTGCCTCGGCGATCTGGAAGATCAGGCGCTCGGCCTCATCGAGAATTTCCTCGCCGGTGCGACCCTGCGGTGCGTAGGCGCTGTCGGCGATCTCGTTGCTGATGCCGATCAGTTGCCTCAGGGTGGCCCGCTCGCGAATGATCTGCGCGTAGGCCTTGATGTTCGCCACCGACGGGGTGTTCTTCGCCAGCTCACCGAGATAGGCCAGGCCGCCGACCTGCGGCAGGTGCCCTTCCTTGTCCAGCTGCTCGGACAGGGTGACCACATCGAAGGGCGAGTTACGCTCGGCGAGGGTAAAGATGGCGCGGAAAATGAGGCGATGATCGTGGCGATAGAAATCGCCATCGGATACCTGGTCGAGCACACGCTCCCAGGCATTGTTGTCCAGCATCAGACCGCCGAGCACCGCTTGCTCAGCTTCGATGGAGTGTGGCGGCACCTTAAGTGCGGCAGTTTCCAGATCATATTGCTGCGGGACGCTGATGTCGTTCATGGCACTCGAAATTCGGAACTACAGAAAAACAAAGGGCACGCTCCATTCGCATGGAAACGCGCCCGATGTTACTCGTCAGGCACCAGCGGTGCCAGACGATGGCTTAGCCGGCTACGACGATCAGCTTGACGGTCGCTTCGACGTCGGTGTGCAGGTGCACAGCTACGTCGTATTCACCAACCTGGCGGATGGTGCCGTTCGGCAGACGAACTTCGCTCTTCGCCACTTCAACGCCAGAGGCGGTCAGTGCGTCGGCGATGTCGTGAGTACCGATGGAACCGAACAGCTTGCCTTCATCGCCCGCGGTAGCGGTGATGGTGACTTCCAGCTCGGCCAGCTGAGCAGCGCGAGCTTCGGCAGAAGCCTTACGCTCGGCAGCAGCTTTTTCCAGGTCAGCACGACGAGCTTCGAACTCGGCGATGTTAGCTGCGGTAGCAGCAGTAGCCTTGCGCTGCGGCAGCAGGTAGTTGCGGCCGTAACCAGACTTGACGTTTACCTTGTCGCCCAGGTTGCCCAGGTTTGCGACTTTTTCCAGCAGGATGACTTCCATTTGAGTCTTACCTCTTAACTTTTAACCTTCACCGTTCGCAGGTCCCGCACCGTTCTTACCGGCTGCGCGACCACGAAAATCAAACAGACTGTCGACAATGGCCAAAACGGCCAGTAACGGATAAATCAACTGCATGAACAGCACCAGCGTGACGTACAGCCCCACCAGCCAGAATCGCGGCAGACGTCCCTGAGCCACCAACCCGTGCATCAGCGCGATGCCGGCGAATACCAGCGGCACGCTGCACAGCGGCGTCAGCACGGCCAACTGCACACCAAGATTCGGTCCCAGCAGCATGCCGACCAGTAGCGACATCGCCAGCAACGGTGGAAACCGCAGCGCGCGAAACTCGCTGCCGAACCCGCCCGGGTTGTACAACGCAGCCTGCCAGTAACGACCAAGCATCAGGCTCAGCAGAGTGACGATCTGCAGCAGCGCGGCCAGAAGACCGGTCAGCACAGGTGCCAGCAGCGACTCCAAGCGCCCGCGCTCTTCCACCGAAAGCTGCTGATAGGCACCCGACAATGCGTCAGGCAACACTTTCTGCAGTTCGCTGGCCAGCGCCGCGATGGGCTCGCCAAACACCGCACCGAGCGCCCAGACATACAACAGCCCGAGCCCCACGCTGCATAACATCACCCGCACCCACGACGCATGGCTGCGCAACAGCAGCGCCAGCCCCAGCGAACCCAGCAGTACCAGCAGGGTTCGCGGATCGCCGAAGTACCACCAGGCCAGCGCCGGCAATACAGCCCAGACCAGCACACCCAGCGCATCGTTGAGACCACGCCGCAGCAGCACCAGACAGCCTGCAGCAGCACTCAACCAGAACAGCATGGGCAGCGCCGCAGCCCCGGCCACCACAAAGATGGCCTGCATACGGCCGCGCATGATGAACTCAGCCAGGGCGCGCATGCGATTTATCCTTTACTTCTGTCGACCAGCCGGATCAACGGCCGTGGCTGTCGGTGTAGGGCAGCAGGGCCAGGTAGCGGGCGCGCTTGATAGCGGTAGCCAGCTGACGCTGATAACGTGCCTTGGTTCCGGTGATACGGCTAGGAACAATCTTGCCGGTCTCGGAGATGTAGGCCTTCAGGGTGTTGAGATCCTTGTAGTCGATCTCTTTCACGCCTTCGGCGGTGAAACGGCAGAACTTACGACGACGGAAAAAACGTGCCATGAAATAGGCTCCTCAATAGATCCGTGGATTACTCGTCAGCGTTGTTATCGCTGTCACTGTCGCTCTCGTTGGAGCCATCAGTGTTGTCAGGGCGATCACGACGCTCGCGGCGTTCGCTACGGTTTTCCTCGGCCTTGAGCATTTCAGACTGTTCGGTCTCGGCTTCGTCGCGACGAATGATCAGGTTGCGGATGACGGCGTCGTTGTAGCGGAAGTTGTCTTCCAGCTCGGCCAGGGCCTTGCCACTGCACTCGACGTTCAGCATCACATAGTGAGCCTTGTGCACGTTGTTGATGGCGTAAGCCAGCTGACGACGGCCCCAGTCTTCCAGGCGGTGAATCTTGCCACCGTCTTCTTCGATCAGCTTGGTGTAACGCTCCACCATGCCGCCGACCTGCTCGCTCTGGTCCGGGTGAACCAGAAAGATGATTTCGTAATGACGCATAATTGCTCCTTACGGGTTGCAGCCTGCCGACAATGCGGTCAGGCAAGGAGTGAATGACTTGTTGTCTTGCTTGCAGAAAGGCGCGCAAACGCCTGCCATCCAGGCAAGGGGCGCCATTCTAGAGAAGGGCCGACAGCGGCGCAAGGCAAACTGGTGATTATTTAACCAGCCCAGTGCATATCAGATATGCAGCGCCGCACGCTCGGCGCGAATGCCATCAAGCAGCTCGCGAACCTGATGGATATCGTACGGTTTGAGCATGGTGCGCAGGCGATCAAGCCCGACGTCCGACGCATTGACCGGATAACCCGAAGCGATCACCAATGACAGCCGTGGCAGGCGCGTGCCGGCTTCGCGCGCAAGATCGATTCCGCTCATCCCAGCCAGGCCGACATCGGTCAGCAGTACATCGAACGGCTGCCGCTCAAGAATTTCCAGCGCCTCTTCCGCCGTTTCACTGGCGACGACCTCATGACCGAGCTCCATCATCACTTCCCCGGTCAGCATGCGCAGCGTCGGGTCATCTTCGACGAAGAGGATCCGGAGACTGCCATCCACTGAGTCCGCGCCCGACTCAGGCGCCGAGCGCGAGGCGTCATCCTGTATCGACTCGACTGCACCGTCGCCGCCCTGCCCCGGGAGCTGCGGCTCGTTTTCTACATGGCGCGGCAAATGAACATGCACGGCCGTGCCGCCCTGCTCGCCGCTCTCCAGCGTGACGAAGCCACCGCTCTGCTTGACGAATCCATAGACCATGCTCAAGCCGAGACCGGAAGCATTGCTGTTCTGCTTGGTGGTGAAGAAAGGCTCGAACGCCCTGGCGCGGACATCCTCCGTCATGCCGCTCCCCTCATCGATCACGCTGAGCAACACATAGCCACCACCCTGACCGACCGGAACGTCTGCGCCCAGCAGCCGATTCTCCAGGCGCAGCACGACGCGACCACCACCGGACATCGCATCACGCGCGTTCGCGGCGAGATTCAGCACCACGCTTTGCAGGTTGCCGACATCCACGAACACCGGCCACGGCCGACCCAACACCTGCAGTTCGAGCTGCACGGCCGAACCCAGCGCACCGTTGAGTAACTCATGCATCTGTTCGAGCAGGTCAGGCAGATGCACTTGCTGCGGAAGCAATGGCTGGCGACTGGCAAAGGCGAGTAGTTGCGAAGCGAGACGAGCGCCCTTCTCGACCCCACTGACAGCGGAGTCCAGCCGCCGCGCGGCAGTTTCGTCACTGCCAAGACTGCGTCGCAACAGTTGCAGGTTGCCGCCAATGATCTGCAGCATGTTGTTGAAATCATGGGCGATGCCGCCGGTCAGCTTGCCCACTGCCTCCAGACGCTGGGCCTGGAGCAGTGCCTGCTCGGTCATCTGTCGCTCAGCCTCGCTCTGCTGCAGCGCCAGGGTGCGCTCGCGAACCAGCTCTTCCAGATGATCGCGATAGCGGCGCAGCTCCATCTCATTGCGCTGCTGCTCGGTGACGTCCTGCCCCTGAACGAAGATGCCGATCACCTTGCCGTCATTTTCGACGATTGGCTGCAGCACGAAGTCGAGAATCACCTCTTCGGGCTCCCGCTCCGGCTGCCGCTTGAGGAACAGCGATACGCGTTTGCCAATATAAGGCTGCCCGGTCCGATAGACGTCATCGAGCAAACCGATCAGGACCTGCCCCTCGATCTCCGGCAAGCCGTCGCGAATCGTCTTACCCAGAAGCTGGCGATGCCCGATGACCTGCCGATAGGCATCATTCACCAACTCGTAGACATGCCTCGGGCCTCGCAGAAAGCAGACGAACCCGGGGGCCTGGGCGAACAGGCGCCGCAACTGCTCGCCTTCCGACTGCAGCAGCTTGGCCCGTGACATGACGCTCTGCTCCAGCTGCTGCACAGGCTGGCGCCCGCCAGCCGCCTGACTCACCGAGTCCTTTATTGCCTGAAGCTCAGTGATATCCGACGTGTGCTGCAGGATCGCCACCACCTCCCCCTGTTCATCCAGAATCGGGGTGTGCGTGGCGCTCCAGTAACGGTCTTCGTAAATAGGACCGAGCGGAGTCTGGCGGGCGATCGAGTAGCGAATCACAGGCAGCGTATCGACAGCCTTGCGACTAAGAACACGCGCGAAGGAATCGAGCAATTCCTGCACCCGGGTCATCTCAGGGCTGAGCGGATCGGCAGCGAACGCCTCATGCAGGCGCTGCCCCTGGATATCCTCCAGCTTGCGCCCGGTCAGGGCGAGGTAAGCTGCATTGGCGTCCAGGATGACCAGATCGCGATCAAGCAGGACATAGGCGTTTGGGGATAGCCGGAACAGGCTTTCGAAAGACGGGCGCTGCTGCATACAACCTCCATGGTACGAGCCTGACGCCGCGTAACGAACTCAGCAAGGCTCCGACAGCACCCGGAGCGCTCAAGCAATATGACGGGAAGCCGCTATCCGGCGGACGGGCCTGGGACACCGATTGACCACAAAAAGGTCAATCGGTTTCAGGCGGGCGGCGCGACTACGCTGGAATCAGCTGGTGGCCTTGGCGCCCTTGCGCTGGCGCAAGGCCTCGAACAGGCAAACACCGGTCGCCACCGAGACGTTCAGACTGCTGACACTTCCCGCCATCGGCAGGCGCACCAGGTAGTCGCAGTGCTCGCGGGTCAAGCGCCGCATACCGCGACCTTCTGCCCCCATGATAAGAACGATGGGCCCGGTGAGGTCCTGATCGTAAAGCGACTGCTCAGCTTCGCCAGCTGTTCCGACGACCCACAGGCCGCGCTGCTGCAACTTCTCCAGGGTGCGCGCCAGGTTGGTGACGGCGACCAGGGGAATCACCTCGGCCGCCCCGCACGCCACCTTCCGTACGGTGGCGTTAAGCGTGGCCGATTTATCCTTCGGCACGATCACCGCGAGCGCACCCGCGGCATCTGCGGTGCGCATACAGGCGCCGAGATTGTGCGGATCGGTCACTCCATCGAGCACCAGCAGCAATGGCGGCCCTTCGGCGCGATCGAGCAACTCTTCGAGCATTGCCTCACCCCAGACCTGACTCGGGCTGACATCGGCGACCACCCCCTGATGGACGCCTTCGACCCAGGCGTCCATCTCGCGACGCTCGCATTGCCCGACACTCACACGCGCCTGTGCAGCGAGCTCGATCAGCACCTGAACACGCGGATCGCCACGCCCCTCGGCCAGCCAGACCTGCTTGACCCGCTTCGGGTGATGACGCAGCAGCGCCTCCACGGCGTGCAAGCCGTAGATTTTCTCCAGCTGGCTCATGACTTGGCCTTGCGCTTTCTGGGACCACCGCTGGCAGCGGACGGCTTGTCACCAGACTTGGCGGCAGACTTGGGCTTCGCGGAGCCCGACCGGGACTTGCTACCGGTCGACTTCTCACCCTTGCCCTTGCGCCCTCCCTTGGCCTCCTCCAACAGAGCCTTCTTCAGCTCGCGGCTCTTGCGTACGTCGGCATTGCCAGGCTCGCGACCACGACCCTCGCCATCGCGCTGGCCCGGAGCCGACTTGGTCCCGCCTGCAATTAGCTCGAAGTCGATTTTGCGTTCATCCAGGTCGACGCGCATGACGCGGACCTCGACGCTGTCACCAAGACGGAAGCTGCGGCCGCTACGCTCGCCTGACAGGCGATGGTGCAACGGATCGAAGTGGTAGTAATCGCCTGGCATCGCCGTGACGTGTACCAGCCCTTCCACATAGATATCGGTCAGCTCGACGAACAGACCGAAACCAGTCACCGCGGTGATTACACCAGGGAAGGTCTCTCCGACGCGATCCTTCATGAACTCGCACTTGAGCCAATTGGTGACGTCACGGGTAGCCTCGTCGGCGCGCCGCTCGGTCATCGAGCACTGCTCGCCCAGCTGCTCCAGCGCCGCTTCGTCATACGGATAGATACGTGCCTTGGGCATGCTGGTGGCGCCTTCACGGCGCACGTGCGGCGTATCGCGACGGGAACGAATGACACTGCGAATGGCGCGATGCACCAGCAGGTCGGGATAGCGCCGGATCGGCGAGGTGAAATGCGCGTAGGCTTCGTAGTTCAGACCGAAGTGCCCGTGATTCTCCGCGCTGTACACCGCCTGGCTCAGCGAGCGCAGCATGACGGTCTGGATCACATGGAAATCCGGACGCCCCTGAATCTGCTCCAGCAGCGCCTGATAATCCTTGGGCGTCGGACCTTCCTTGCCTTTGTGCAGCGAGAGCCCCAGCTCACCTAGAAACGCGCGCAACTTTTCCTGGCGCTCCAGCGGCGGTGCATCGTGTACACGATAGAGCGCGGGGATCTCGTGCTTCTGCAGGAACGCTGCCGTCGCGACGTTGGCGCAGAGCATGCACTCTTCGATCAGCTTGTGCGCATCGTTGCGCTCGGTGGGCTTGATTTCGGCGATCTTGCGATCGCTGCCGAAGACGATACGTGTTTCCTGCGTTTCGAAGTCGATAGCTCCGCGGGTGTGGCGCGCCTTGAGCAGCACCTTGTACAGCGAATAGAGCTGCTTGAGATGCGGCAGCACCTCCGCATACTCGGCACTCAAGCGCTTGCCTTCGGCAGACTTGGGCTGCTCGAGCATGGCACTGACCTTGTTGTAGGTCAGCCGGGCGTGAGAGTGGATCACAGCCTCGTAGAACTGGTAGTCGGTCATCTTCCCCGACTTGCTCAAGGTAATTTCACACACCATCGCCAGACGGTCGACCTGCGGGTTCAACGAGCAGAGCCCGTTGGACAGCTCCTCAGGCAGCATCGGCACCACCCGCTCGGGGAAATACACCGAGTTACCGCGGACCACCGATTCCTTGTCGAGCGCCGAATCGACCTTGACGTAGTGCGACACGTCAGCAATGGCGACGTACAAGCGGAAGCCACCGGTCAGCAGCTTCCAGCCACCCGGCTTCTCGCAGTAGACCGCATCGTCGAAGTCCCGCGCATCCTCACCGTCGATGGTGACGAACGGCAGATGGCGCAGGTCGACGCGCTTGTGCTTGTCCTTCTCCTCCACCTCGGGCTTGAGACGGGAGGCCTCCTTCAAGACGGCTTCCGGCCAGACATGCGGGATATCGAAGCTGCGCAGTGCGACGTCGATCTCCATACCCGGCGCCATGTAGTTGCCGATCACTTCGACAATGTCGCCCTGTGGCTGGAAGCGCTGAGTTGGCCAGTGAGTGATCTTCACTTCGACGAACTGGCCTGGCTTGGCGTCAAGCGCGCGACCCGGCGTCACCAGCACTTCCTGCTGGATCTTCGGATTATCGGGAATGACAAAACCCACATCACTTTCGATGTGGTAGCGACCGACAATGCTTTCGTGCGCCCGACTGATTACTTCAACGATGGCACCTTCGCGACGTCCGCGCCGATCCAGGCCGGCTACACGCGCCAGGCAGCGATCACCGTCGAAAACCAGGCGCATCTGCGCAGGACTGAGAAACAGATCGTCGCTGCCATCGTCAGGAATCAGAAATCCGAAACCGTCACGATGACCACTGACGCGACCACAGACCAGGTCCAGCTTGTCCACCGGGGCATAAGTGCCACGCCGGGTGTAGATCAGCTGACCATCACGCTCCATCGCGCGCAGACGGCGACGCAGCGCTTCGATATCTTCTTCGGACACAAGCCCGAACTCTTCAACCAGCTCTTCGCGGGCGGCCGGTGAGCCGCGCTCACCGAGATGCTGGAGAATCAGCTCGCGACTGGGAATGGGGTTGTCGTACTTTTCCGCTTCACGAGCGGCCTCGGGATCGAGGGATTGCCAATCGGCCATTAAGAGATGTCACCTTTCATTCATTTATAGAGGCAGAACGCCCTTTTTCTATTGAAGCGCGAATCGCTGCCGGACGGCAGCTTTGATGCGAATTATTTTTCGGCATCAGGGGTTTACAAGGCCAAACCTCAGCCGTATAGTTCGCGCCCACAATGTCTGGTAGACGTTGTAACACGGAAACGGCCAAGTATCATCGTTTCTCGTGCCCAGGTGGCGGAATTGGTAGACGCACTAGGTTCAGGTCCTAGCGGTGGCAACACCGTGGAAGTTCGAGTCTTCTCCTGGGCACCACTTATTCAAATGAAACCCGTCGAAAGTTGGCGAGTCTCATGCAAGACGAAGAAGTCGACTTCGACCGACCTGATCGGTAAAACGGCAAAGAAGTCGATGAGCAATCATCGCAATGTGCCCAGGTGGCGGAATTGGTAGACGCACTAGGTTCAGGTCCTAGCGGTGGCAACACCGTGGAAGTTCGAGTCTTCTCCTGGGCACCACTCTTCAAGAAAAAACCGAGCCTATGGCTCGGTTTTTTCGTTTCAGCGCCAAACCGGCCAGCAGCACGCAAAGTGCTCACACTATTCGGCTATCCCCGCAAGTCGCAAAGCAAAAGACCGCCTTCGGGCGGTCTTTTGTTGCAGCAGAACGCGTTGATCAGGCGTATGGATGACGCAGCACGATAGTCTCGTTGCGGTCCGGGCCGGTAGAAATGATATCCACCGGCGCCTCGACCAGCTCCTCGAGGCGCTTGATATAGGCGCGGGCATTGGCAGGCAGCTCATCGAGCGTCTTCGCACCAACGGTCGATTCGCTCCAGCCCGGCATTTCTTCGTAGACCGGCTGCAGGCCATCGTAGCTGTCCGCGTCAGTAGGCGCATCGACGAGCACGTCGCCATTGCGATCCTTGTAACCGACACAGATACGGATGGTTTCCAGCCCATCGAGCACATCGAGCTTGGTCAGGCAGATGCCGGAGATGCTATTGATCTCGATGGCGCGACGCAGAATGACCGCATCGAACCAACCACAACGCCGCGCACGGCCGGTGGTCGAACCGAATTCGTGACCACGCTCGGCCAGACGAGCACCAACATCGTCGAACAGCTCGGTCGGGAACGGACCGGAACCAACACGGGTGGTGTAGGCCTTGGTGATGCCCAGGATGTAATCCAGGTACAGCGGGCCAAAACCGGAACCGGTCGCAGTTCCGCCGGCAGTGGTGCTGGAGCTGGTCACGTACGGATAGGTACCGTGGTCGATATCCAGCAGCGAACCCTGCGCACCTTCGAACATGATGCAGGCGCCCTGCTTGCGCAGCTCGTGCAGACGAGCAGTAACGTCGGTGATCAGCGGCTTGAGGATTTCCGCATAACCGAGAGCTTCATCGAGGGTCTTCTGGAAATCAACCGGCTCCACCTTGTAGAAGCTCTTCAGCACGAAGTTGTGGTACTCCAACAACTCTCGCAGCTTGACCGCGAAACGCTCCGGATTGAACAGATCAGCAATGCGCAGCCCCCGACGCGCAACCTTGTCTTCGTACGCCGGACCAATGCCACGGCCGGTAGTGCCGATCTTGCCTTCCGAACGCGACGCTTCGCGCGCCTGATCCAGGGCCACATGGTAAGGCAGGATCAACGTGCAGGAGGGGCTGATGCGCAGACGCTCACGAACCGGCACACCCTTCTCTTCCAGCTTGGTGATCTCGCGCAGCAGCGCATCGGGAGCGACCACCACGCCATTGCCGATCAGGCATTGCACGTTGTCGCGCAGGATGCCGGACGGAATCAGGTGCAAAACGGTCTTCTCACCGTCGATGACCAGAGTGTGACCGGCATTGTGGCCGCCCTGGTAACGCACGACCGCAGCCGCCTGATCGGTCAGCAGATCGACGATCTTGCCCTTGCCCTCATCACCCCACTGGGTGCCCAGGACCACGACGTTCTTACCCATAACCCTTTGTCCTCTTCGGCGAAGCATGTGCCGGTCGCAACCGGCGATAATCGAAATCTGGCCAGCACCGCGGTGCGGCGCCACAGCCATCAGGACGCCAGCGAGGCCACCGTCCAGACACCATTACTCAACAGCAGCTGTCGATCGCAGCCCAGCGGCGCGGCATCAGCCTGCGACTGACCATCGAGCGCCTGCACCACGCGCTCACCCTGACGTCGCAACTCGCGAACCACAATCCACAAACCAGGCTCATCGCCATGCGGCGCCCAAATGCCTGACACAGGCGCCGACAGATCCGCGTTACCCAGGCTGACCAAGGTTTTCAGATCCGTGGAAAAGCCCGTCGCCGGCCGCGCACGACCGAAATCGGCACCGATATCGTCATAACGCCCGCCCTGAGCGATCGACTGACCGACGCCAGGCACAAATACCGCGAACACCACTCCAGTATGGTAGTGATAGCCACGCAATTCGCCCAAATCGAAATACAGCGGAACATCCGGATAACGCGCTGCCAGCTGGTCGGCGATCAGAACCAGCGTTTCCAGCGCCGCCTGCACCTCGGCCGGCGCACCCGTCAACGCCTTACGGGCCTCATCGAGCGCCTGGCGCCCGCCGCACAGCCGGGCCAGCGCACGTAGCATATTAGCCAGAGCAGGTTCGAGCGCAGCGGTCAGCTCGGCAATCTCGTCCATCGCCTTGCGCTGCAACGCATCGAACAGGCGCTGCTCGGCATCGCCATTCAAGCCCGCAGCCTTGGCCAGACCGCGATAAATACCGACATGACCGAGATCCATGTGCACATCCGGAACATCGGCCAGCTCAAGCATCTCCAGCATCAGGCTGATCACTTCGATGTCGCTGGAAGCAGAGGCGTCGCCATACAGTTCCGCACCCAACTGGATTGGGCTGCGTGAAGTGGAAAGGGCCTGCGGCTTGGCATGCAGAACACTGCCGGCGTAGCACAGGCGGCTCGGACCTTCGCGGCGCAAGGTATGCGCATCGACACGAGCCACCTGCGGGGTGATATCGGCACGGAGGCCCATCTGCCGACCAGAAAGCGGATCGATAACCTTGAAGGTACGCAAATCCAGATCCTGCCCGGAACCGGTGAGCAGAGACTCGAGAAACTCCACATGCGGGGTGATGACCAGCTCGTAGCCCCAGCACTGAAACAGGTCCAGCACGCGTCTACGTGCCGTTTCGATACGCGCCGCCTCGGGCGGCAGCACCTCTTCGATGCCATCTGGCAAAAGCCAGCGGTCTACCGTTGCCATTCGCGAAATCACCTCTCGTTCCGGTAAGCCCAGACGAAAACCTTGGCAACAGCCTGGGCTGGCCTTCGGTCGCGTGCAGTTGTATTCGATCATGGCATCCGAGCCATGCCCTCTCAGGGGTCGGCATGACCGCTGCATGCCTGGGATAGCCTGCGACCTCAAGGGCACAGACGCAAAAAAGCCGGGATTTTCCCGGCTGGCGGATCATAGCAATCTTTTCCCTACCGGTCACCCGGCGGCACTCGCGCGCCGCCGGGGAAACCGTTCAGGTGGCCATGAAGCGCTACTTGCTGCTTTCCAGATAGCGGAAGAAGTCGCTCTTCGGATCGAGCACCAGCACATCTTCCTTACTGGAGAAGCTCTCACGGTAGGCCTGCAGGCTACGATGGAAAGCGTAGAACTCCTGATCCTGCCCGTAGGCAGAAGCATAGATCGCAGCCGCCTTGGCATCGCCATCACCGCGCAGCTCTTCAGCCTCGCGGAACGCCTCAGCCAGCAGAACCCGACGCTGACGATCGGCGTCCGCACGGATACCTTCAGCAAGCTCCTTACCCTTGGCGCGATGCTCACGAGCCTCGCGCTCGCGCTCGGAGCTCATCCGCTCGAATACGCTGCGGTTCACTTCGCGCGGCAGGTCGATACCCTTGACCCGCACGTCGACGACCTCAATGCCCAACTCCTGCTGTGCCGCACGATTGAGACTGGTGGTGACCTGAGCCATCAGCTCGTCACGCTGCCCGGAAACAGACTCGTGCAGCGTGCGCTTACCGAACTGGTCACGCAGCGCCGCCTCGAGGCGACGTGCCAGACGCTCATCGGCGATCTGCTTGACACCGGAGGTCGCGGTATAGAAGCGCTCGGCATCATCCACGCGCCACTTGGCGTAGGAGTCGACCATCAACGCCTTCTTCTCCAGCGTCAGGAAGCGCGAAGTGGTCGTATCCAGCGTCAGCAGTCGCGCATCGAACTTGCGCACCGAGTTCACGTACGGAATCTTCATGTGCAGACCAGGCTTCACGTCAGGCTCGACGATCCGGCCAAAGCGCAGCAACACTGCACGTTCGGTCTGCGAGACGATGTAGAAGCTGTTCCACAGGACGATTGCGGCGACTACACCCACGATCAGCGCCGTAAGGGATTTATTGCTCATCAGCGACTCTCCCTTGTACGAACTTCACGCGGATCCAGCTCCGGCGGCAGACGAGTGCCCTGAGTTGCGGCACCCGAAGCAACGCCGGCAGGCGCTGGCGTGCTTGCACCGCGGCTGTTGATCATCTTGTCCAGCGGCAGATAAAGCAGGTTCTGCCCACCGTCGCCGCTGACCATGACCTTGCTGGTATTGCTCATGACTTCCTGCATGGTTTCCAGGTACAGACGCTCACGAGTGACCTCCGGCGCCTTGCGATACTCGGCGACCAGCTTGCTGAAGCGATCGGCCTCACCCGTGGCACGCGAGATTACCGCGTCGCGATAACCACTTGCCTCTTCCAGCATGCGCTGGGCCTGACCGCGGGCTTCGGGGATCACGCCATTGGCGTAGGACTCGGCCTGGTTCTTCTCGCGCTGCTCATCTTCGCGCGCGCGGATCACGTCATCGAACGCCTCCTGCACCTCACGCGGCGCTGCCGCACTTTGCAGGTTGACCTGGGTGACGACGATGCCGGTGCCATAGTTGTCGAGGAACCGCTGCAGGCGCTCCTTGACCTCGCCAGCCATGACTTCACGACCCTCGGTCAGCACCTGGTCCATTGCCGTCGAACCCACCACGTGGCGTACGGCACTGTCGGTAGCATGCTGCAGGCTGATTTCGGGTTGATCAACGCTGAGCACGAACGATTGCAGATTGCTGATCTTGTACTGAACGGTGAGCGGCACCTCGATGATGTTCTCATCCTCGGTGAGCATCTGGCCCTGCTTGCTGTAAGAGCGCTCGCGGGTGACGTTCTCCTGGAACTTGCGATCGATCGGCGGGAAGTAGATGTTCAGGCCCGGCCCTACCGTCTCGTGGTACTTGCCGAAGCGCAGCACGACTGCCTGCTCCTGCTCGTCGACGATGTAGATCGCATTGAACAGCCATACCGCCAGCAGAACGACCAGAGCAACCCACACCAAGCCGAAGCCGCCGCGCTTGCCGCTGCCACCGAAATTGCTGCCACCACCACGCTTCTTGCCGCCGAACATGCCATTCAGGCTGTCCTGCAGCTTGCGGAAAGCCTCATCGAGGTCCGGCGGGCCTTTCTGGTCGCCGCCGCCACCGCGACGACCACCGCCACCACTGCCCCAGGGATCCTGGTTGTTCGAGTTGCCACCCGGCTCATTCCAAGCCATAGCGCTCTCCATTCAAATAAAGCTAAAGGCGCGCCCACGGCACGCCCGCCAATGCTACAGAAAGCCCCGAACCACCGGCAAAAATGCCAGCGGAGGCTTTATTGCAAAGTGTGTTGCTCGATGAACTCGTCCACCCGCAACCCTTCGCGACTGATCAAGCGATTCAATTCGATTCTCGGCAAACGAACTTCCAGCAGGCTGCCGCCCTCTTCATCATGGGTCTCGCGCTGCACAGCGCTCAGCTCGAAGAACTGCGCACGCAGCCGTCCGAGCCGCTGCGGCAAGCGCAGCGTTCCGACGAACAGGTCATTGCCCAGCAACTCGGCGATCGCCTGACGCACAAGATCCAGACCCAGACCGTCACGCGCCGACACCCAGACCCGCTGCGGCTTGCCATCGGCATCACGCTGAATCTGCGGCTCGATACCCTCCATCAGGTCGACCTTGTTGTAGACCTCGAGCATCGGCAGTTCGTTGGCACCAATCTCACCAAGGACAGCCAACACCTGCTCGATCTGCTGATCGCGCTCCGGCTCGTGCGCATCGATGACATGCAGGAGCAAATCGGCATTGCTGGATTCTTCGAGCGTCGCCCGGAAGGACTCCACCAGCTTGTGTGGCAGATGACGAATGAACCCCACGGTATCGGCCAGCACCACTGGCCCGACATCGTCGAGTTCCAGTCGGCGCAGGGTCGGGTCGAGCGTGGCGAACAGCTGATTCGCCGCGTAAACGTCGGACTCGGTGAGTGCGTTAAACAACGTGGACTTGCCGGCGTTGGTGTAACCGACCAGCGACACCGAGGGAATATCGGCGCGACGACGACCACGCCGAGCCTGCTCGCGCTGCCCGCGGACCTTTTCCAGACGCTGCTTGATTTGACGAATACGCACGCGCAAAAGCCGGCGGTCGGTTTCCAGCTGGGTTTCGCCCGGACCACGCAGACCGATACCACCCTTCTGGCGCTCGAGGTGGGTCCAGCCGCGCACCAGTCGCGTACTCATGTGCTCGAGCTGAGCCAGCTCGACCTGCAGCTTGCCCTCATGGGTGCGGGCACGCTGAGCGAAGATATCCAGAATTAGACCGGTACGGTCCAGCACGCGGCATTCAAGTGCGCGCTCGAGGTTGCGCTCCTGACTGGGCGTGAGCGTGTGATTGAAGATCACAAGCTCGACCTCGCCATCCTTGACGAGGTCATGCAGCTCCTCGACCTTGCCGCTGCCAATCAGAAACTTGGCGGACGGCTGATGCCGAGAGACATTGACGAAGCCGACCGTTTCGGCGCCAGCAGAACGCGCCAGCTCCTGGAATTCCTGTGGGTCCTCGCGTGCCGCGGGGTCCTGGCCATCCAGGTGCACCAAGATAGCCCGCTCACCACCACCGGGACGTTCGAAGAACAAGGAAACCTACCTCAGTCGTTGCCCGACTCGGATTGCTCGGCATCGCCAGCGGTCGGCAGGCGTACTGGACGACCCGGAACGACGGTGGAAATGGCGTGCTTGTAGACCATCTGGCTGACGGTGTTCTTCAGAAGAATGACGAATTGGTCGAAGGATTCGATCTGGCCCTGCAGCTTGATGCCGTTTACCAGATAGATGGAAACCGGAACGCGTTCCTTACGCAGTGTGTTGAGGTAAGGGTCTTGTAGCGAATGCCCTTTTGACATGTGCCGCACTCCTTAGAGGATCTGTTTTCATTAGTGTTCTAAAAGTACAACCGACGATCCACGTGTTGAGAATAGACGGTCAATTCGCAGTGTCAGCTCAATATGGAGAGCGATTGCAGGTATTTCAATGCGCGCGGCAGATTGTCGCGGGACAAACTGTCCAGCCAGTGTATCTCCCCCCAACTGCGCAACCAGGTGAACTGCCGTTTGGCCAGTTGCCGGGTTGCGATGATGCCGCGCTCCACCATTTCCTCTCGGGTCGATGATCCGTCCAGATATTCCCAGACCTGACGATAACCGACCGCGCGAATCGACGGCATTCCGGGATGCAGATCACCGCGGCGCCTCAGGGCTTCGACCTCTTCGACGAATCCCTGTTCAACCATGTGCCGGAAACGGCTCTCGATACGCTCGTGCAGGATATGGCGTTGTGCAGGGGCGATGCACAGTTGCGCGACAGTATAAGGCAAGACTCCCGAGCCAGGCGCGTCTGCGGCGGCTTTTTGCGACCTTTGTCGGGCACGGTGCTCACTCATGGTCAGCCCGCTGACCAGATAGACTTCCAGCGCTCGCACCAACCGCTGCGGATCGTTGGGATGAATGCGTGCAGCCGACTCCGGATCGACCTGCGCCAGCTCGCGGTGCAGTGCCAGCAATCCTTCGGAGGCGGCCAGCGCCTCCAGCTGGGCGCGGACCAAGGGATCGGCCGCCGGCATATCGGCGAGACCGTCCTGCAATGCCTTGAAATACAACATGGTGCCGCCAACCAGCAGCGGAATGCGGCCCAGCGCAGTGATTTCCGCCATGGCAGCCAGCGCATCGGCACTGAACTCGGCCGCCGAGTAGCTCTCAGCCGGATCGAGGATATCCACTAGGCGGTGCGGGAACTCTGCCAGGACCTCGGCGGAGGGCTTAGCCGTACCGATATCCATGCCACGATAGATCAGCGCCGAGTCGACGCTGATCAGCTCGCAGGGCAGTACGCGCGCCAGCTCCAGCGCCAGATCGGTCTTGCCCGAAGCGGTCGGACCCATAAGAAAGATGGCGGGTGGCAAGGAAGACATCGGCAGGCTCAAGGGCACGGCGGCATAGTTTCAGGTGGCAGGCACTCGACCGCAAGCCTGACTCGCTGCCAGAGACAGTTGCTCAGCGACCGCGCAGGAACAGTTTGTCCAGTTCGTCCATGCCCAGCTGTGTCCAGGTCGGCCGCCCGTGATTGCACTGCCCGCTGCGCTCGGTGTGCTCCATATCGCGCAGCAAGGCGTTCATTTCCGGCAGCGTGAGGCGGCGGTTGGCCCGCACTGCACCATGGCAGGCCATGGTTGCCAGTAATTCGTTGAGGTGCGCCTGGATGCGGTCACTGGTGCCGTACTCCAGCAGATCGGCAAGCACATCACGCACCAGCTGGGTGGCTTCGGCCTGTTTGAGCAGCGAGGGAATCTGACGGATCCCCAGGGTTTCCGGGCCGAGACGCTGCAGCTCGAAGCCGAGCATCTGGAACCACTGCCCGTGCTCTTCCGCGCAATCGGCCTCGCGCTGGCTGAGGGCAATGGATTCAGGCACCAGCAGCGGCTGACCGCGCAGTCCTTCGCTGGCCATGGCGGTCTTCAGCCGCTCGTAGGTGATGCGTTCGTGGGCGGCGTGCATATCCACCAGCACCATGCCCTGGGCATTCTCGGCGAGGATATAGACCCCCTTGAGTTGCGCCAGGGCATAACCCAGTGGCGGCACGTCATCCTGGCTTGCCGGCAATGCAGCAGGGCCGCTCTCGGGCAGCGGCGTGAACAACTCGCGATAAGCGCCCTGGGTCTCGGCGGTGTAGCCGGCCGCTGCCGGGCGTGGCGCCTGATAGCCCGCGCCAGCGCCCCGCCAGGCAGGTGTCTCGCCTGGCGGCCGCTCGAGCACGCTGGCGGCCAGACTCATCTCGTTCTGCCCACCGAACTCGCCGGCAGCAAGCCCGGAAACCTGGGTCATCGACGTGACGCTGGCAGGAGCCGCGAGCTGATCTTCCGGCCGCACGTCACCCAGTGCGCGGTGCAGCGTGCCGTAGAGAAAGTCATGCACCATGCGGCTGTCGCGGAAACGCACCTCGTGTTTGGTGGGATGCACGTTGACATCCACCACCGCCGGATCGACGTCGAGGAACAGCACGAAGGTCGGGTGCCGGCCGTTGAACAGCACGTCGCGATAGGCCTGGCGCACCGCATGGGCGACCAGCTTGTCGCGCACCATGCGACCGTTGACGTAGAAGTACTGCAGATCGGCCTGGCTACGCGAGAAGGTCGGCAGCCCGACCCAGCCCCAGAGCCGCAGGCCGTTGCGCTCGATCTCGATGGGCAGCGCCTGCTCGAGGAACGCCGAGCCGCAAACGGCAGCAACTCGCCGCGCACGCGACGCGTCATCGCTCGCCTGATGCAGCGCCAGCACCGCCTTGCCGTTATGGCGCAGATGGAAAGCGACATCGAAACGCGCCAGCGCCAGTCGCTTGATCACTTCCTGCAAGTGATCGAATTCGGTTTTCTCTGTGCGCAGAAACTTGCGCCGCGCCGGTGTATTGAAGAACAGGTCGCGTACTTCTACCGAAGTGCCAACCGGATGCGCTGCGGGCTGCACCCGCGCTTCCATTTCGCGGCCTTCGGTTTCCACCTGCCAGGCTTCGCTCGCATCGGCGGTGCGCGAGGTCATGGTCAGACGCGAAACGGAACTGATGGAGGCCAGCGCCTCGCCACGAAAGCCGAGGCTCATGACCCGCTCGAGATCTTCAAGATCGCGAATCTTGCTGGTGGCATGACGCGCCAGGGCCAGCGGCAGGTCATCCGGAGGAATACCGCAACCGTCATCTCTTACCCGCAACAGCTTGACGCCACCCTGTTCGACGTCCACCTCGATGCGACTGGCGCCGGAGTCCAGGCTGTTTTCCAGCAGTTCCTTGATCACCGATGCCGGGCGCTCGACCACCTCACCAGCGGCAATCTGGTTCGCCAGCCGCGGACTGAGCAGCTGGATGCGCGGAGTATCGGTCATGGCTGGGAAGCCAGCGTGGTAGCGGGGATATTCAGCGTCTGGCCGACCTTGATCACGTCATTGCTCAGACTGTTGGCGCTGCGCAACGCAGCCAGGCTGACCTGATAACGCTGAGCGAGCAGCGCCAGGCTTTCACCCGAGCGCACGATATGCTCGCGCGGGCCGGCGGCGATTTTGCCCGAGTCACGCAGCCAGGCTACGTAAGTGCCCGGCGGCGGATTTTCGTGAAAGAACTGCCGCACTCCGCTGTGAATCGAGCGTGCCAGCGATTGCTGGTGGCTAGCCGTCTGTAGCTTCTTGGCTTCCGAAGGATTGGAGATAAAGCCGGTTTCAACCAAGATCGACGGGATGTCCGGCGACTTCAGCACCATGAAGCCGGCCTGCTCGACACGGCGTTTGTGCAGCGGCGTGATCCGCCCCATGTTGCTCAGGACCTTCTGCCCAACGTTCAGGCTCGAAGACAGCGAGGCGGTCATCGACAGGTCCAGCAACACGCCGGCGAGCATCTGATCCTTGTCGCCGAGGCTGACGTTGCCGGCACCGCCAATCAGGTCGGAGCGGTTTTCGCTATCGGCCAGCCAGCGCGCAGTTTCCGAGGTAGCACCGCGGTCAGACAGGGCGAAAACCGAGGCACCGTAGGCCGCCGAGCGCGGCGCGGCATCGGCGTGGATCGAGACGAACAGGTCGGCGCCCTTCTTGCGGGCGATCTCGGTACGCTTGCGCAGAGGAATGAAGTAGTCGCCAGTGCGCACCAACTCGGCACGGAAGCCCTTGTCGGCGTTGATCTGGCGCTGCAACTCCTTGGAAATCTGCAATACCACGTGCTTTTCGTAGACCTTGCCGGGACCGATGGCGCCCGGGTCCTCACCACCGTGGCCGGCGTCGATAGCGATCACGATGTCGCGCTTGCTGCCGCCCGTTGCCGGCAGCTTGACCGCGGGCAGGGTTGGCGAAACGGGAGCGGCAGGCGTGGCAGGCGTAGCGGTGACCGGCGGCTGGGTCGCGGCGCGGGCAGCCGTGGCCTGGTCGAACAGATCGACCACCAGTCGGTGACCGTACTGCTGATTGGGCGCCAAACTGAAACTCTTCGGCGAGACCGGCGCGTGCAGGTCAACCACCACGCGCAGGGTGTTGGCGTCGTGCTGGCCGGCGCGCAGGGAGGCAACCGGCGTGTTCTGCAGCGCGAGCTTGTCGAGTTCGGCCTTGAGCGTGGCGCCGGTCACGTCGATGACCAGCCGATCGGGCGCGGTGAGCGTGAAGATCTTGTGCTCGACCGGCCCGGACAGATCGAACACCAGGCGGGTGTTGTCCGGCGCGCGCCACAAGCGCACGCTCTGCACATCGCTGGCCGCCAACAGGTCCGTTGCCATCAGCAACAGCGCCAGGCCGCCAATAAAGGTGCGAATGCGCATACCCAAACCCATGTTATTCATAGCTCTCCGTCGGTCAGGGCGACACACCAGGCTTCGCCCCGCGCAGTGTGGGGCGACAGGCGCAGCGTACGGCCGGCCTCATGCGGTGCAATGGTAATGTCCATGTCGGCCTTTGGCAAAATGCCGGCCCCGCGCTCCGGCCACTCGATCAGGCACAGCGCATTGCCTTCGAAGTAGTCGCGGATACCGAGGAACTCCAGCTCTTCGGGATCGACCAGACGATACAGGTCGAAGTGGAAAACCTGCACATCGCCCAGCTCGTAAGGTTCGACCAGGGTAAAGGTCGGGCTCTTGACCTTGCCCTCATGGCCGAAGCCGCGAATCAGGCCGCGCGACAGCGTGGTCTTGCCCGCGCCGAGGTCACCGTGCAGATAGATGACGCCACGACCACCGGTCGCCTTGGCGATGCGCGCACCAACCGCAAGCATCGCCGCCTCGTCCGCGGCGTAGAGATTCACTTCAGGCATGGCGACTGCTCCTCGAGCAACTGACGAATCACGGGAATCAGATCGCTGGCGGCCAGCCCGCGGCCTTGCTGGCCGATACGCTCGCCGGCGGCAGCATGCAGCCAGGCGCCCAGGCAAGCCGCGTCGAATGGAGCCAGGCCTTGCGCAAGCAGAGCGCCGAGAACGCCCGCCAGCACATCACCGAGGCCCGCGCTGGCCATGGATGGATGGCCGCGATCGCACAGCGCGAGCCGGCCATCCGGTGCGGCGATCAGCGTACCGGCGCCCTTGAGCAGCGCCACGCAGGCATAACGCTGGGCCAATGCGCGCACCGCGGCCGGGCGATCAGCCTGCACTTCGGCCACCGAGCATTGCAGCAGCCGCGCAGCCTCACCCGGATGTGGCGTGATCAAGCTGCCAGCTGGCAGTTCGACGGCGCCGTTCGCCAGCAGGTTCAGCGCATCGGCGTCCCACACCTGCGGCAGATCACGCTGCGCCGTCAGCGACAGCAGGCTGCGTCCCCATGGCGCCTGACCCAGGCCTGGGCCGACCACCAGCACATCGGCGCGGTCGGCCAGCGCCGTCAGGCCATAGGTCGACTCGACACCACTGCACATGATTTCTGGGCAGCGCACCAACGAAGCGGTGATGTGCTCTGGACGGGTCGCCAGCGTCACCATGCCCGCACCGCAGCGCAACGCCGCCTCGGCGCTAAGCAGTACCGCGCCGCCAGTCCCCAGATCGCCGCCAATCACCAGCACCTGTCCGAAGCTGCCCTTGTGTGCAGTTGCCGAACGGGGCGCGACCCGCGCCAGCGAACCGTGGTCCAGGCGCACCGCCTCGCTCGCCACCTGCGCGACGATCGCCGGATCGGCCTGCAGATCGTCGAACACCAGGGTGCCGACGCGATCCGGGCCGTCCGCAGTGAACAGGCCGAGCTTGAGGCCGATAAAGGTGACACTGAGATCGGCGCGCACCGCATGACCCAGTACCCGCCCGCTGTCAGCGCAGAGCCCGGACGGCAGATCGATGGCCAGCACCGGCAGTTCGCTGACATTGATCGCCTCGATCGCGGCGGCATAGGGCTCGCGCACCTCGCCGGCAAGGCCGGTGCCCAGTAGCGCATCCACCAGCACGCCTTGCAGCGGTACCTCGGCATGCCAGGGTTCGATCGCCACCCCACAAGCCTGCGCTTCGGTCAGGGCCAGCGCGGCATCGCCCTGCAGCGCCTGCGGATCGCCCACTGCCAGCACGCGGACTTGCCAACCGGCGCGCTGCGCCAGTGCCGCCAGCAGATAACCATCGCCGGCATTATTGCCGCGCCCGGCCAGTACGGTAACCGCCCCGGCATCCGGCCAGCGCCGGCGCAGCGCACGCCAGGCGGCATGGGCGGCACGCTGCATCAATTCGAAACCGGGCGTGCCGGCAGCGATCAGGCGCGCATCGAGTTCGCGCACCTGTGCGGCGGTATACAGAGCGACGGGCAGGGAATCGGTCATCGGAGCAGGGATCATCGCGGCGGAATGTCTGGCAGAATTATACGCACCCGCCCGCCAAGCCGCCCTACTCTCCGATGTCCGACCCAGCCCTCGATCCAGCCGCCCTCGTCCAGTCCATCAAGGAGTGGGGCCGCGAGCTCGGCTTTCAGCAGGTCGGCATCACCGATGTCGACCTCGGCGAGCACGAAGCGCACCTCGACGCCTGGCTGGCGGCCGGCTATCAGGGCGAGATGGACTACATGGCCGCCCACGGCAGCAAGCGCTCACGACCGGACGAACTGGTGCCGGGCACCCTCAGGGTGATCTCGCTGCGCATGGACTACCTGCCCGGCGACACGCGCATGACTCAGCAGCTCGCAAGCCCGGAGAAGGCCTATGTGTCGCGCTACGCGCTGGGCCGCGATTATCACAAGCTGATCCGCAAACGCATCCAGCAGCTCGCCGAGCGCATTCAGCAGGTGGTCGGCCCGTTCGGCTTTCGCGCCTTCGTCGACAGCGCGCCGGTGCTGGAGAAGGCCGCCGGACAACAGGCCGGGCTCGGCTGGATCGGCAAGAACACCCTGCTGCTCAATCGCAAGGCCGGCAGCTGGTTCTTTCTTGGCGAGCTGTTCGTCGACATCGCCCTGCCGGTCGACGAACCGACGAGCCGCGATCACTGCGGTAGCTGCCACGCCTGCCTGGACGTCTGCCCCACCGACGCTTTCGTCGGTGAACGGCTGCTGGATGCGCGACGCTGCATTTCCTACCTGACCATCGAGCTGAAAGGCGCAATCCCGGTCGAGCTGCGCGACAAGATCGGCAACCGTGTATTCGGCTGCGATGATTGCCAGATCGTCTGTCCGTGGAACCGTTTCGCTCGCCCCACCGAGCAGAGTGACTTTCAGCCACGCCACAGCCTGGACAACGCCGAGCTGGCAACGCTGTTCCGCTGGACAGAAGAGGAGTTTCTCAGCCGCACCGAGGGCTCGCCGCTGCGTCGCGCTGGCTACCAGCGCTGGCTGCGCAATCTCGCGGTCGGCCTGGGCAATGCGCCGTCGAGCATTCCGGTGCTGGAAGCGCTCGAAGCACGCCGCGACGATCCGTCAGAACTGGTCCGCGAGCATGTCGAGTGGGCGCTGAAGCAGCACGCCCAGCGCCAGCCCGACTGACTGACCGGCCCTAAGGCCGCATCAGCCCTGAGGGGATGCCTGCGCCGGAACGCTGGCTGGAGCTGCGCTGAGCTCACGCAGCTGCTCGGCATCCAGCGTCTCCTGTTGCAGCAAGCGACGCGCACAGCGCTCAAGCAGTTCCCGCCGAGCTTCGAGTAGCTCAAGGCTGCGCTGGAATGCCGCCTGCACCAGCTCTTGCACTTCCTCGTCGATGGCCGTGGCGGTGCTCTCGGCATAGTCATGTTGCGGCTTGAGGCCGAGCATCGCCTCGTTGCCAAGGAACGAGTTCGGCTCACGCTCCAGCGCCAGGTGGCCGAGACGCTTGGACATGCCGTAGCGGGTGACCATGGCGCGGGCGATGTCGGTGACCTTGGCCAGATCATCCGCCGCGCCGGTGGACAGATGCGTATACACCAACCACTCCGCCGCGCGCCCGCCGAGCAGCACGGCCATCTTGTTTTCCAGCTCGTCGCGGGTCATCAGGAAGCGGTCCTCGATGGGCCGCTGGATGGTGTAGCCCAGCGCGCCCATGCCGCGCGGGATGATCGACACCTTGTGCACCGGGTCTACCCCAGGCAGCGCCATGGCTACCAGGGCATGACCCATTTCGTGATAGGCGACGATCTCCCGCTCGCGCGGGTTGAGCAGGCGATTGCGCTTCTCCAGCCCGGCGATGATGCGCTCGATAGCCGCGGTGAAGTCCTCCATCGCCACTGCCTCGGCATTGCGCCGGGTCGCCAGCAGGGTCGCCTCGTTGACCAGGTTGGCGAGGTCGGCACCGGTGAAGCCCGGCGTCAGCGCGGCGATAGCCTGCGGATCGACATCGGTGCCCAGCCGGGATTTCTTCAGGTGCACATTGAGGATCTGTACCCGCCCGACCTTGTCCGGCCGATCGACCAGCACCTGACGGTCGAAACGGCCGGCGCGCAGCAGGGCCGGGTCGAGAATTTCCGGACGATTGGTGGCGGCCAGCAGAACCAGACCGCTGGAGGTGTCGAAACCGTCCATCTCCACCAACAGCTGGTTGAGCGTCTGCTCCTTCTCGTCATGCCCACCGGACAACGGCCCGGCACCGCGGGCGCGGCCGAGGGCATCCAGTTCGTCGATGAAGATGATCGCCGGCGCCTGGGCCCGCGCCTGTTCGAACAGGTCACGCACCCGCGCGGCACCGACGCCGACGAACATCTCGACAAACTCGGAGCCGGAAATGGAGAAGAACGGCACTTTCGCCTCACCAGCCACGGCCCGTGCCAGCAGCGTTTTGCCGGTGCCAGGCGGGCCGACCAGCAGCACGCCTTTCGGCATGCGCCCGCCGAGGCGACCGTAAGTCTGCGGGTCGCGGAGGAATTCGATGATTTCCTTGAGCTCATCCTTGGCCTCGTCGACCCCGGCCACGTCGGCGAAGGACACCTTCATGTCGGTCTCGACGTAAACCCGCGCCTTGCTCTTGCCGATCTGCATCATGCCGCCGCCACCCAGACCGCTGCCGATGCGCTTGAGCAGGAACAGCCAGATGCCGAAGAACAGCATGGCCGGCACGATCCACGACAGCAGGTCACGCACCAGCGTGCTTTCCACCTTGCCGGTGTAGCGCACCGGATACTGCTGCAGATGCTCGGCCAGCTGCGGCTCGACGCGATTGCTGATGAACCGCCGCTGACCGCTGGCCAACGGCTCCTTGAGCAGGCCTTCTATACGCCGCTCGGTGATCGCCAGCTCTTCGACGCGGCCTTCCTTGAGGTGCTGCTCGAACTCGCTGTAGGGGATGGTCGCCACTTCCTGCTGGATCGACAGCAGATACTGCAGGCCGAGGAACACCAGAATGGCGATCATCCAGTAATTCATGTGGAACTGAGCCCGGTCTTTCACACCCTTCTCCTTGTGCCGCGACCACGCGCAGCGCTGTCAGACGCCTCGATTATGCCTGCTGCCCCGCCGGCAGGCCTGGACTCAGATCAGTTCACCGCAACTAAAGCCCACCGCGAACGCCAAGCCCGACGCCCAGTTCCGCCGCGACGGCGAAGGGCAGCAACAGCGTATCCAGCAGGGCGCTGGCGGGTAGGTCCAGCGCGGCATATTTCGGCGGCATGGCACCGAACCGATCCAGCGGGCAACAGCCGCCGTTGAGGCTGTACCAGTCCAGGCGCGTGCCGGAATAGATGATCGGTGCGCCGGGCTTGGCGGCATCCAGCGTGCGGACGCTGGCGCAGCCGCCGAGCAGGCTCAGCGTTGTCAGGACGAGCAGCGCTCGGCCGATCATCTCAGTCGTCGCTGACGATATGGTGCTCACCCCAGCGCGGCAGCATGTCCTGCGGGATATTTAGCAGATTGAGGATGCGCGCGACGACGAAATCGACCAGGTCGTCGATGGTCTGCGGCTGATGATAGAAACCTGGCGAGGCTGGCAGGATGGTTACGCCGAGGTTGGACAGCTTGAGCATGTTTTCCAGATGGATGCTCGAATACGGCGCCTCGCGCGGGACCAGGATCAGCTGGCGGCGCTCCTTGAGGGCAACGTCGACGGCACGCTCGATCAGGTTGTTGCAGGCGCCGGTGGCGATCGCCGACAGCGTGCCGGTGGAGCACGGTACCACCACCATGGCGGTCGGGGCGCCGGAGCCGGAGGCCGGCGGCGCCATCCAGTCCTCCTTGGCGAACACGCGGATCTGCCCGGCAGCGGCACCGGTGTATTCGGAGAGGAAGGCCTGCATCGCCTGTGGCTTGGCCGGCAGCACCACGTCGGTCTCGGTGGCCATCACCAGCTGCGCGGCCTTGGAAATCAGGAAGTGCACCTCGCGGTCTTCCTGGATCAGACAGTCCAGCAGGCGCAGGCCGTACTGCGCGCCGGAGGCGCCGGTCATGGCCAGGGTGATGCGTTCCGGTCCGTTCATTCAATCTGCTCCTGATGCGATGCGCGTGGAAATGCCTTCGGCGATTTCTACCCTACCCATGATCAGCGTAGGGTGGAAAACCGCGAAGCGTTTTCCACCTTGAACAATCAGCTCAACGCCGCGGCCAGCCTGCCGTGCAAGCCGCCAAAACCGCCATTGCTCATCACCACCACCTGGGTGCCCGGCACGGCGTCAGCTTTCACCTTGGCGATGATCGCCTCCAGCGAATCGCACACCGTAGTCTCCACCGGCGAGCCGGCGACGGTGGCGGCCAGGTCCCAGCCAAGGTTGGCAGGCGCGTACCAGATCGCCTGATCGGCCAGTGCCACGGATTCAGCAAGGCCCTCGCGGTGCGCGCCGAGCTTCATCGAGTTGGAGCGTGGCTCGATCACCGCGATGATCGGTGTATCGCCCACACGCTTGCGCAGCCCGTCGAGGGTGGTTGCGATAGCCGTGGGGTGATGGGCAAAATCGTCATAGATGGTCACGCCATTGACCTCGGCGACCTTCTCCATGCGCCGCTTGACGCTACGGAATTCGCTCAGCGCCTCGGCGCCCTGCTTCGGCAGCACACCGACGTGGCGGGCCGCGGCGAGCGTCGCCAGCGCATTGTTGACGTTGTGCTGGCCGGTCAGCTCCCACTCGACCACGCCCTGCACGGCACCATCGAAGATCACTTCGAAGCGCGAACCGTCGGCGCTGAGCAGTTTCGCCTGCCACTGACCGCCATCCCCGGTGGTCTGCACCGGCGTCCAGCAGCCCATGCCGATCACGCGTTTGAGCGCTTGTTCGGACTCGGGATGGATGACCAGCCCTTCGCTGGGCACGGTACGCACCAGGTGGTGGAACTGCCGCTCGATGGCCGCGAGGTCCGGGAAGATGTCCGCGTGATCGAATTCCAGGTTGTTCAGGATCGCCGTGCGCGGGCGGTAGTGGACGAACTTGCTGCGCTTGTCGAAGAAGGCGCTGTCGTACTCGTCGGCCTCCACCACGAAGAACGGCGTGCCACCCAGGCGCGCGGAGATGCCGAAATTCTGCGGCACGCCACCGATGAGAAAGCCCGGGCTCATGCCGGCATGTTCCAGCACCCAGGCCAGCATGCTGCTGGTGGTGGTCTTGCCGTGGGTGCCGGCCGCAGCCAGCACCCAGCGCCCCTGCAGCACGTGATCGGCCAGCCACTGCGGACCGGAGACATAGGGCAGGCCCTTGTTCAGCACGTACTCCACCGCCGGGTTGCTGCGCGACAGCGCATTACCGATCACCACCAGATCCGGCGCCGGCTCGAGCTGACTCGGCTCGTAGCCCTGGGTCAGCTCGATGCCCTGAGCCTGCAACTGGGTGCTCATCGGGGGATAGACGTTGGCGTCGGAACCGGTGACCCGATGCCCGAGTTCCTTGGCCAGCACCGCGAGCGAACCCATGAAGGTGCCGCAGATGCCGAGAATATGGATATGCATGGATGCCCTCTGAAGCGGTCAGACCCGCTGAAAACTGCGACGCAGGTTAGCACAGCAGCCCATACCAGCCGACCAGACGCCGTTGGTCAGACGCGGGGCCCGAAACCCGACTGAGCGGTCATCTTCTTGAGCCAGGTCATTCCGCCGCCTGATCCAGATGCGATGCTGCGAGACCAGTTTTCAGACAAGCACAGGGGACTTTCCATGAGCAGCACCTTCTTCATACCCGCGGTGAACATGATGGGCATCGGAAGCCTCGATGAAGCGATGGTCGCCATCGCCAACTATGGCTTTCGCAAAGCGCTGATCGTTACCGACGTCGGGCTGGCTCGCGCAGGCGTGGCCGAAAAGGTCGCGACGCTGCTGGCTGCCGCGGATATCCAATCCGTCGTATTCGACGGCGCACAACCCAATCCAACCGTTGGCAACGTCGAGAAGGGCCTGAGCCAGCTGCGCGAAAGCGCTTGCGACTTCATCATTTCGCTCGGCGGCGGCTCGCCCCATGACTGCGCCAAGGGCATCGCCCTGTGCGCCACCAATGGCGGACATATCGCCGACTACGAAGGCGTCGACCGCTCCGCCAAACCGCAACTGCCACTGGTAGCGATCAACACCACCGCCGGCACCGCCAGCGAGATGACCCGCTTCTGCATCATCACCGACGAGAGCCGCCACGTAAAAATGGCCATCGTCGATCGCAATGTCACGCCGCTGCTGTCGGTGAACGACCCGGCGTTGATGGTGGCGATGCCCAAGGGGCTGACCGCCGCTACCGGCATGGACGCCCTCACCCACGCAGTCGAAGCCTATGTCTCGACCGCCGCCACACCGATCACCGACGCCTGCGCGCTCAAGGCCATCGAACTGATCTCGGCCAACCTGCGTACCGCCGTCGCGAGCGGCAGCGACATGCCCGCGCGCGAAGCCATGGCCTATGCGCAGTTCCTTGCCGGAATGGCGTTCAACAACGCCTCGCTGGGCTACGTTCATGCCATGGCTCACCAGCTCGGCGGCTTCTACGATCTGCCGCATGGCGTCTGCAATGCCGTACTGCTGCCTCACGTGGAGAGCTACAACGCCAGCGTCTGCCCCGAACGCCTGCGCGACATCGCCACCGCGATGGGCGTTGAGACCCGCGGGCTCGATGCCACACAGGGCGCCGAGGCGGCACTCGCGGCAATTCGCACCCTGTCGCAGGACATTGGCATCCCCGGTGGCCTTGCCGAGCTTGGCGCCAAGGCCGATGACATCCCGACCCTGGCTGCCAACGCCATGAACGATGCCTGCGGCCTGACCAACCCGCGCCGCGCCACGCAAGAGGAAATCGAAGCCATCTTCCACAGCGCCCTCTGACCCCCCTGGGCCGGGGCTCCTGTCCCCGGCCCGACTGCGCGGCAGCGCTCGCTTTGCCGCCTCAAAAAGCGCCCCTGGCCGCCGCGACAGTATTCAAGTCCTGATCTACGCTTTGTGCAGCGAATCTCCATCCAAGAACAAACTGGAGCCCCCCATGATCTACGCCCCTCCCGGCACCGCCGGTGCCCTCGTTACCCTCAAGGCCCGCTACGGCAACTTCATCAATGGCGAGTTTGTCGAGCCAGTCAACGGGCAGTATTTCACCAACCTCTCTCCGGTTAACGGCCAGCCGATTGCCGAATTTCCGCGCTCCGACGCCGCCGATATCGAGAAAGCCCTGGACGCCGCCCATGCAGCGGCCGACGCCTGGGGCAAGACCAGCGTGCAGGCGCGCTCGCTGATCCTGCTGCAGATCGCCGATCGCATCGAGCAGAACCTGGAGATGCTCGCCGTCACCGAAACCTGGGACAACGGCAAGGCGGTGCGCGAAACGCTGAACGCCGATATCCCGCTGGCCGCTGACCACTTCCGCTACTTCGCCGGCTGCATCCGCGCCCAGGAGGGCACCAGCGCCGAAATCGACGAGCACACTGCGGCCTATCACTTCCACGAACCACTGGGCGTGGTCGGGCAGATCATCCCGTGGAACTTCCCGATCCTGATGGCCGCCTGGAAACTGGCTCCGGCCCTGGCTGCTGGTAACTGCGTAGTGCTGAAACCGGCCGAGCAGACACCGCTGGGTATCACGGTACTGATGGAGGTCATCGGCGACCTGCTGCCACCGGGCGTGCTCAACGTGGTGCAAGGCTACGGTCGTGAGGCCGGCGAGGCCCTGGCCAGCAGCAAGCGCATCGCCAAGATCGCCTTCACCGGCTCCACACCGGTGGGCTCGCACATCATGAAGCGCGCCGCCGAGGCCATCATCCCGAGCACCGTCGAGCTGGGCGGCAAGAGCCCGAACATCTACTTCGAAGACATCATGCAGGCCGAGCCGACCTTCATCGAGAAGGCCGCCGAAGGCCTGGTACTGGGCTTCTTCAACCAGGGCGAAGTGTGCACCTGCCCGTCGCGCGCGCTGGTGCAGGAGTCGATCTATGCACCCTTCATGGAAGCGGTGATGAAGAAGGTCGCGCAGATCAAGCGTGGCGACCCGCTGGACACCGAGACCATGGTCGGCGCCCAGGCCAGCCAGCAGCAGTTCGACAAGATCATGTCCTATCTGGAAATCGCCAAGGGCGAAGGCGCGGAGGTGCTCACCGGCGGCGCAGCGGAGAAGCTCGAAGGCTCGCTCGCCACCGGCTATTACATCCAGCCGACCCTGCTCAAGGGCACCAACCAGATGCGTGTATTCCAAGAGGAGATCTTCGGCCCGGTGATCGGCGTCACCACCTTCAAGGATGAAGCCGAAGCCCTGGCGATCGCCAACGACACCGAGTACGGCCTCGGCGCCGGTGTCTGGACCCGCGACATCAACCGCGCCTACCGCATGGGCCGGGCCATCAAGGCCGGCCGCGTCTGGACCAACTGCTACCACCTCTACCCGGCGCATGCCGCGTTCGGTGGCTACAAGAGGTCCGGCGTCGGGCGCGAAACCCACAAGATGATCCTCGACAGCTACCAGCAGACCAAGAATCTGCTGATCAGCTACGACATCAATCCGCTGGGCTTCTTCTGATGGATCAGCATGGGCGGCGCATGCCGCCCATGCCTTGAACAAGACGCCTGCCGGGCTCCGCCGTGGTGCTGCGGAGCACGCAAAAGGTGCGTTCCTGCCGAACTTGGCTGACAAATCACTGCAAACACCGGTTTGTAGCGTGGGGCATGACGCTTGCTAGGGAGAGACTTGCCAACCTATCCAAGAGGATTCCCCCATGGCTCTCGAACACAGCCGTTCAACGCCACCGCACCACGCAATCGATTTCGAAACCGTTGGCAGTAGTTATTTCCAGGAACGCGAACTGAAGAAAGGCGCCGCCGGTTGGGTGTTGCTGGTTGGCCTCGGCGTCGCCTATGTCATTTCCGGCGACTATGCCGGCTGGAACTTCGGTCTGGCCCAGGGCGGCTGGGGTGGGCTGTTCATCGCCACGCTGCTGATGGCGACCATGTACCTGTGCATGTGCTTCTCGCTGGCCGAGCTGTCCTCGATGGTCCCGACCGCGGGCGGCGGCTACGGCTTCGCCCGCACCGCCTTCGGCCCGCTGGGCGGCTTTCTCACCGGCACGGCAATCCTGATCGAATACGCCATCGCCCCAGCCGCCATCGCCGTATTCATCGGCGCCTATTGCGAATCGCTGTTCGGCATCGGCGGCTGGATGATCTATCTCGCCTTCTACATCATCTTCATCGGCATCCATATCTTCGGTGTCGGCGAGGCGCTGAAGCTGATGTTCATCATCACCGCCGTCGCTGCCCTCGCCCTGGCAGTCTTCATCGTGGCGATGGTGCCGCACTTCTCGGTGGACAAGCTGCTCGATATCGCCCCGACCACCGCTGCCGGTGCCAGCAACTTCCTGCCCTACGGCTACGTCGGCATCTGGGCGGCAATTCCCTACGCGATCTGGTTCTTCCTCGCCGTGGAAGGCGTACCGCTGGCCGCCGAGGAAACCAAGAATCCGCAGCGCGACATGCCGCGCGGCTTGATCGGCGCCATGCTGATACTGGTCGCCTTTGCTGGCCTGATCCTGCTGGTCGGCCCAGGCGGCGCCGGCTCCAGCACGCTGGTGGCATCCGGCAACCCGCTGGTGGAAGCGCTGACCACCGCCTATGGGTCGTCAACCTGGATGAGCGGCTTCGTCAATCTGGTCGGCCTGGCCGGGCTGATCGCCAGCTTCTTCTCGATCATCTACGCCTATTCACGACAGATCTTTGCGCTGTCGCGCGCCGGTTACCTGCCGCGCAAGTTGTCGCTGACCAACCGGAACAAGGCGCCGGTGCTGGCCCTGGTGATCCCCGGCGTAATCGGCTTCCTGCTGTCGCTGACCGGCCAGGGCGACCTGCTGATCCTCGTCGCGGTGTTCGGCGCAACCATCTCCTACGTCTTGATGATGGCCTCGCACATCGTCCTGCGCCTGCGCCGGCCGGACCTGCATCGCCCGTACAAGACCCCCGGCGGCATCGTCACTTCTGGCATTGCCCTGGTTCTCGCTTGCATCGCGGTCATCGCGGGCTTCCTGGTCGACCCGCGGGTGGTGATCGGCGCCGCGATCATCTATGGGATCTTCATCGCCTACTTTGCGATCTACAGTCGACACCATCTGGTGGCCGGCACGCCGGAAGAGGAATTTGCGGCGATCGAGAAAGCCGAGGCATCGCTGCACTGAAGAAGGAGGCTGACATGGCGTACTCGCACAGCGTGGGCGGCACCACCTGGCGCTTCGACGACCTGCGCGAGGTGATGGCCAAGGCCAGCCCGGCACGCTCCGGCGACCTGCTCGCCGGAGTCGCGGCCGACAGCGACGCCGAACGCGTGGCGGCGCAGATGTGCCTGGCAGCGGTGCCGCTCAAGCGCTTTCTCGAAGAAGCGCTGATTCCCTACGAAAGTGATGAAGTGACCCGGCTGATCATCGACAGCCACGACGACGCGGCCTTCGCCCCGGTCAGCCACCTGACCGTGGGCGATTTCCGCAACTGGCTGCTCGGCGATGATGCTAACGAGTCGTCGCTAAAGGCTCTGGCACCTGGCCTGACGCCGGAGATGGTCGCCGCGGTGTCGAAGATCATGCGCGTGCAGGACCTGATCCTGGTCGCGCAGAAGGTCCGGGTCGTCACCCGCTTTCGCAACACCATCGGGCTGGCCGGGCGCATGTCCACCCGGCTGCAGCCCAATCACCCGACCGACCACGGGGCCGGCATCGCCGCGAGCATCCTCGACGGCCTGCTCTACGGCAACGGCGATGCGGTGATCGGCATCAACCCGGCCACCGACAGCACCAGCGGCATCTGCGAGTTGCTGAAAATGCTCGACGCGGTGATCGGCCGCTACGAGATTCCGACCCAGGCCTGCATCCTCACCCACGTCACCACGTCCATCGAGGCGATCAACCGCGGCGCACCGCTGGATCTGGTGTTCCAGTCCATCGCCGGCACCGAGGCGGCCAACGCCAGCTTCGGCATCAGCCTGGCGACCCTGCAGGAAGGCTACGAGGCCGGGCTGTCGCAGAACCGCGGCACCCTCGGCGACAACCTCATGTATTTCGAGACCGGCCAGGGCAGCGCGCTCTCGGCCAACGCCCACCACGGCGTCGATCAGCAGACCTGCGAAGCCCGCGCCTACGCCGTCGCACGCAGCTACAAGCCGCTGCTGGTGAACACCGTGGTGGGCTTTATCGGCCCGGAGTACCTCTACAACGGCAAGCAGATCATCCGCGCCGGGCTGGAAGACCACTTCTGCGGCAAGCTGCTCGGCGTGCCCATGGGGTGCGACATCTGCTACACCAACCACGCCGAAGCCGATCAGGACGACATGGACATGCTGCTGACCCTGCTCGGCACGGCGGGCATCAACTTCATCATGGGCATCCCGGGCTCGGACGACGTGATGCTCAACTACCAGACCACCTCCTTCCACGACGCGCTCTACGTGCGCCAGGTGCTCGGCCTCAGGCCCGCGCCGGAATTCGAGGAATGGCTGGCGAAGATGCAGATCCTCCGCCAGGACGGCAATCGCCTGCAGCTCGGCCGCGAGCTGCCCGAAGCCTTCCGCCGGGCGCTGGAGAAAATGGCATGAAGCCGCTCTCGTTTCCTCGCCCATCCTCAGGTGGAAAACGCTGCACGCTTTTCCACGCGGCTGACCGTCACGCTCCGAGGTAGCCATGCCCGACCGCTCCCCCACCACCGAAAACCCCTGGCAGCACCTGCGCCAGCTGACCCCGGCACGCATCGCCCTTGGCCGGGCTGGTGTCAGCCTGCCCACCGACGCGCAGCTGGATTTCCAGTTCGCCCATGCCCAGGCGCGCGACGCGGTGCATCTGCCGCTGGATTGCGCAGCGCTGGCTGGCGAGCTGGAGAAGCATAAACTTGGCTGCCTGCACCTGCGCAGTGCTGCTTCAGACCGGCAGATCTATCTGCAGCGTCCCGACCTCGGTCGGCGCCTCGACGAAGCCAGCGCCGCGACGCTCGACGAGCACGCTGGCGAAGGCTGCGATCTGGCGCTGGTGATCGCCGACGGCCTCTCCGCCCTGGCCGTGCAACGCCACGCCGCACCGATGGCCTTGAAGATCGCCGAGCACTGTCAGGCCGAAGGCTGGTCGCTCGGGCCGATTATCCTGGTCGAGCAGGGCCGCGTGGCGATTGCCGACGAAATCGGCCAGCGCCTCAAGGCGCGCATGGTGGTCATTCTGCTCGGCGAACGCCCAGGGCTCAGCTCACCGGACAGCCTGGGCCTGTACTTCACCTGGGCGCCAGAGGTCGGCCGGCACGATGCGCAGCGCAACTGCATTTCCAACATTCGCCCCGAGGGCCTGAGCTACAACCTCGCCGCGCACCGCCTGCTCTATCTGATGCGCGAAGCCAGCCGCCGACAGCTCTCCGGCGTACAGCTCAAGGACGAAGCGGAAGTAGCGGCGCTGGAAGGCGAACCTCGCGCCGGCAACTTTCTGCTCGGCTGAGCCGGTTCAGGCCTGCTGCCAGGGCTCCAGCGTCTGGCTGTAGACCACCGTGCCGTCGATGTCGCGCAGGCTTACCTGCAACGCGGCGGTCTGCGCGTCGATCTCCACCTCGCCGAAGAACTGGAAGCCTGCCCGCGGCGAGCTGTTCGCAGTTGGCGGCGCCTTCTGGAACACCACCTCCGGGCCGAAGGTGCCGTCCAGCGGGTTCGGCCCGAAGCTGCCGGCATTCAGCGGGCCTGCGACGAATTCCCAGAACGGCTCGAACTGCTGATAGGCCGCGCGATTGGGGTGGTAGTAATGCGCCGCGCAGTAATGCACATCCGCGGTCAGCCAGACAGTGTTGCGCACTCGCGCGCGCTGGATGAAGGTCAGCAGCTCGGCGATTTCCAGCTCGCGGCCAAGCGCCTCGCCGTCATGGCCATTGGCGATCGCCTCCCAACGCGGGCCGTCCGGTACGTGCAGGCCGATGGGCATGTCGGCGGCGATGACCTTCCAGGTCGCGCGCGATGCCCGCAGCTCGCGCTTGAGCCAGCGCAGCTGCTCGCGGCCGAGAAATACCGTATCCGCGCCCTGCTCCGTTTGCAGATTATGGGTGTTCGGCCCGCGGTAGCTGCGCATGTCCAGCACGAACACATCCAGCAGCGGCCCGTAGCTGACTTTGCGATAGATGCGCCCCTGCGTGTCGCCACGGGCCATGCGCATCGGCGCGTATTCGAGATAGGCCTGGCGGGCGCGCTGCACCAGGGTATCGATGTCGCGCACCTGCTGATAGCGGTCGTCCAGTTGCTTGCTCGGCGACCAGTTGTTGGTCACCTCGTGATCGTCCCACTGCCAGATCTGCGGCACCTCGGCGTTGAAGGCCCGGAGGTTCTCGTCCAGCAGGTTGTAGCGGTAGTTGCCGCGAAACTCGTTGAGCGTCTCGGCAACCTTGCTCTTTTCCTCGGTGACCAGGTTGCGCCAGATGCTGCCGTCCTCGGCGGTAACCTCGGCGGGGATCGGCCCGTCGGCATAGATCACATCGCCGCTGTGCAGGAAGAAATCCGGCCGGCGCATGCGCATGCTTTCGTAGATGCGCATGCCGCCGAAGTCCGGGTTGATGCCGTAACCCTGGCCACAGGTGTCACCGCCCCAGACGAAGCGAATGTCGCGCGGGCGCGTTGGTGCGCTGCGCAGATGGCCGAACCAGGGCTCGCTGAGCATGCCGCTGCGGGCATCTTCAAAGCGCGCGCGGTAGAAGATCGATTGATCCGCCGGCAGCCCGCGCAGGTCGACGCGGGCAGTGAAGTCCTGGCCGGCATCGGTGATCGAAGAAACCATGCGCCGCGGATTGCCGAAGCGACTGCGCGTATCCCACTCGACGATCAGGCGGCCGGGGCGGTCGCAGCGGCTCCAGATCAGCGCGCGGTCGCCCGCCACGTCACCGGATTGCACACCGTCAAGCATCTGCGGGCGTTCGCGCGGCGCGGCGATAATGGCGGGCGCAACGCCCAGAGCCGGCAGGGCGAGGCCGGCGCCGATGCCCTGCAGCAGTTGGCGGCGTTTCTGATCCGGTGCGGACATGTCGAAGTCTCCTTGCGAGTGGGTGTCCACCCGATTTACCCACCATGCTTGACAGTCCCGTGACGCGCCGACCGGCGGTACTTCATTGCTTGTCGCATCCTGCAGCCACGCTTAATGTGGGCGCCCCGCCCCGCTGGATGTTTCACCATGTGGTCCTACCGCGCCTGGCAGCGCAAACGCATCCTCGCCCGCAACCCGGTCAGCCCAGAGCTGTGGCAGCAGGTGCTCGACAGCCTGCCGATTCTCGACGGCCTGAGCGAAGACGAGTTGAGCCGCTTGCGTGAGCGCGCCGTGCTATTTCTGCATGAAAAGCGCCTGACGCCGCTGGCGGGCGTCGAGCTGCAACCCCAGGACCGCCTGCGCCTGGCGCTGCAGGCGCAGTTGCCGCTGCTGCACCTGGCCGAGCTTGGCTGGTATCGCGGCTTTCACGAGATCGTCATCTACCCCGACGACTTCCTCAGCCCGCAGAAGCATCGCGATGCCGCTGGCGTCGAGCATGAGTGGGATGCCGAGCACAGCGGCGAAGCCTGGCTGCAGGGCCCGGTGATCCTCGCCTGGCCCGGCGTGCAGGAGAGCGGCGGCTGGGAAGCCTACAACCTGGTGATTCACGAACTGGCGCACAAGCTGGACATGCTCAACGGCGATGCCAACGGCCTGCCGCCGCTGCACCGACAGATGCGCATCGAAGCCTGGGCCAGCGCCATGCAGAGTGCCTACGACCAGCTCGACCGCCTGCTCGACGCCAACCCCGATGCCGAAACGCCGATCGATCCGTACGCTGCCGAAAACCCGGCAGAGTTCTTCGCCGTCACCAGCGAGTACTTCTTCAGCGCGCCGGATGTGCTGCACCAGATATTCCCCGAGGTCTATGCGCAACTCGCCGACTTCTACCGGCAGGACCCGCTGACACGGCTGCAACGCCTGCAAGCCGAACATCCGGCCTACCGGGAACCTGCGTAGGTTGGGCACGTCGAACCCCGTGCATTGCGCGCGACATTGCGCCTATAATCGCGCCCACTTTTTTCCGCCCCCAGGCCGCGCTGGCCGATCAGGAGCCCATCGTTCATGAGCTACAGCAAAGTCCCGGCTGGCAAAGACCTGCCGAACGACATCTACGTCGCCATCGAAATCCCGGCCAATCACGCGCCGATCAAGTACGAAATCGATCACGACACCGACTGCCTGTTCGTCGACCGTTTCATGGCCACCCCGATGTTCTACCCGGCCAACTACGGTTTCATCCCGCACACCCTGGCCGATGACGGCGACCCCCTCGACGTGCTGGTCGTGACCCCCTATCCGGTCGCTCCGGGTTCGGTCATCCGCTGCCGTCCGGTCGGCGTGCTGAACATGACCGACGAAGCCGGCGGCGACGCCAAGCTGATCGCCGTCCCGCACGACAAGCTGAGCCAGCTGTATGTAGACGTTAAGGAATACACCGACCTGCCGCCGCTGCTGATCGAGCAGATCAAGCACTTCTTCGAGAACTACAAGGATCTCGAGAAGGGCAAGTGGGTCAAGGTCGAAGGCTGGGAAGGCGCCGACGCCGCCCGTGCCGCCATCATCAAAGCTGCCGAGGCTTACCAGAAGTAAGTCGAAGCACTGAAGAAAAGCCGGCCACAAGCCGGCTTTTTATTGCCTGCGATTTGAGGGTCCGCTGGCAGGATGATCAACTGTTCAGGAACGCGGGCTTTCGAGCGGGCGTGGGGCGGCTGCGTAGACTTGATCGCGGCCGCCGTGTTTGGCCAGGTATAGCGCCCGATCAGCCTGCACGATCAGATAATCCGCTTCATGTTGCCCGCCATCGGTGCAGGCCAGACCGATGCTGACGGTGATGGATATCTCGCCGGCTGTCGTCGCCACGGGCGCTTGGGCAATGGCTTGGCGGATCTTTTCGGCGACGCAACGCGCACCTTCCAGGTCGGTATTGGGCAGCGCGATGGCGAATTCCTCGCCGCCGATACGGCCGAACAGGTCATGACCACGCAGCAGCGCAGCGCAGATGACGGCGAACTGCTTGAGCACCACGTCGCCGGCCGGGTGGCCATGCACGTCGTTGACGCGTTTGAAATGGTCGATATCGAGCATCAACAGGCTCAGACCGTCGCCATGCCGCCGCGCGCGCGCAAGTTCCGCGTCCAGCCCGTCGAAAAACGCTCGGCGGCTGCGTGCGCCGGTGAGCACGTCGGTGTTGGCGAACTGTGCCAGCTGGTCGTGCGCCTGACGCAGTCGGGCGGTACTCTGGAAATAGCGGCTGCTCAGCACGAAAACCAGCACCGCCACAGCAAGCAACAGCAGCGAAATGACGCCAGCCGAGGCGAGCAACAGCTCCTTGCGCTCCTCGTGAGCGGCCATGAAATCCTTGGGCGAAAGCATCACCAGTACCACCACACCTGCGTCGGTCAGGCGCCGGTAGGCACCCAGGCGATACTCCCCATCGAGAGAACTCACACCCTCGTAGTAACCGCGGACAGGCGCATCGGGGTCGACGTAGGGCCTGTCTGCCGGCACCTTGAAGCGCCCGTAGCGCCCGGCAATCGGCGTTCCCGAGGCGATGGCGCGCAGGCTGCGGTCGGTGCCGAGCAGGGCGATCGCGCCATGCAACCCGACATCGATCTGCTGGTAATAGTCGGCAAAGAAGTTGGTGGGTACCGAAAGGACAAGGACACCGGCGAACTCACCGTTCTGATGAATGGGCCGGGTGAACTGGATGGTCCACTGCTTCGATACTCTGCCCAGCACCGGCTTGCTGATGAACAGCCGATCCTCTTGCGGGTTGTCGCGATGCACCCTGAAATGCTCGCGATCGCTCAAGTCCACCGGCTTTACCGACGACTCCAGGTTGGAGAAGGCCAGCCGGCCATGCTTGTCGATAACCGCCAGCTGCGCAACGAAGCTGCCGTAGGCCTGCAGTTCCTCGCGGACGTGGCGCTCGAAGTCGGCGTTGTCCAGCACATCTTCACGCATGTCCAGCAGCACGATGTCCATGAGCCTGATCGTGCTCTGGACGTGCGCCTCGAAGGCGGTCGCCAGGTTCATCGCATCGTTGCGCGCGGCCCCGATCATCAGCTCACGCTCATGCCTGATCTCGCTAAACACGAACGCCCACATCGGCACCAGCGCCAGCACGAGTATCAGAGCCGCCAGAAGTCCTGCCTTGCGATTCAAGCTCTCTCCATCGCGCCCGGCGCGAACCTGATGTCCATGAAGCTACCAGACGAACGGTCGCGCCCGCCAGACACGTCGCGAACGGGGAAAGCAGCGGCGTGAAGCAGCGTTGCCAAGCACTCGGGAATCGGCGGTATAGCCGCTCAAGCGGGAGTCAGGGCAGCGCCCTCGCTGTTGCGAGATTCTCCCGTAAGGAGTTCGTGGACGACCAGTACCCGCCGGGTCAGCGTGCTCATCAGCAACGCCGAACTCTGGTAGACGCGCCGCTGCGCATCACTGCCGTGCTCGTAGCTGAAGACAAACGGGTCACCAGTGCCGGCGAGCAGCGCCTCGATGCCGTCTGCCAGCCTGGCACCGGCATCGAACCCGTCGCCAGTGGCCGCACGGCAGCGCGCCAGGTAATCCAGCGACTTGCAGCCGGATAAGGCAGCCGGAGCGTTGCCGCCGGCCATCCAGACCTGATTGGCGGTGATCAGCCTGCCGTTGCCGTCGATTACTCCGATGGCCAGCGGCAAGGCGTCGATGATGCCGCGGGTAAATGCCTCGGCATCTTCCAGCCGTGCCTCGCGCCGCTGCTGCTCGGTCACATCCTGTAGGCAGCCCACCAGCAAACCGGCGGGGTGCGCCTTGGTGCGAATCACCGTGCCGGCAAAATGAAAGTGACGCCAATCCTCGGCGGCGGTGCCGCTCAGACGAACCCGCGCGTCGAACCCTGTCTGCCCCTCGGCCAGATCGAGCATGGCGGCAACGAACCCCAGCCTATCCTGTGGATGCAAACGCTCCAGCAGCGCCTCACCGGCAGCGGCGCCAGACGGCATGCCCAACAGCTGCAAGGCCTGGTCGGAGAGATCCAGGCGCTGACTCGTCAGGTCGAATTGCCAGTCACCGAACAGCCCGACCTGCTGGCTCAGCCGCAGGCGCGCCTGCACCGCCTGCGCTGTCTGGGCGCTCGCCACGTCGCGGCTGATGTCGCTGAAGAACAGGTACAGGCCATCGGCGTGCGGATAGGCATGAATGCGATACCAGCCCTGATACTGCGGCGAAAAGGTCTCGATGCGCCGCGCAATGCCCAGATCCATCACTTCCTGCAGCGCGACACCCAGCTCGGCGCCGCGAGCCTGCGGCAGCAGATCCCAGAGCAGGGTGCCGAGCAGTTCGCTGCGCGGACGCTGCAGAAGGGCGACCGCCCGGCCGTTGAGTTCCACCAGCCGCCAGGAACGATCGAGCCGGCAGAAGCCGTCGTCCAGGTGCTCCAGCAAGGTGGTGAGCTCGTCGTTGGTGGTCTGCAGCTGGCATGCACGCTGTCGCACTTCAGTAACGTCCCAGGACAGCACCAGCATCGATGTGGCTTCGCCAGCGCCGGGCAGCGGCATGATCAGCACGTCCCACCATTTCGCAACGCCGGCCAGCGTCGGGCAAAAACCGGAGAAGCGCGCAGGCTCACCGGCAAGGGCGCGGGCGAAGGCATCCCGCGCGGTCGCGGCCGCTTCGCCGGGCCAGATACCGAGCCAGTCCGAGCCGCGCAGCGCATCGAAATCGCATACGTCCATCAGCTGGCGGCCACGTTCGCTCATCGCCAGCAGCCGCCCGTGGGCATCGAGCTCTTTCAGGCAGGCGCCCTCGGACTGGGCCCATAGCGAACAGAGCTGGCGCAGCAAGGCGACCTCCCCGCGCGCATGGGTCAGCCGCTTGCGCTGGTGCAGCAAGCGCGCGCAAAGATAGACCGGCAAGGCGCCAGCCACGGCAATCCCCGGCAGCACCAGCGCAGGCCCGGCCGGCAGATCGAGCGATCGCCACAACACGCCTGCCAGCAGGCTTATCGCGGCCGCGAGCAGTGCCAGCAGCCATGGCTTCTGCCAGGCCGGACGAGGCGACGCTACCGAGGGGCCGGCGTGCCTTGCCAGATAGGCGTCGACGAACACGTCGGCGGAATGGGGATGCATGGCGGGGTCTCGCTTGCCGGGGCCAGGCCACACTGTGGCGCCGCAGCGGCCGTCGCGCTATCAGGCAAACCCCTAGTCGTCGGGGCTGATCAGCCCTTGGCGCACCGCGTAGAGCACCAGCGACGGTACGTCGTGCAGGTTCAGCCGCGCCATGATCTGCGCGCGGTGAGTGTCCACGGTTTTCACGCTGAGGCCGAGGCCAGCGGCGATATCGCGGGTCGATACGCCGCGGGCGATCAAGCGCAGGATCTCGATCTGTCGCGGGGTCAGCACCGGAGCCAGGCTTGTCTCGCGGCTGCGCCCCTCGACGATCGCCGAGCTGATCACCGTCTGCGCAATTCCGGGGCTCAGATAGGACTCGTTGCGCGAGAGCGCCTGCAGGGCCATGTCCAGTTCCTGCGCGGCGGCATCCTTGAGCAGGTAACCGCGGGCACCCAGGCGCAGCGCCGCCAGCACGTAGTCGGCGGTGGCATGCATGGACAGGATCAGCACCTGCACGTCCGGGTACTGGCCGTGCCACTGGCGCAGCGCATCCAGCCCGCCCATGTGCTTCATGCTGAGGTCCAGCAGCAGAATGTCCGGACGCGCCTGGCGCAGGATCGCTTCGACGTCCTGGCCGTCGCCGCCTTCGGCGACCACCTCGTAGCCGGGCTGATCCTCGACCAGCGCTCGCAAACCGGCCCGCACCAGGGCGTGATCGTCAACCAGGGCAACACGCTTGCTCAAAAGCTCATCCTCATCATCAGTCGTTTGGCGCCGGCAGAAGCGCGGTGATGCGCGTCCCCATACCCGGCAGGCTGGAAATCCGCAGGTCGCCACCGAACGAGGCGACCCGTTCGTGCATGCTGGTCAGCCCCAGGCTCTGGGCGCCCTGCAGCGCTTCGGGTACATCGAAGCCGCGGCCATCGTCGAGGATTTCCAGACGCAATTCGTGTTCATCGCAAACCATGAGGATGCGCACCGTGCGCGCCCGTGCATGCCGCGCGACGTTGTTCACCGCCTCCTGCACCAGGCGGAATGCTGCCACAGCCCTGCCGGGCGGAATTTCTGTGGTCGAGCCGCGAACCTCCAGCTCCCAGCAAGTGCCGCTGGCCTCGAGGAAATGCTGCAGGTGCCAGCGCACGGCGGCTTCCAGACCGAGCGTTTCCAGCTGCAGCGGGTGCAGCGACAGCGACAGGCTGCGCACCTTGGCCAGCGCCGCATCCATGCTGGCTACCAGCGGTTGCGACAGCCGCTCGAACTCGCTGTCGCCAGCCTGGCGGCGGATCAGCCGTTGCAGATGCAGTTTCAAGCCGGTCAGGTGCTGGCCGACGTCATCGTGCAGGTCACGCGCCACCTCGCGCCGCTCGATTTCCTGCACCTCGATCAAGCGCTGCGAAAGATGTTGCAGGCGCTGGTTGGCGTCTTCCAGATCGCGCCGCAGCTGCTCGGCCTGGCTGACATCGCGGATCAGCAGTTGCACCTCGGCGTCACCGTCGGCGGGCAGCAGTGTTTCGCTGACCTCCGCTTCGAACGGCTGGCCGTCGCGACATACCAGCAGCAAGCGCTGCGGCTGGCCGGCTGCTGCACCGCGCTGCAGGGCGGCCAACCGGGCGGTCTCGCGGGCGCGCTGATGCTCGGCGACGAATTCGATGAACGGCTGGGCGTCCAGCGGCTGCAGTGGGTCGCCGGCCAGCAGCCGGCGCGCAGCTGCATTGGCGTAGTGGATGCGGCCCTGACGCAGCATCAGCACTCCGTCGGGCAAGCCGTCGACCATACGTTCATAGCGGCGTTTCTCGCCGGCCAGGTCGCCCTCCCCGGCCTTGAGTTCGGTGACATCCATCAGCGCGCCAAACAGCGCTCGCTGGCGACCGAGGAGCTGTATGCGCTCGAACATCCAGCGTTGCTCGCCATTCGCGCCCAGCACACGGAACTCATGGGCGAGACTACCGTGCCGCTCAGCCCGCTCATGAGCGGCGGCGACCGCGGGGCGATCATCCGGGTGCAGGTAATCGAGAAAGGCCGTCCAGCTCAGCGCACCCGCGTTGGCGATGCCGAGCACGTCGCCAATCTCCGGTGACCAGTCGACCTGCTCGCTGCCCGGCAGCCGCTGCCAATACGCCATCTGGGCTAAATGCCGGGCCAACTCCAGCTTTCTGAGAGCGCTGGCCAGCTGCGTTTCGGTCTGGAAGTGCGCGCTGACCTCCTGCGCCATCAACAGCGCGAAGGGCGACTCGTCGATGTCCAGCGCGCTGCAGAGCACTTCGACATTCAGTTCGCGGCCGTCGCGCGCCACATGCTGGCGCAGCCCGGCCAACTGCTGCGGCGTGACAGGTTGAGCCAGCGCCTCCAGCCGCTCCCGCTCATGAGCAGCGTACAGATCGAGGATTTCCAGCTCAGCGAATTCCCCGGCGCTGTAGCCGTAGGCCGCCACCGCCTGGCGGTTACCGCGGACGATGCTCAGGGTACGTTTGTCGAACAGCCACATCGGCGCGGGATGGCGATCGAAAAGCATGCGGTAGCTGTTCTCGGCGCGGCCCACCAGCTTCTGCGAGCGAATCACCCCATCGGCCAGCCGCCGCGTGTACCACCAGATCCCCAGTGCGGTGAACAGCACGAACGCCGCGATGCGCAACGTATAGCTCGACTCCGGCAAGCCCAGCGCGGTGATGATCAGGTTCGTCGTGAAGATCCACACCACAGCCACCAGGGCATAGGCCAGGACGATCTTCCACGGCGCCACCCTCAGCGCGCGGCGCGAGGCGTAAAGATTCGCAGCGACATCGGCAGCATTGGGGATCATTGCGATGCTGTCACTCCTCGAAGGCGTCCGTCCGGCATGAGGCCGTGCGGGGACGCGCATTCCGCCAGATTGACTGTAGACAACCCGCTGCGCCGCTTGATCGCCAGAGCGCGCACCAGAGCACTCCGGCCCCGATGCCCGGCAGATCCGCGAAAAACTTTAGCCACCTGGTGCCTTAGGCCAGCCTAGGGGATTGCCCGATACCCGCCCTGCTCGCGGCTGCCTATCGTTCGCCGCACTTGAACCGGGAGGCAGGGTGAGATGATCGCCTACAGCGCACTTTGGATTGCAATCGCCGCAGGGCTCGCGGGCCTGGGCCTTGGCTGGCCGTGGATGACCCTTGCCGGGCTGCTCGGCAGTGCCGGCGCCGCGCTGCTGCTGCGCCCGCCCGCACCAGCGCAGCAGGCAAACCTCGAGCCGGTAAGCGCACCGGCGGCGCCAACCAGCACGGCAGTCGAAGCGCTGCTGCTGGCTGTGGTGCCCACCTGGCGCAGCAACGTCGATCAGGTGCGCCAGGTGCAGCAAGGCAGTGTCGGCGAACTGTTCAGCCGCTTTGCCGGAATGACGCAACGCCTGCAGCAGACCCTGAACACTTCCGAAGCTGTGGTCGGCGGCAATGGCATGGCCAGCAGCCTGCGCCATGCGCGCGATCAGCTCAATGTGGTGACCGGTGCCTTCCATACTGCCAGCGAGCGCAAGGCCGCACTGCTCGGCACCATCGGTGAGCTGAACCAGCACGCCAGCGAACTGCAGAACATGTCGCGGTTGGTTCAGGACATCGCCCGCCAGACCAACCTGTTGGCGCTTAATGCCGCCATCGAGGCCGCTCGTGCCGGCGATTACGGCCGCGGCTTCTCGGTGGTTGCCGATGAAGTGCGCAAGCTGTCCACGCTGTCGGCCGAAACCGGCCACGACATGGATCAGAAGGTCGGCGAAATCAACCAGGCGATCAGCGCCACGGTCAGCGCCGCCGAAGAACTGAGCAATACCGAACAGAGCAACCTGCACTACCTCGACGAAGTCACCGGCGAGGTCATGCAGGGCCTGAGTGCCAGCCTGGAAGAGCTCGCCGACACCTCGCTGCTGCTGCAGCAGGACACCCGCCACACCCAGGCGGACATCGAAGAAATCGTCGTCAACCTGCAGTTCCAGGATCGCACCGACCAGATGCTCGACCACCTGCAGCAGGACATGCAGCGCCTGCATGAGGCCGTCGACCGCCAGGACAGCGCCGTGCTCGACCCGCACCGCTGGCTGCGCGAACTACGTCAGCGCTTCACCACCGACGAAGAGCGCCACGGCGTCAAACGCAGCAGCGCCTCGACCGACGACGTGACCTTTTTCTGACCCCCGCCAAGGAGACATTTTCATGGGCAAGACCATTCTCATCGTCGACGACTCGCAGTCCATGCGCCAGCTGGTGAAGATGACCCTCACCGGCGCCGGCCACCAGGTGATCGAGGCGGTCGATGGCCGCGATGCGCTGACCAAACTCACCGGGCAGAAGATCAACCTGATCATCAGCGACGTGAACATGCCCAACCTCGACGGCATCGGCCTGGTCAAGGCGGTCAAGGCCAACCCGGCCTACCGTTTCACCCCGATCTGCATGCTCACCACCGAAAGCGAGCAGGGCAAGAAGGCCGAAGGCCAGGCCGCCGGCGCCAAGGCCTGGATCGTCAAACCGTTCCAGCCGCAGCAGCTGCTGTCGGCTGTCGAAAAACTGGCCGGCTGAAATGTTCACACTCCAGCAGCAGGCCAGCGCGGTCGGCACGTGCCTGGCCCTGAGCGGCAACCTGACCATCTATGAAGTGCGTGACGCACGCGACGCGCTGCTGGGTGCGTTCGGCGCGCAGCCCAGCGGGCACTGGCAACTGGACCTCAGCGCACTCGACGAACTGGATACCGCCGGCGCTCAGCTGCTGCTCGCCGCGCAGCGCCAGCTGCGCCTGAGCGACGCCACGCTGGAAGTCTGCAACCCAAGCGCGGAGGCACTCGAACTGCTCCAGCTGCTGCGTGTGCAGACGCTGTTCTCCAGCCACGCGCCGGCAGCAAGCGGAGGCCGCCATGCTCAATGACCAACAGTGGAGCCAACTGCTGCTGAGCTTCGTCGAAGAGGCCCGCGACCTGGCCAAGCAGGCCGAGGAATACCTGCTGCAGCTGGAGCAGACGCCGACCGACGAGGACGCCATCAACGGGCTGTTCCGCGCCATGCACACGCTGAAGGGGTCGGCCGGACTGTTCTCGCTGACGCCCCTGGTGAACTTCACTCATCACCTGGAAAGCCTGCTGATGAAGGTCCGCGAGGGCCAGCAGGCGCTCACGCCGGTGCTGCTCGACCTGCTGCTGCGCGGCCTCGACGAGATCAATGCGATGGTCGAGCTGATCGACGCGGACAGCGGCGAGCTGCCCGTGGACGAAGCGCGCCATGCCGGGCTGATCGCGGCCCTGACCAGCCATGAAGTCAGCCCACTCATTCCGCTGACCGTGATCGAGCCCGACGCCTGCAAGGCTTTCGGGCGCCTCGACAAATGCGCCAACTGCGACCAGGAAGCGGCCTGGCACATCTCCCTGCGCCTGCAGCCGGAGATCCTCGCCAATGGTTTCGACCCGGCCTCCTTTCTCCGCTACCTCAGCCGGCTGGGCGACATCCTGCAGCTGGAACTGATCGACGACGCACTGCCGGCGCTGGCCGACATAGATCCGGAAAGCTGCTACCTGGGCATGGAGATCGACCTGTGCACGACGGCCAGCAAGGCCGAGATCGAGGAAGTCTTCGAGTTCATCCGCGAATTCTGCACGCTGCGTATCCTGCCGCCGAACGCCGCGCTGGAAGACTATCTGCAGCTGATCCACGACCTGCCGGAAACCGACCAGAAGATCGGCCGCATCCTCGTCGCCAGTGGCCTGCTCACCGAGCTGGAACTGGACCAGGCGCTGCGCCTGCAGGCTGCCGACGCGCAACAGCCACGTCCGCTCGGCAGCGTGCTGGTCGAGCAAGGCATGGTGCCAGCCCAAGGCGTCAACGCCGCGCTGGCCAAACAACAGACGGTGCGCGAGAAGCGCAACCAGGAGCACAGCCAGATCCGCGTCGCCGCACACAAGCTCGACGAGCTGATCAACCTGGTCGGCGAGCTGGTGATCAGCGCCGCCGGCGCCCAACTGCGGGCCCAGCTGAAGGGCGACGCCGCCTGCATCGAAAGCACGCAGACGGTCAATCTGCACGTGGAACAGATCCGTGAGGCGGCGCTGAAGCTGCGCATGATCGAGATCGGCGACACCTTCAACCGTTTCCACCGAGTGGTGCGCGACGTCAGCCAGCAATTGGGCAAGGACATCCGCCTGGAGATCCAGGGCGCCGACACCGAACTGGACAAGGCGGTGATCGACCGCCTGGCCGACCCACTGACCCATCTGGTGCGCAACGCCATCGACCACGGCATCGAGCCGGCCGAACAGCGCCTCGCCGCCGGCAAGCCGGCCGAAGGGCATCTGCGCCTGGACGCCTATCACGAGTCGGGGATGATCGTCATCGAAGTTGCCGACGACGGTCGCGGCCTAAACACCCAGCGCATCCGCGAGAAGGCCATCGCCCGCGGCCTGATCGATGCCCAGGCAAACCTCAGCGATCACGATGTGCAGATGCTGATCTTCGCCGCCGGCTTCTCCACCGCCGACAACGTTTCCGACCTTTCCGGGCGTGGCGTGGGCATGGATGTGGTGCGCAGTGCCATCGATGCGCTGCGCGGCACCATCGAGATCGACTCGCGCCCCGGCGCAGGCTGCACCTTCCGCATCCGCCTGCCGCTGACCCTGGCCATCATCGATGGCTTCCTGATCAGCCTTGGCGACGACTACTTCGTCATTCCGCTGGACATGGTCACCGAATGCCTGGAGCTGGAAGCCGATCAGCTCGATGGCGCCGCCTACGGCTACCTCGACCTGCGCGGCCGACCGCTGCCGTGCCTGTCGCTGGCCGCGCATTTCAAACTGCGCGAGGCGCCCAGCAAGCGCCGCAACATCATTGTCGTCAGTCACGGCCGGCAGCAGGCCGGGCTGATCGTCGATCACCTGCACGGTGAACTGCAAACCGTCATCAAGCCCCTCGGCCAGCTGTTCCAGCATCTGCAGGGTATTGGCGGCTCAACCATTCTCGGGAGCGGGCAAGTCGCCCTGATCCTGGATATTCCCAGTCTGTTCCGTCATCTGCACACCCACGTCGAAGCGAGCCCTGCTGATCTGCGTACCAGCCAGCCCCGCCAGATCGCCGCAGGTCAGCAAGGAGAAACCCCATGCAATTCTTCCGCAACATGAAAATCGGCGCGCGCCTGACCCTGGGCTTCCTGCTGGTGGTGCTGCTGACCATCGCCGTCGGCCTGCTCGGCATCCGCAACCTCTCCGAGGTCAGCGGGCTATCCGATCTGATGTACGAGCGCGACCTGACCGGTATCGACGCCGTGCATAGCGCCAACTACTCGCTGATCGTCGCCGGACGTGCCCTGCGCGGCTCGCTGCTGGCCACCACCGTGGAAGCCCGCGACAGCTCCGCCGCAGCGGCACAGAAGGCCCTGGTCGACACCCGCACCACCCTGGAAAAGGCCAAGAAGTCCTTCCACTCCGATCAGGCCAAGGCACTGGTCAACCGCATCGACGAGCCGCTGGCCGACTACGAGCGCCGGCTCAACGAAATCCTCTCGATTCACCTGGCATCGGCCGAACTGGCCGAGCAGAGCGCCTTCAGCGAGCTGTTCCCGGCACTGTCGCGCAGCGGCGAGACCGTGGACAACCTGATGTCCGAAGCGGTGGCGTTCCGCCGCGACCGCGCCCAGGAAGCGAACGCGCAGATCAACGCCATCTACCTCGGCTCGAAGACGCAGATGATCGGCCTGATCCTGCTCGCCGTGGTGCTCGGTTTCATCATCGGCATGCTGGTCACACGCAGCATCACCCGCCCGCTCAATCGCGCCGTCAGCGTTGCCGACAGCCTCGCCGCCGGCGATCTGGGCGTGCAGCTGGAGGTCAACAGCAAGGATGAAACCGGGCGCCTGCTGAGTTCGATGAACAACATGGCCGAACGCCTGCGCAACGTCATCAGCGACGTTCGCAGCGCCGCCGACTCGCTGTCGTCGGCCTCCGAAGAGGTCAGCGCCACCTCGCAGTCGCTCAGCCAGGCCGCCAGCGAGCAGGCCGCCAGCGTCGAGGAAACCACCGCCTCGGTGGAACAGATGTCCGCCTCGATCGCACAGAACACCGAAAGCGCGAAGATCACCGACAACATCGCCGGCAAGGCCGCCAATGATGCCGTCGAAGGCGGTCGTGCAGTCCGCGACATGGTCCAGGCGATGAAGCAGATCGCCGACAAGATCGGCATCATCGACGACATCGCCTACCAGACCAACCTGCTCGCCCTCAACGCCGCCATCGAGGCCGCGCGTGCCGGCGATCATGGCAAGGGCTTCGCGGTGGTCGCCGCGGAAGTACGCAAGCTGGCCGAACGCAGTCAGGTCGCAGCCCAGGAAATCGGCGGTGTCGCCAGCAACAGCGTGCAACTGGCCGAGCAGGCCGGGTCGCTGCTCGACGAGATCGTGCCGAACATCCAGAAGACTTCCGACCTGGTGCAGGAGATCACCGCCGCTTCGCAGGAGCAGAGCAGCGGCGCCGAGCAGATCAACATCGCCATGGGCCAGATGAATCAGATCACCCAGCAGAACGCCTCGGCCTCCGAGGAGCTGGCCGCCACCTCCGAGGAAATGAACGCCCAGGCCGGGCAACTGCTCGAGCTGATCAGCTTCTTCCGCTTCGACGCTGCCAACACCGCCTCGCAGCCGCTACGTCGGCCGGTGCCGTTCGCCAGCCCGCGCCCTGCCGCTACGAGCCCACGCGGCGAGCAGCGGGCACGGACGTCGGTGGACGACAGCCAGTTCGTCAGCTTCAGCTGAGGATGCCGTGCATGAACCAGATCGCCAGCGTTGAACACAGCATCCAGCACCTCTCGTTCCGGGTTCGCCAGGCGCGCTATGCGCTGCCGATCGAGCTGGTTCGGGAAATCATCGAGTACGGCCAGATCACCAGCGTGCCGATGATGCCGGCGTGCATCCATGGGGTGATCAACCTGCGCGGCAACGTCGTGCCGGTGCTGGATCTGGCGGCGCGCTTCGGCATGGAGCGCACCGCCGCGGGCAAGCGCACCTGCATCGTGATCATCGAGCTGGAGCTCAACGAGGTGCAGCAGCGCATCGGCCTGGTGGTCGATGCAGTGGATGCGGTACTGGACATCGAAGGGCATGAAGTCGAGCCGGCACCGCCCTTCGGCAGCGGCATCCGCACCGACTTCATCGCCGGCATGGCGCGCAACGAGCAGGGCTTCACCATCATTCTCGACGTGCGCCGGGTGCTCTCGCTGGACGACATCCTGCAGCTCAATCGTGCCATGGCGCTGGCAGGCTGAAGTGACGACGACCCACCTGCCGACGCTGGGCGATCAGGACTTCCGCTTTCTGCAGAAGCTGATGGCCGAGGCTTCCGGGATTCGCATGAGCGAAGCCAAGCGCCCGCTGGTGGCTGGTCGGCTGATGCGCCGGCTGCGGGCGCTGGGCCTGCGCGACTATGGGCATTATCTAGACCTGCTGCGCGCGCCCGAGCAGCAGGTCGAGCGCCGGCTGGTGGTCGATCTGCTGACCACCAACGAAACCTATTTCTTCCGCGAGCCGCAGCACTTCCGCTTTCTCGCCCAGTGGCTGGCCGGCCGTCGCGGGCCGCTGCGCTGCTGGAGTGCCGCCTGCTCCAGCGGCGAAGAACCCTACAGCCTGGCCATGGTGCTGGCCGAGCACGCCAGCTCCGACTGGTCGATCCTCGCCAGCGACCTGAGCCAGAGCGTACTGCACAGGGCTCGCGAGGCGGTCTATCCGATGGCCGACACCGACGCCTTCCCGCCCGGCTGGCTCAAGCGCCACTGCCTGCGTGGCGTCGGCGCCCAGGATGGCAACTTTCGTATCAGCCAGGCGCTGCGCGAGCGGGTCAGCTTTCGCGAGATCAACCTCATGCGTCCACTGCCGCAGGATCTGGAGCCGATGGACCTGATCATGCTGCGCAACGTGCTGATCTACTTCGGCGCCGACGACAAGCGCGCCATCACCGCACGCCTGCTGCAGCACCTGCGCCCGGGCGGCCTGCTGCTGATCGGCCACGCCGAGAGCGTGCACGGTTTCGGCTTGCCGCTGCGCGGTGTGGCGCCTTCGGTGTTCGAGCGCCTATGAACCAGCCAGGTAGCCACACATGATCAAGGTCTTCATCGTCGACGACTCCGCGCTGGTGCGCCAGGTACTGACCGCCTGCCTGGACAGCCACCCGGGCATCCAGGTCATCGGCCAGGCCGCCGACCCGCTGTTCGCCCTGGAAAAGATGCAGCGCGACTGGCCGGACGTGCTGGTGCTGGACGTGGAAATGCCACGCATGGACGGCATCACCTTTCTGCGCAAGATCATGGCTGAACGACCGACACCGGCGATCATCTGCTCGACCCTCACCGAGGCCGGTGCGGCGATCACCCTGGAAGCGCTGGCAGCCGGAGCGGTCGGTGTGTTCACCAAGGCCCGCCTGGGCCTCAAGGAAAGCCTGCAGCAACTCTCCAGCGAGCTGATCCGGCAGATCGAACAGGCGGCCCGCAGCCGCCCGCGCGCCGCCGTGCGTGCACAAGCGAAGCCCAGCAGCCCGTCCCGAGAGCCATCGCCGGCGGCGGGGCTGACCACCACCGATCGAGTCATCGCGCTTGGCACCTCGACCGGCGGCACCCAGGCACTCGAGCTGGTGCTGCGCCAGTTGCCGGCAGACAGCCCGGGCATCGTCATCGTCCAGCACATGCCGGAGAAATTCACCGCAGCCTTCGCCCAGCGTTTGAACAACCTGTGCCAGATCGAGGTACGCGAGGCGCGCCACCTCGATCGCGTGCGCGCCGGGCTGGCGCTGGTCGCTCCCGGCGGGCGGCACATGCAGCTCAAGCGCAGCGGTGCGCAGTACTTCGTCGAGGTGCTCGACGGGCCGCCGGTCAACCGCCACAAACCCTCGGTGGATGTGCTGTTCCGCTCGGTAGCGCGGCATGCCGGGCACAACGCGCTGGGCATCATCATGACCGGCATGGGCGACGATGGCGCACGCGGCCTGCTGAACATGCGCGAGGCCGGTGCCCGCACCGTGGCGCAGGACGAAGCCAGCTGCGTGGTCTTCGGCATGCCGAAGGAGGCGCTGCAGATTGGCGCTGCGCAGAGCACCGAGGCCCTGGAAAACCTGCCCAGGCTGATCAGCGACTATGCGCGTGCAACCTGCCGCAACTGAGCACCGTGCCGTGCGGGCCGCGCCGCTCGACAATTGCTGATGTGATTCAGCGCGCCCCACCGATGCACCGAGCCTAAGTCCCCTGCTTTAGCAGGGATTCCCGTGACCGTACGGTTCCGCTATGGCGGCCAACAGATATCGCGGAGAAATCGTATGTTCCGCTGCACTACCGTCCTGCTGCTGTTGATCGCCTTGCTTGGCTGCCAGCCCGATTCGGAAGCCATTCGCATCGGCAGCAATCGCTGGCTTGGCTATGCGCCGCTCTACCTGGCGGACGACCTCGGCTGGACCGCCCCCAGCGGCGTCCGCCTAGTCGAGTACCCGACCACCACCGGCGTACTGCGCGGTTTTCGCAACGGCATGCTCGACGCCGCGATGCTCACCCTCGATGAAACCCTCGCCCTGCAGGACAGCGCCGCCGATCTCGACCTGGAGATCATTCTTATCACCAATGTCTCCGCTGGCGCCGATGCGCTGTTCGCCCGCGCTCCGGTGGCGACCCTGGCCGATCTGCGCGGCCAACGCATCGGCGTGGAGAACACTGCGCTCGGCGCCTACTTCCTCTCCCGCGTACTCGACCAGGCGCAGCTGACCATCGATGACCTGCAGGTGCTCAGCCTGCCGGTCCACGAGCAGGCCGAGGCCTTCGCCGCACAACAGGTCGATGCGGTGATCACCTTCGCCTCGGAGGGTCCGGCCCTGGAAAGCCAGGGCGCGCGGCGCATCTTCGACAGCCGTCAGCTGCCTGGGGAAATCATCGATGTGCTGGTGGTCGACCGGCAGCGGGTCAACCCCAAGCAACGCCGGCAGCTCAGAGCGCTCTGGTTCGATGCCCTGCGTACCTGGCAGGACAACCGCACCGAGGTCGATCCGCGACTGCACGCTCGCCTGGGCCTGACGCAGGATGAGCTGGACGTCACCCTGGGTGGATTGCTGATGGGCGACGGCAGCGTCAATCGCGAGTGGTTCGAAGGTGGCCAGCTGCAACAGAGCATCGGACGCCTGAGCCAGTACATGATCGAACGCCGCCTGCTCAACGGAATCCGGCATGACAGGCTGATCGCGAGCTGCGAGGTGATCAAATGCTGACAAGTTTGTCGCTACGAAAATCGATGCCGCTGCTGCTCGGTCTGTTCGGCCTGCTGTTCACCGTCCTGCTGATGCTCTGGCACCTGCCGACGCGGATCGAGGAAACCCTGACCGGCTGGCGTAATCACACCCATCAACACCTCTCGCTGCTGCAGAGCAGCCTGAGCGACCATCGTCGCCTGGGCCGCGTTGCCGAACTGGAAACCGAGCTGGCCGACCTCGCCAGTCTGGAGGGCGTGCGTTGGGCGATGGTCATCGACCCTGAATTCAAGGTGATCGCTGCAACCCGTCTCGGCCTCGCGCCTGAGCGACTGGAGTTGATCCGCGCAGACGATCTTGCGGCGCTCGTTGCCAGCGGTCGCGCCGGCTGGATCGGTGAAGACGCCGACCAGCAGTTGGCCATCTACCCGCTGGATCGCGTCGCCCAGAACGGCACGCCGCTGCGCGAAGCGCTGCTGGTGGAGTACGACTTCGCGCCGATGCTCGCGCAGACCAAGCGCGAGGCCTGGTTCTACCTGGCGCAGACCCTGGCGCTGCTGCTGTTGCTCGGGCTGATCCTCAACCGGCTCTACGGGCGTTTACTGACACGAAGACTGGCCTGCATCGACCAGGCGGCGCGCCAGTTTGCCCTCGACCAGCAGCCACAGCCGCCAGCGGTAAGCGGTCGCGACGAGATCGGCAAGCTCGCGCTCACCCTCAGCCGCATGATGAACCAGCTGCACGAGCGCCAGCTCGCCGTCAGCGAAAGCGAGCGGTTGTTCCGCGAGCTGGTCGACACGGCGCCGATCGGCATGCTGGTGGTCGACAGCGACCTGCGCGTGCTGCAAGCCAACCCTGCGGCCGCGGCGCTGTTCGGCTGCAGCCCCGACGAGCTTAGCAACAACCTGCCGGGTGATCGTCTGGTCGAAGGCGATGCCACCGCACGCCTGCGCAGCACCCCAGCCAACACCACCCTGGAGCTGACCGGCCGCCGCAATGGTCAGGAGGTGCCGCTGGAGATCAGCTGCACGCCCTTCCAGCGCTACGGGGAAAAGCACTTCCTGGTGCTGTTGCGCGACATCAGCGACCGCCTGCGCGCCGAGCAGCGCCTGCGCTTTCTCGCCCACTTCGATCCGCTGACGCAGCTGGCCAATCGCAACTATCTGATGCAGCGCCTGGAGCAGCTGCTATCGGCGCGGCTGCCGCTGAGCCTGCTCTACCTCGATCTGGATCACTTCAAGCGCATCAACGACAGCCTCGGTCACGAGGTCGGCGACAAGCTGCTGGTGCAGATAGGCGATCGCCTCGGCCAGCTGATGCCCGAGCACGCGCTGCTGTCGCGAACCGGCGGTGATGAGTTCATGCTGCTGCTCGACGGCTGCGACATTGCCAGCGCCGAACAGCTGGCCCGCCGCATCATCGACGGCTTCCAGCCACCGGTGCGCATCGGCCAGTACGAATGTTTCGTCAGCCCGAGCATCGGCATCACCGTCAGCGATGGTCGACACAGCGCCAGCGATCTGCTCAAGCAAGTCGACCTGGCGCTGTATGCAGCCAAGGACGCCGGGCGCAACTGCACGGTGGTCTACAACGAAGCACTCAGCGAGGCTGCCGCCGGACGCCGCGCCCTCGAGCAGGCCCTGCGCCGGGCGCTGGACCGGGACGAGTTCGTGCTGCATTACCAGGCCCAGGTCAATGCCCAGGGCGAGCCCGAAGTCATGGAAGCCCTGCTGCGCTGGAATTCGCCGGAGCGCGGCCTGGTACCGCCCGGAGAGTTCATTCCGGTGCTGGAAGACAGCGGCATGATCATCGAAGCGACGCGCTGGGTGTTCCGCGAAGCCTGCCGCCAGGCCTGCCGCTGGCATGCACAGGGCTACTCGCTGCGCATCGCGGTCAACCTTTCACCACTGGATTTCAGGCAGGCCGACCTGGCCGGCAGTCTGCTGGCGATACTCGAAGAGGAAGGCGCCTCGACCAGCATGCTCGAGCTGGAGATCACCGAAAGCGCGCTGCTCGAAGCGGACGAGCACGTGCAGCAGACGCTTACCCGCCTGAAGGCCGCCGGGCTGCCGCTGCTGCTCGACGATTTCGGCACCGGCTATGCCTCGCTGACCTATCTGCAGCGCTTCCGCTTCGACGGCATCAAGATCGACCGCGAATTCGTCAGCGGCCTGCCCGACAGTGAAGAGTCCGTCGCGCTGGTGCGGGGCATCCTTACCATGGCCAGCCACCTCGGCCTGCACGTGGTCGCCGAAGGGGTAGAGAACGAGCGTCAGGCGGCGTTCCTGCGCCTCAACGGCTGCCCCAGCCTGCAGGGTTTCTATTACGCTCGGCCACAGCCGGCGGCGCAGTGCCGGTTGCAGCAGAACGGCGGCCCGATCAACCTGCAGCTGCCACTGGACGCCTGATCTGCATCTGCGCGGGCATACCGGCAAACCGCCTTCAATTGCGATTAATTCTCAGTTGAGCTAGGTTCGTTGCCCCCTCCGGCGGCACGCTCCCATGCGCGACAACAACAAGATTCCCGAAGCCTGCCTGCAGTGCTACATCCACCATCGCCAGCAGCTGGTCGCCCATCTCACCCGCCTCGGTGGTTGCCGCGCGCTGGCTGAGGATCTGGCGCAGGACGCCTGGCTGAAACTCGCTCAGATCATGCCCGAGCAGCGCCTCGATAACCCCAAGGCCTATCTCTTTCGCATCGCCACCAACCTGTTGCGTGATGCCATGCGCCGTCGCGCCCTGCTCGGTGCATCGGACGAAGGTCCACTGGAACTCATCGAAGCGGTCCAGGCCGACCCCTGCGCGCTGGTGGAAAATCACTGTGCGCTGCAGTGCGTACTGCGCCAGCTCGCCGACTTGCCGCCACGTTGTCGCGAGGTGTTCGAACTGGCCCGACTGGAAGGGCTCAGCCAGGCCGAGATCGCCGAGCGCCTGGGCATCTCGGTGAATACCGTGATCGCCCAGCTGGCCAAGGCGCGCCAGCGGCTGGAGCGGCCGTAATTTTTTTCTCCGACGCCGTAATGGTTTTTCCGCGCTGATTCGTCTTGCCTGTGCCCTTGCGCAATTGAGATTAATTCTCGATTAACCAGCATCCTCGCAGATGCTTTCGTGCGGCCCCGCCGCCAGACAAGAAACCACCGATGTCGCGAAAACGGCCCGTTCCGGGTCACGGCCGCGCTCGGCCCGAGGAATGTGCATGACCCCGTCCAGTACCGTAGTGCCCTTCGCCCCCGGCCCCGTCAGCAACGGGCTGTTCACCCGCAGCAATCACGATGACTATCGCCAGCTCCTGCAGCAGGGACTGAACCTGGTGCAGCAGTGCCTGCAGCGCCAGCAGCAGCCATTCAGCGGCATCCTTCCGCAGGAACTGGCCGCCGATTTCGAGCGCGTCGATCTCGAGCGTCCGCTGGGCGACGCCGGCGCCGCGTTGCGCGAGCTGGATCAGCTCTATCTGCGCGACGCGGTGTACTTCCATCATCCGCGCTATGTCGCCCACCTCAACTGCCCGGTGGTGCTGCCCGCGCTGCTCGCCGAAGTGCTGGTGTCGTCGCTCAACTCCTCGCTGGACACCTGGGACCAGAGCGCCGGCGGCACGCTGATCGAACAGCGCCTGATCGACTGGACCTGCGCGCGCATCGGTCTCGGCAGCCAGGCCGACGGCGTGTTCACCAGCGGCGGCACCCAATCGAACCTGATGGGCCTGCTGCTGGCCCGCGAGCACGTCTGCAACCGCCTGCCCGACCACGGCGGCAACCTGCGTCACGGCCTGCCGGCCGAGGCCGCCGGGCTGCGCATCTTCGCCTCCCGCGCCAGCCACTTCAGCGTGCAGAAATCCGCCGCGCTGCTGGGGCTGGGCTACGACGCCGTGCGCAGCATCGAAACCGACAGTGCCCAGTGCATGAGCGTGCCGGCGCTGGCCCAGGCGCTGGCGGACTGTCAGCGCCTGGGCGAGCTGCCCATGGCCGTGGTCGCCACCGCCGGCACCACCGACTTCGGCAGCATCGACCCGCTGCCCGAAATCGCCGCGCTGTGCCAGCACTACGGCGTCTGGTTGCACGTCGATGCGGCCTATGGCGGCGGTCTGCTGGTCGCACCGCGCTACCGCGACTGGCTGGCCGGTATCGAGCACGCCGACTCGGTCACCGTCGACTACCACAAGTCGTTCTTCCAGCCGGTCAGCTGCAGCGGTTTCTTCGTTCGCCAGCGCCAGCACCTGAGTTACATCACCCACCACGCCGACTACCTCAACCCGCGCAGCCAGACCCGCGAGGGCACGCCGAACCTGGTCAACAAGAGCATCCAGACCACCCGCCGCTTCGACGCGCTGAAGCTCTGGCTGACCCTGCGCATCCTCGGGGCCGAGCATATCGGTGCGATGTTCGAGGAGGTCATCGACCGCGCCGCCGACACCCATCGCCTGCTCGCCAATGATCCTGCCTTCGAAGTCTTCACCCCGCGCCTGAGCACGCTGGTGTTCCGCTTCGTCGCCCCGGGCGTGGCGAACGAGCGCCTGGATGAGATCAACCGCGAGATCCGCAAGGCGATCTTCCGCTCCGGCGCGGCGGTCATTGCCGCCACCGTGGTCGAGGGCCGGCAGTACCTCAAGTTCACCCTGCTCAACCCGGAAACCACGCTGAACGACCTGCGCGCCATCGTCGAGCTGATTCGCGACCACGGCGCCCGCCTGCTCGACGAGCTACCCACCGCCGCCAACCAGTAAGGAGATCGCACATGAGCAAGCTGTATGACTTCATCGGTATCGGCATCGGCCCGTTCAACCTCGGTCTGGCCTGCCTGGCCGAACCCATCGACGGGCTCGACTGCCTGTTCCTCGACCGCGCCGAGGGCTTTAACTGGCACCCCGGCATGATGCTCGACAGCGCCACCCTGCAGACGCCGTTCATGGCCGATCTGGTGACCCTGGCTGACCCCACCAGCCGCTTCAGCTTTCTCAACTACGCCAAGCAGGTCGGGCGGCTGTACGCCTTCTACATCAAGGAAGATTTCTTCCTGATGCGCCGCGAGTACAACCAGTACTGCCAGTGGGTGGTCGAGCAGCTCGACAGCCTGCGCTTCGAGCACTTCGTCCAGCAGGTCGACTACCTCGACGAGCGCCGCTGCTATCGGGTGCGCGGCGTGCACACTCGCAGCGGCGAGGGCTTCGAGTTCCTCACCCGCCGCCTGGTACTCGGCACCGGCACCACGCCCTATCTGCCGACCTGCTGCGAGGCACTGGCCGAGCACGTCAGCCACAGCGGCAACTACCTGCAGGACAAGCCGCGCCTGCAGGGCAAGCGCTCGATCACCGTGGTCGGCAGCGGTCAGAGTGCGGCCGAGATTTACTACGACCTGTTGCAGGAGATCGACCGCCACGACTACCAGCTCAACTGGATCACCCGCGCGCCGCGCTTCTTCCCGCTGGAATACACCAAGCTGACGCTGGAAATGACCAGCCCGGAGTACATCGACTACTTCCACAGCCTGCCGCGCAGCACCCGGGAAAAGCTCATCGATAGCCAGAAGGGTCTGTACAAGGGCATCAACGCCACCCTGATCAACGCCATCTACGACGAGCTGTACAACCAGAGCCTCAAGGGCGAGGTGCCAACCCAGCTGCTGACCAACGCCGAGCTGCGTCGCTGCCAGCGCCTGGGCGATGGCACGCTGGAGCTGGAGTTCTTCCAGCATGAGCTGGAGCAGAGCTATCGCCACCGCTGCGACGCACTGGTGATGGCCAGCGGGTATCAGTACCGCCTTCCGCGCTGCATCCAGCCGATTGCCGAGCGTATCGCCTGGCAGGCACCGGAACGCTTCGCCGTGGCGCGCAACTACAGCATCGACCGCAACGGCGGCGAGGTCTTCGTTCAGAACGCCGGGCTCGTCGATCACGGTCTGGTAACGCCGGATCTCGGCATGGGCTGCTACCGCAACGCGTGCATCCTGCGCGAGATCTGCGGGCGCGAGCACTACGCGGTGGAAACGAAGATCGCCTTCCAGCAGTTCAGTTTGCCGCAGCCGGTGACACCCCAGGGCGCGGTGGCGGCGCGATGACGCTGCGACGCGCGCTGATCGGCATGACGCTGCTGGCAGTGCTCGGCGACAGCCTGCTGATGCCGTTCTACCCGCAGTACTTCACCGAACGCTTCGGCGAGCTGCGCAGCGAGCAGGTCGGGCTGTACCTGGCCGCGGTGTGCCTGGTAGCGATGCTCGCCTTGCCGCTGTGGGTGCGCCTGTCCAGGCATGCGCATCCGCTGCGCCTGCTGATCTTCGGCCAGTTGATGGCCGGGCTGCTGGCGCTGGCCTGCGCGGCGATCGAGCAACAATGGCTGTTCTGGCCAGTGTCGCTGACGATGATCGCCTTCAAGGCCAGCTACCTGCTGATGTACCCCTACGTGATGGGACTGGTGGGCGCCGACCAGCAGGTGCGTACCATCGGCCTGCTCTCGGTGGTGGTGCATCTGGGCGCGATTGCCGGCGCCACGCTGGGTGGCGGGGTGCTGCATTACCTCAGCCCGGCGCGGATGTTTGTGCTGATGGGCCTGATGGACTTCGTGCAGATGGCTGTCAGCCTGCTCTTGTTGCGCCATGCGCCGCAACCGACACGGGTCGATGCAAGCACGCCGCCACGGCCGCGCGGGGAGCACCTGGCAATCGCCCGGCTGTGCCTGCTGATGCTGGCGTTCTACTTCTGCATCTACCTGGCGCGGCCGTTCTTCACGGTGTACTGGGAACAGCTCGGCGGGCCTCAGGCAAGCTGGATCACCGGCCTGGTCTATGCCATTCCCGGCATGCTGGCGCTGCTCGCCCTGGCCCTGCATTACCACGCCGGCCAGCGCCTGACCGCCTGGCTGCTGCTGGGCGCGGCCGGACTGGCGCTGCAGGGCATCGAGCAGATGCCAACAGTGCTCGCCGGCCGTGTGCTATTCGGCTGGGCGCTGTATCAGCTCACCGTGGCACTGGATGCGCGGCTGTTCGCCCTCAGCCGGCCGGAGCACTACGGCCGCGACTACAGCCTGATCAACATCTTCCAGAACCTCGGCGTGCTCGCCGCCTCCTGGCTGGCCGGACTGGCGGTCCGCGACGCCGGCCTCGCCGCGCCGTTCTTCCTTTCCGCCATCGGCCTCGTTCTCACCGCCTGCGTGCTGCGCTGGCTGCTGGTTTCAGCAGCGGCGCGTGCGCCCCTCTGTGGAGCCAAATCATGAATACCGCTCTTTCCCGCGCGGATGGTCCGCGCTTCGTTCGCTACTGCGCGCTTGGCGCCATGCACTTTGAAACCGTGCAGCCAGAACATTTGCCGTTGCTGCATGACTGGCTGCGCCGCGACTACGCGCGCTTCTGGGCCATGGGCCATTTGAGCCTGGCGCAGTTGACCAATTACGTCGACGAAATCCAGCGCAGCAGCCATCGCGACATTGCCCTCGGCATGTGCAACGGCGAGCCGGCGTTCCTGTTCGAGGGCTATCACCCGGCCCACGACCGCCTCGCCGATCACTACCAGGTGCGCCCTGGCGACCGCGGCATGCACCTGCTACTTGCGCCCTGCGAGCGCCCGGTGCACGGCTTCAGTCTGGAAGTCATGCGCAGCATCCTCGCCTACCAGTTCGCCGACCCTTTCGCACGACGCATCGTCGTCGAGCCCGACGCGCGCAACGCCAAGGTGCATGCCTTGAACCAGCGCGTCGGCTTCGTTTACCAGCGCCTGCTGCAGCTCCCGGAAAAGGACGCCTGCCTGGCGTTCTGCACGCGCGCGCAGTTCCTCGCCACCCTTCAGGAGAATCCGCAATGAATCAGCTCGTGCAACTGCCAACCGCCGCCGGCGATCTGGCCACCGAACACCTGCAGGCCGAACATTGGGCCCGCGCCAATCGCCTGCTGGTGAAGAAAGCCCTGGCCGAGTTCAGCCACGAGAAGCTGCTCAGCCCCGAGCCGCTGGGCGACAGCCACTACCGCGTCGCAGTGCCGGACAGCTCGACCGAGTACCGCTTCAAGGCGCGACGACTGGCGCTGGATCACTGGTCCATCGTTACCGACTCCATCGAGAAACTTGGCGATGGCCAGCCGCAGCCACTGGACGCGCTGAGCTTCATCATCGAGTTCGCCGACACCCTGGGCATCTCGGAAAACAACCTGCCGGTCTATCTCGACGAGATCAGCAGCACCCTGTTCGGCAGCGCCTACAAGCTCGCCAACAGCCCGCTTAGCGCCGCCCAACTGGCCCTGGCCGACTTCCAGCAGATCGAGACCGGCATGCGCGAAGGCCACCCGGGCTTCGTCGCCAACAACGGGCGGATGGGCTTCGACGCCCAGGATTACCGCGCCTACGCGCCGGAAGCAGCCAGCCCGGTGCGCCTGGTCTGGCTTGCCGTGCACCGCAGCCGCGCCAGCTACAGCGCCATCGACGGGCTCGACCAGCCGACCCTACTGCGCGAGGAGCTGGGCGGCCAGCTCGACGTATTCCACAACCAACTGCACGCCCTGCAGCTCGCCCCGGACGACTACCTGCTGATGCCGGCCCACCCCTGGCAATGGCACAACATCCTGGCCATCGGTTTCGCCGCGGAGATCGCCAACCGGCAGATCGTCTATCTCGGCCTGAGCAATGACCGCTACCTGGCGCAGCAGTCGATCCGCACCTTCTTCAACCAGAGCCAGCCACAGCGGCGCTACGTGAAGACCGCCCTGTCGATCCTCAACATGGGCTTCATGCGCGGGCTGTCGCCGTACTACATGCAGGCCACGCCGGCGATCAACACCTACCTTGCCGAGCGTGTGGCCAGCGACCCGCTGCTGCGCGACTGCGGCTTCCAGTTGCTGCGCGAAGTCGCGGCCATCGGCTATCGCAATCCCTATTACGAGCAGGCACTGCCGGCCAGCAGTCCTTATCGCAAGATGCTTTCGGCGCTGTGGCGGGAGAGCCCTTATGGCCACATTCAATCCGGCCAGCGGCTGATGACCATGGCCGCACTGCTGCACAGCGACGGCGAAGAACGCGCCCTGCTGGCAACGCTGATCAGTGCCTCGGGCCTGACCGCCGACCGCTGGGTGCGCCGCTATCTCGATGCCTACCTGACGCCGTTGCTGCACTGCTTCTACGCCCACGACCTGGTGTTCATGCCCCACGGCGAGAACCTGATCCTGGTGCTGGAAGACCACGTGCCGGTGCGCGTGCTGATGAAGGACATCGGCGAGGAAGCGGTGATTCTCGATGCCGACGCACAGATTCCCGAGGCCGTAGGTCGCCTGGCGGTATCGGTGCCCGACGAGCTCAAGGTGCTGTCGATCTTCACCGACGTGTTCGACGGCTTCTTCCGCTATCTGGGACAAATCCTCGATGAGCAGGTCGGCCTGCCGGAGCAGCGCTTCTGGCAACAGGTCGCCGACTGCATCGCCGACTATCAGGCCTGCCAGCCGCAGCTGCGCGACAAGTTCGCCCGCTACGACCTGTTCGCCGAGGAATTCGCGCGCTCCTGCCTGAACCGCCTGCAGCTGGGCAACAACCGGCAGATGCTCGACCTCGCCGATCCGGCCGGCGCATTGAAATTCGCCGGTACCCTGAAGAACCCCGTCGCGCCTTATGCACCGGAACGCTGAAGCACGCTGGGCGCAAGACGATGGACTGAACGACCTGTTGCTGCGGGTACGTGGCGCTCTGCCGGGGCTGGACGGGCGGGTTGGCTCGCCGAGGCCCGACGAGTTGATGCTCGATCGCCCGCAGTCGCTGGCCGCCCTGCTGGCGCACTGGCAGGCGGCGCATCCGGCAGCGGGCCGGCACTACTGGGCGGCGCGCTGCTGGACGCTGCTGGTCTGGCAGCCGATCTATCTGCAGGTGCTGGCCGTACAGCTCGATGGCCAGGCGCCCTGCCTGGACGGTATGGCGCAAGGTGTTGAGCAGGGCTTCGTCGCCGGTTTCTGCCTGCCGGCCCACCAGCCGTTGCGTGCCGATTCTCCGCGGCTGCTGCGGCATGCCGGGCAGCAGATCCGCCACTTCTGCGAGCAGGCCCACGCGGCTTGCGGCACCTTGCTCGGGCTGCATCCGAAGCTGGCGCAACGCCTCGCCGCGGACTGCGTGATGGCCGCGCTGCTGCACACGCTACGGACCGATGGTTGCGGCAACCTGCAGCTCTGCCGTTGCGCCGATGCCTGGCTGGACGCCTGCGCCATGCGCGGCGCCAGCGGCCTGCTGGCGGTGCAGCTGGAAGATGGCGGCACCCGTCTCGGCTTGCAGCGAAAGGCCTGCTGTCAGCATTTCCGCCGCGCCGACGGTGAGCTCTGCGACAGCTGCCCGAAGCTGCCGCTTGCCGAGCGCTCTCGACGCCTGCGCGAGCAACATGGCTAGCGCACGCTGGCCTCAGGCAGCATCCCGCCACCTTACGCAGGTGGATACACATCAGGCGGGCGAACCTTGTGGCTGCCGCGGTCGTTTCTTTGCTAATGTCGCGCCCGTTTCCGACTGCCGCCGACGACAGGTTCCCGCATGGCCCGCAAGAAAGCTGCCCTCGATTTCGAACAATCCCTCGCCGAGCTGCAACAGCTGGTCGAGCGCCTGGAAAGCGGCGAGCTGTCGCTGGAAGATTCGCTGACCTGCTTCGAACAGGGCATCGGCCTGACCCGCGATTGCCAGGCTGCGCTGAGCCAGGCCGAGCAGAAGGTACAGATCCTGCTGGAACGCGACGGCAGTCTGCAGGAAGCCCCCTTCGAGTCGGACCCCGAAGCATGATGATCGGCGACTACCAGAAAAGCTGTCAGCAGCGCGTCGACGGCTGCCTCGAAACCCTCTTCGTCGCGCCGCTGCCGCAGCTCGAGCGGCTCTACCAGGCCATGCGCTACAGCGTGATGAACGGCGGCAAGCGCGTCCGCCCACTGCTGGTCTACGCCGCCTGCGAGGCGCTGAATGGCGACAAGGCCAGCGCTGACGGCGCGGCCTGCGCCGTCGAGCTTATCCACGCCTACTCGCTGGTGCACGACGACCTGCCGGCCATGGACGACGACGACCTGCGCCGCGGCCAACCCACCACGCACAAGGCGTTCGACGAGGCCTGCGCCATCCTCGCCGGCGACGGCCTGCAGAGTCTCGCTTTCGAGGCCATGGCCCAGGCCGCGCACAACCCGCAGGACGCCACGCTGCGCCTGCGCATGTTCGCCGTGCTGGCCCGCGCCGCCGGGCCCGCCGGTATGGTCGGCGGGCAAGCCATCGACCTCGGTTCGGTCGGCCTCAAGCTCGATCGCGACGCGCTGGAGCTTATGCACCGGCACAAGACCGGCGCGCTGATCGAAGCCAGCGTGCAGCTCGGCGCCCTCGCCAGTGGCCGTGCCGATGCCGACAACCTCGCCTCGCTGAGCCAGTACGCCCGCGCCATCGGCCTGGCCTTTCAGGTCCAGGACGACATTCTCGACGTCGAAAGCGACACCGCGACCCTCGGCAAGCACCAGGGCGCCGATATCGCGAGGGACAAACCGACCTACCCGGCGCTGCTCGGCATGGACGCGGCCAAGGCCTATGCGCTGGAGCTACGCGACCAGGCGCTGCACGCCCTGCGGCCGTTCGATATCGCCGCCGAGCCGCTGCGCGAGCTGGCGCGCTACATCGTCGAACGACGCAACTGAGCGTTTTCGCGTCGAACGCAGTCAAACCCCTACCGGACCCAGGGCCGTTCTTATCGAAGGGCCCATCGGGTAAACTGCCGCTCTTTTTTCAACAACAACGATCCGCCTGATGCCCAAGACTTTTCACGAGATCCCTCGGGTTCGCCCCACGACGCCCGTTCTTGACCGAGCGGCGACTCCCGAACAGCTGCGTCGACTGGGCGAAGCGGAACTCGAAGAGCTTGCCAACGAATTGCGCCAGGAGCTGCTGTACAGCGTCGGCCGCACCGGCGGGCACTTCGGCGCCGGCCTCGGCGTGATCGAGCTGACCATCGCCCTGCACTACGTCTACGACACCCCGGACGACCGGCTGGTGTGGGACGTCGGCCATCAGGCCTATCCGCACAAGATTCTCACCGGCCGCCGTGAGCGCATGGGTACGCTGCGCCAGAAGGAAGGCCTGGCCGCCTTCCCGCGCCGCTCGGAGAGCGAATACGACACCTTCGGCGTCGGCCATTCCAGCACCTCGATCAGCGCCGCCCTGGGCATGGCGGTCGCCGCCCGTCTGAAAGGCGAGCAGCGCAAGTCCATCGCGGTGATCGGCGATGGCGCCCTGACCGCCGGCATGGCCTTCGAGGCGCTCAACCACGCCCCGGAAGTCGGCGCCAACATGCTGGTGGTGCTCAACGACAACGACATGTCGATCTCGCGCAATGTCGGCGGGCTGTCCAACTACCTGGCCAAGATTCTCTCCAGCCGCACATATTCCAGCATGCGCGAAGGCAGCAAGAAGATCCTCTCGCGCCTGCCGGGCGCCTGGGAAATCGCCCGCCGCACCGAGGAGTACGCCAAGGGCATGCTGGTCCCCGGCACGCTGTTCGAGGAGCTGGGTTGGAACTACATCGGTCCCATCGACGGCCATGACCTACCGACGCTGATCGCCACCCTGCGCAACATGCGCGACCTCGACGGTCCGCAGTTCCTCCACGTGGTGACCAAGAAAGGCAAGGGCTTCGCACCCGCCGAGGCCGACCCGATCACCTGGCATGCGATCAGCAAGCTCGAGCCGGTCGGCGCCCCGGTCAAACCGAAGAAGCCCTCAGGGCCCAAGTACTCCAATGTGTTCGGCCAGTGGCTGTGCGCCATGGCCGCCGCCGACCCGCGCCTGACCGGCATCACCCCGGCGATGAAGGAAGGCTCGGACCTGGTGGCCTTCAGCGAGCGCTATCCGCAGCGTTACTTCGACGTCGCCATCGCTGAGCAACACGCGGTGACGCTGGCGGCCGGCATGGCCTGCGAAGGCATGAAGCCGGTGGTGGCGATCTATTCGACCTTCCTCCAGCGCGCTTACGATCAGCTGATCCACGACGTCGCGGTGCAGAATCTCGACGTGCTGTTCGCCATCGACCGTGCCGGACTGGTCGGCGAAGACGGCCCGACCCACGCCGGCAGCTTCGATCTGTCCTACCTGCGCTGCATCCCCGGCATGCTGGTGATGACGCCCAGCGACGAGAACGAGATGCGCCGCATGCTCACCACCGGCTATCACTTCGAAGGCCCGGCCGCGGTGCGCTACCCGCGCGGTAGCGGCCCCAACGCCGCCATCGAGCCCGGGCTGGAACCGCTGGAGATCGGCAAGGCTGTAGTCCGCCGCCAGGGCAGCAAGATCGCCTTGCTGGTATTCGGCGTGCAGCTGCCGGAGGCAATGCAGGTCGGCGAGGCGCTGGACGCCACGGTCGTCGACATGCGTTTCGTCAAACCACTGGACGAAGCCCTGCTACGCGAACTGGCGGGCAGTCACGAGCTGCTGGTGACGGTCGAGGAAAACAGCATCATGGGCGGTGCCGGCAGCGCAGTCGCCGAGTTCCTCACCGGCGAAAGCATTCTCAAGCCGTTGCTGCACCTGGGCCTGCCGGACTACTACGTCGAACACGCCAAACCCAGCGAAATGCTCGCCGAGTGCGGCCTGGATGCGGCCGGCATCGAAGCCGCGGTGCGCAAGCGCCTGGCGACACTCGGCAAAGCCTGACGTCGTTTTGGTGGATGGGTGGAGCGTCATCCACCCTACGTCACCGGTATCCGACGCGCCTGTTCGCCAGAAAGTAGGGTGGAAAACTGCGCAGCATTTTCCACGGGTGACCATCCACCGTGTATACGCCACACGCACTTGAGTCGTAGCGAGAAGCGACGCCGCGTTACGGCGCTGCGGTGGATGGGTGGAACGTCATCCACCCTACACTGGCCACTCCGAGTCGCCCCGTTGGCAGCCAATCCCGTTCTCTCAAAGCGGCGGATTTCAGCCACGCAACAACAAATCACCCTCGATCGGCACGTAACGCGTCGCAGCGCGGATCAGTGACTGCGCGGTGAGCCCCGGCACGCCATAGGCGGTCGCTTCGGCGCCGCCGGCCCGCACTCGCTCGAGCAGCAGGTCGAAATCACCGTCACCGGACGCCAGCACCACTTCGTCGACCCGTGACGCCGCGTCCAGCACATCGATGGTAATGCCCACGTCCCAGTCGCCCTTGGCCGAGCCGTCGCTGCGCTGGATGTAGGGCTTGAGCTTCACCGTGAAGCCAAGGTTGCGCAGGATCTGCTGGAACTGCTGCTGCCGCGCATCGCCACGCTCGATGGCGTAGGCATAGGCTTCGACGATAGTGCCGCGGCGGCTGACGTCGGCCCACAGCGCCGAGTAATTGAAGTGGCAGCCATGGGCCTGACGCACGGTGTAGTAGAGGTTCTGCACATCGGCGAACAGGGCAATCTTCTTCACGCGGCAGCCTGGATCTGGAATGGGCCACCAGTATGGACGGCGAAATCGCGCATGTCCCGCCCCGACCACATCCGTTACAGTGGCGCCCCGAATCGATCCCTCACTTTCGGTCTGCAATGAACGTTCTTGCCATCCTGCGCGACGCCTGGTTCTTCTACTCCCGCCATTTCCTGACCATCGTCCGGCTCTGCCTGCCGCTGATCCTGCTGGAAAGCCTCACCCGCGTGGCACTCGATCACTGGCTCGGCAACGACGCACCGCCCGCCCTGGACCTGCTGGTAGGCCTGATCTTCTACCCGCTGTACGTGGGCGCACTGATCCTCTTTCTCGACGCGCGCAGCCGTGGTCATGATCCGGCGCTAGGCGCGGTCTATGCCCGGGCATTGCCACTGTGGCCAGCATTGGCCGTGCTTTCGGGGCTGGGCTCGCTGCTGATCCTGCTTGGCGCCTCGCTGTTCGTGCTGCCGGGCATCTGGGTGATGGTCAAGATCGCCTTCGCCGAGTACCTGCTGGTACTGCGCGGTCTGTCGCCACTGGCGGCACTGAAGCAGAGCTTCGTCATGACCCGAGGGCATTTCCTGTTGGTACTCGGCTGCGTGATGACCGTGCTGTTGCCGGTCTGGATACTCGAAGTCTGGATCGCCGCCCAGCTGTTCGCCGACGAGACGCCACCGCTGTTGCCGCGAATGCTGCTGGATGGCGTCGTCGGCCTGCTGCAGCTGCTGCCAACGATCATGCTGTTCCGCTGCTTCATGCTCTGTAGCGAGCCGAGCGTGCGGGAAACGGACGCTGGCTGAGCCCCGTTCGGCTGACACCCTGGCCAGGCGCCCGGCGACTGCTAGGCTTGCTCCCGCCACATCAGGAGACAGCGTCATGGCCGAAACGAACCCAAGCATCCTTTCGCACATTTCCCTGGGCAGCAACCGCTTCGACGAAGCGGTTGCGTTCTATGACCAGGTCCTCGCCACCCTTGGTTGCAAGCGCATCCTCGAACACCCCGGCGCAGTTTCCTGGGGTCGCGAATTTCCGGAATTCTGGATTCAGCGACCCTTCGACGGCGGCACGGCATCCGTGGGCAACGGCACCCATGTCGGCTTCTTTGCCGCGAACCCGGCGGAGGTGGACGCCTTCCATCGGGCGGCAGTTGCCGCAGGGGGCATCGATGAAGGCGCGCCCGGCCCACGTCCGGAATATGGCGAGCCTTACTATGGCTGTTTCGTTCGCGATCTGGACGGCCACAAGATCGAGGCGTCGTATTGGGATATGGCGTTGATGCAGCAGCTCTACGGTACCGCAGGCTAATCGAGACAGGTCACGACGCGCGGCTGCCCAGCAGCCGCGGCAACAGCAGGTTCTGGTACAGCCGCGGGAAGCAGCGGGCCAGCAGTCGGGCCTTCCAGTCGAGGTTGGAGAGCACCAGCAGGCGCTTGCGGCGCAACGCGCCCTGATAGATCGCCTCGGCCACATCCTGCGCCGAGGCTACCCGACCGATATCCAGCACCGGAGAAGGCGCCGTGGAGCCATCGCCGACCAGCACATGTTTGCGCAGGTCTGTAGCCGTATAGCCGGGACACACCAGCATGACGCTTACCTCGGTATCACTCAGCTCGCCGCGCAGCGTTTCGAACAAGCCGTGCAGCGCATGCTTGCTGGCGTTGTAGGCCGCGCGATTAGGCACCGGGGCATATTGCGACAGCGAGCTGAGCACGATGACCTGCCCGTTGCGCGCGATCAGGCTCGGTAGCGCGGCCTGAGTGCAATGCAGCGCGCCGTAGAAGTTGACCGCCATGACCCGCTGAAACACCGCCAGGCTGGTGCTGGCCACCGGGCTGCGATGGGTAATGCCGGCATTGTTGATCAGCACATCGATACCGCCGAAACGTTCCACCACCAGCGCGATAGCACGCTGCACCGCCTCGGCATCGCTGACGTCGCAACAAAGACCCAGCGCTTCGGCATTGTGGTGGTCGGCCAGATGCTGCACCAGACCATCCAGCGCGTCCTGCTGCAGATCGAAGATCACCAGCCGTGCACCGGCCTGGGCCATGCGCACCGCCAGGGCGCGGCCGATGCCGGCACAACCTCCGGTGATCACCACCAGCTTGCGGTCGAATACCTTGCGATCAAATACCTTGCGCTGCATGCCGTTCTCCTGATTGGCGCATTCTTCACGTCTTGCTCTGAGCATAGGTCGATATAGGCGGACATTCCTCACACCGCAACAAGATGGCGCATGGACAACCGGACTGCGTCTGCGCATCCTTGCCAGAACAGCGCAAGGCAGCGATCGATCCATTGAAAGCATTTCTGTATCTGGCCCTGGTCACCGTCCTTGGCCTCCCTGCCGGAGCCATGGCCGACCCCGGCACGCAGCGAATCCTCAACGTCGGCTATTACGAATTCGCTCCGGCCATCTACACCGATGGCTATGGCACGGCGCGTGGCGAACTGGCCGAGCTGACCCGGCGCGTCGCCCGCCAGGCCGGCTATGGCGTGCGCTTTCGCGCGCTGCCCAGCGCACGACTGTACGCCGCGCTGGAGAATGGCAACATCGATCTCTGGCCTGGCGCCCACGGCAAACCCGGGCTGGCCGCCCATACGCTGGAGGGTCGACATACCCTCAGTCAGATCAACCTCAACCTGTACCACCGCGCAGGTACACCGGCGCCGCGCATTCCCGACGATCTGGCCGGCAAGTCGCTGATTCTGATCGGCGGCTACAGCTACTGGCCGAACATCAACGCGCTGCTCGACGACGCGGCGCTCGACCTGCGCCTGCTGCGCACCAGCAATCATCTTTCCGCGCTGGAAATGCTGCGGCGCAAGCGTGGCGACTATCTGCTGGACTATCAGATTCCCGTGGAGCAGGCCCGCCAACGGCTGCAGATGGAAGAGCTGCCCTACCTGCGCCTGACCCAGGTGCCGATCCACTTCATCGTTTCGCGCCATGCCCGCGAAGCCGAGGCCGTCGTGACGGCACTGGACCAGGCCTACGAAGCATTGCGTGCGGCAGGCGAGGACCTCAGCCTGCCATCGGACTGAGCCTACTGCCCGCGCGGCTTGGCTCGCGCGGTGGGCTCGGCGATCAGCGGGTCGTCCGGCCAGTAGTGCTTGGGGTAGCGCCCTTTCAGATCCTTCTTCACCTCGGCATAGGTGTTGGCCCAGAAACTCGCCAGATCCTGGGTGACCTGCACTGGCCGCCGCGCTGGCGAAAGCAGGTGCAGCTTGACGACCTGCCGGCCAGCGGCGATGCGCGGCGTGTCGGCCAGGCCGAACAGCTCCTGCAGACGCACCGCCAGCACCGGCGGCTGCTCACTGTAGTCCAGGCGAATGCGCGAATCGGACGGCACCGTCACGGCAACCGGTGCCTGCTCCTCCAGCCGCTGCGGCAACGGCCAGGGCAGCAGCGTGGCGAGCATCGCGGCGAGATCCAGCTGGGCGAAATGCGCCAGCCGCGTGACCTTGCCCAGATAGGGCAGCAGCCAGTCATCCAGCCGTTCCAGCAGGGCGGCGTCACTGACGTCCGGCCATTCGCTGTCGTTGCCAGGGGCCAGATCGAGCTGACGCAGCAGGCCGATGCGCGCCTGCCACTGGCGCAGCTCCGGCGTCCAGGGCAGCAGCTCCAGGCCCTTGCGCCGCACCAGGCCAAGCAGCGCACGGCCGCGTGCCTCCTCATCCAGCGATGGCAGCGGCTCGCTGCTCAGCACCAGCTCACCGACCCGCCGCTGCCGCTCGGCACGCAGCACACCCTCACGCTCATCCCATTCCAGCTCGTCGCGCAGAGCGACCTGCTCGGCCAGCGGACCATCGAATAGCATCGGGTCCAGCGCGACGGCGCGATAGATACGTTCCTCGCGCTGACCCTGATGACTGCCCAGCTCGGCAATCACCAGCCACGGCTCCTTCATCAGCGCATCCGGCTCGCCGAACTGCGCCGCGCGGCCGTTGGCCAGCCGATAGCCCCCGCCGCCCTCGCGGCGCTGCCGGGCGACGCGGTCCGGATAGGCGAAGGCCAGCAGCGCGGCCAGGGCCTGTCGCTCATCGAGTTCGGCCGTTGGTGCCGCCGCGGCACCACGCAGCAAGCTGCGAAACTGCCGGGCCAGTTGCCGGACGCGCTGTACCCCAGCACCACGGCCATCCTGCAACTGATGCAGGCGCAGGGCGAGATCGGCTCCGCCGCCGCGCTGGCCGCCGGATTGAATGTCACGCTCGACCAGCAAGGCCGCCACGTCGGCAGCCAACACAGCCACCCCCATGGCCTGCCCGCGCAACAGCATGTGCGCCAGGCGCGGGTGCGCCGGCAGCTCGGCCATGGCCTGGCCGTGACTGGTCAGTTGCCAGCTGCCGCGCTGATTGCGCAGCAGGGCGCCGAGGCGCTCCAGCAGCGCCTGGGACTGGGCGTAGGCCGCAGCCGGCGGACGGTCGAGCCAGGCCAACTCGTCCGGCTCGACGCCCCAGCGCGCCAGTTGCAGCGCGACGCCGGCCAGATCAGCCTGAAGGATTTCCGCCTCGCCATAGGCTGCCAGCTGGGCGTGCTGGTCTTCGGACCACAGCCGATAGCAGATACCCGGCTCCAGACGCCCGGCGCGACCGGCGCGCTGCGTGGCCGAGGCGCGGGAGATACGCCGCGTCTCCAGGCGCGTCATGCCGCTGCCCGGATCGAAGCGCGGCACCCGCGCCAACCCGGCGTCCACCACCACGCGCACGCCTTCGATGGTCAGGCTGGTCTCGGCGATGTTGGTCGCCAGCACCACCTTGCGCATACCGCTCGGTGCCGGCTCGATGGCCGCGCGCTGCTGCGCCAGTTCCAGCTCGCCATGCAGCGGGCAGAGCAGGATGTCGCTGCGGCCCGACAGCTGATCGGCGAGCGCCTCGTTGACCCGACGGATCTCGCCCTGCCCCGGCAGAAACACCAGCACACTGCCGTGCTCCTCTTCCAGCGCCTGCAGCACCGTCTGCACCACCCGCGGTTCGATGCGCTCGCCCGGTGCCAGCTGGCGTCCCCAGCGTTGCGCCACCGGGTGCATGCGCCCCTCGCTGCGCACCACCGGCGCATCGTCGAGCAAAGCCGAGAGGCGCTGGCCCTCCAGAGTTGCCGACATCAGCAGCAGCTTCAGCGGCACATCGCGCAGCAATTGCCGCGCATTGAGCGTCAGTGCGAGAGCCAGGTCGGCATCCAGGCTGCGCTCACGCATTTTGCCATTCGCATGGATTTATCATTAGATACCTAAACCCAGCAAATACGGGATCTTCCACCCCAAAGCAAGGACAAGAATTCGTTGACAATCATCAGCAGCACCCTGTTCTTACCCAACTATCCATTCCGAAAAATTTCGGAGCCCCTAGCCAAGGCCTTTCAAACCCACGCGTCGTCGGAGTTGATTAACGTTCCGCTGAAGCTGCTCGAGTGCTACCTCCAACTCATCGAGGCAGAACTCTCCTACGTCCATCTGTCGAGTCGAAGCTGCGAGCCGATCATCATCGGTTTTGTCGGTGCATTGCGATCAAGAACTTTGGCCGATAGCAAAGAGCCTGTTCGGATTCGCTGGGCTCGACGTTTCGTAGAAACACTTACAAGTCTGCGCGACGAAATTCCAGGCATGCCCAATTTCGACTATTTGATGGCCGACCTCGAAGAAGGGAAAGAACTCTGGGATTCCCAGCAGAAAAAATTGAACCCATTGGCCTTGCGCTATTGGAACGGATGGCAAGTCGACTCCCTAAAAGGAGTACCAAGTTTTCTCGCGCTGGGAGAACTATGGCACTCCCATGGCCCTGAGTTTACAGAAGAGTACTACCGGACATGGAAGACTTTTTCGGCCAAGCAAGCAAGATGCAACACCACATTGTGCAACAAGCTGGCCAGCTATTTATCGAAGAACTCTTTGGAGTGGCCAACTACAACCTTCCAAAACCCAGAAAATATAAAATCATTCTTTTTGCACTTCATGAAGGAGCACTTCTTAACCGCATATAGAGAAAATCTAAATATACCAACCCAGATAAAAACGTGGAACAGGTTCATATCGAACTGCGAAGAGGCCTTTATACAATCAGGAGTTTGGGCAACCCCTTTTGGGGATGGACTACCACGGCCCATCCGCCCCAAACAACACAGAGCGCAAACAAGAGTGTCCGTGTCTGATGAGGGGGTGGAAATCCATGAAAAACTTATCACTAGAGTCCCTCTCGAAATAACTGATAACGAGGCAATAGAAATATTATTCAAAAGTATCCACAAAGACATCGAAACCGTAAAATCCTGGGCAACAGAACAAGCCAATGAACTTTACTCGAGAGTCCAACTTCGTATACTCGCAACCACACGGATAAACTCCTCGGAAATCAAACCTCGAAAAGGCTGGCAGCGTCGGAGTTACGATCACGAATCAATTTGCGCGATTTTTCAAAGCAACGGCTTTCCATCCTCGCGCATGGACTTCGAACACCAATACGGATACACCATATTATCTGCTGATGTCGCAAATATACTTGGACTTCCGGCTGCTGGCACTCTTTATCCCTACCAATGCTTACTGGTAGCAGAGCACAATGAGATCACAGAATCTTTCCTTAAGAATTTTCGTTTGTATGACGACAAAGGTAGAAGATCCGGCTTTGTGAAAACCGACACCGGGTATCAGTTGGTCGGCTTCAAGGATAGAAGAGGTGGAAAGCTAAGCGAGCAGAAAATACAACTAAACGCGAACTCAACAAAGCGAATCTTCGAAGTAATAAAGATCACAGCACCGTTAAGAAAATATCTCAAGGGAATTGGCGACAGCCGATGGAAGGAGTTATTCCTGACCTGCGGGAAGGGTTTCGGTCACCCGCGGAGCGCTGTAATTCCGACTTGGAACAAAGCGCTATTCGATAAACACACACGGATTTTTGAACGACTTGCACAACAATTTTCAAATCATACTTCCTTGAGGGGTACTGAACTAAAAAATTTCTTATCTCGAGTCACCCTTTCTAGTCTTCGAGCCTCATGTGGGGTAGAGGTATATTTAAAAACCCAAAGCGTCGAAGCCATGTCCAAAGCGCTCGGCCACGCAAACCACGACTGCCTGCAACTTTCTCACTACCTGCCGGAGTCAATACTAGCCTTCTTCCAAGCCCGCTGGATAAGAATTTTTCAGCGCGGCTTAATCTGTGACGCGATGAAAGATAGCAGCTTCCTCATAGAGGCCGCAGACTTCGAGACAATGGAAGAGTTAAATCTATTTCTTAAGAACCATGCACTAAAAGACATCCCTGACCACCTGGTCAACCCGGAGAACACTCAAACAACTGAACCCTATTCAGCGAATCAGTACTCAGAGGTCTACATCTCAGTGGATCCAGGGATAATGACCGCCCTCGTATCATTAGAGAAAGCAGTGGCTACAGCGGAACGACCCGAAGAAGTGACAGGAGTAGCACGATACTGGGCAGATCTAACGAAGGCCGTTGTTGCCGAGATCAGAAGGGATAATGACGCACTACTGAAAGACCACCTTTATGTCGCCGAGCAGAGGTGTAACCCCCGCAGAATGGAGAAGTTGATATATGAATGTTGAATTACCAGCAGAGCTAGACTTCCTAAAAGCGTTCTACACCGACCCTAGGACAGAATACAAAAAATCAAGTTGGTTGCTGAGTGATTTCGACTTGCACATATGGAAATATGATTTCAATTTTGCGACCCCCAACACGATCAACTGGGACATTACATTAGACGACGAAACTTCTCTGCTTGCCCAAAAAAACAAGCCATTACTAGACGGGCTAAAGTATTTTTTAACAACATCTACACGTTCTGTTCGAGGATCGGCGATCGAATTAGGTTCACTAGCCGCACAGATGACGATGTTTAACAGGGCCATTCACGTTGCCGATTACATTCTTCTGAATGCAAAAGAATATCAGCTATCCAGATTCGGATTGGCTGGAATCAACAGCCATCACATGAAGAGAATGCTAGACGTCTTCTCAAGCGTCAACGGTTCGGAAGAGTCGGTTTACGAGTGGACCAAGACTATCAGCAAATTTTGTTTAAGCTTAATAAACACTTCCAGTTCTATCGAACTCGATAGCATTCTAGATCAATATCCACGAATGCGCATTGTGACTGACGAACAACTAGATGAGCATCACCTGGAAATACCTTTTGATTTAATACCTTATGCAAGAGCTGCCTTGCATTTGCATGGATATTATAAAAAAAGATCAACTGCTGGAGTCCGCACCCCTAACACCTTGCAGCTAGCGAAATCGCTTTATGCCAACACACTGAAAGGCGGGCATCTAAAACTAAAAACATTAAGCTCATTAGAATTCTATACTGATAATGAGAGAGAAATAATATCGAGAGAGTATCCCGGTTCATCGGTCAGGACAGGTGACCATGAAGCAATGACATCCGGTCCATTTCGCGCCTACAGATTTTTAACATACAACCTTGGAATTCTTCATGAAATTGGGCTTCCAGCTCCCGAAGTATCAGAGCTGAAGCAGATACTTGATTATGAACCATCACTCTCTGAAGCTGCTCGGTTTCGGACGCTGCCGTACCCAATAGTGAGAGACGCCTTCAGAAAATCAATCGAGTACCATTTCAAGTATGGAGAACTTCTAATAGAAGGTTTCTGCCGCATGGCAGAGCATTGCAACCTCAATGGAATTGCCCCTACGCAACTTACCAATGGAGAGTTACAAGACATTATGCCCCCTGAGCTTATCGACATGGGAATTAGGAAGCTTGGGCTTGTATGTCAAACGGTGTCTATTAGGCACGGCGCACTGAGAAAGCAGTCAAATTACTTCATAGAACTCAGAAATAATGTGGGACTGATTGAGTGCTTACGCATCTATATTGGATGTGTCCAGATGGTAGTTGGAACAATCATGGCTCGCCGAATAGGAGAAATGCTCGATTTGCACTCGACTGACTGCCTAGATAAAAGCGAAAGATGGTTGATCTTCTTAAATAGAAAAAGCACATCCAACCTGTTCGGCATAAGACAACGCCAAGCACGCCCAATCGAACCCATTGCCGTAAAAATGATTAAAAACTTAATTTCCATGCAGCAGAGACTTTTAAAAAGCGGATTCATAACTGAAATGACTAGCCTCTTTGCCCCCCCCGGACTCCTCGGAAATGCCGGGCTTAGTCAGCAAACAATGTATGCCTACAATAGAAACCTAGACTTGTTGTGCGATTATTTCGAACTACCACTAAATTCAAAAGGAGAAAGGTACTATATCCGACAACATCAACTTCGACGCTTTTTCTCCATGGTATTCTTCCACTCGAGCAGTTTTGGAGGACTGGAGACACTGCAGTGGATGCTCGGGCACACCGACATGCAGCATGTTTGGAATTACATTACTGAGTCCACTGATGGTGCAGTTTTGCGTAGCGCTAAGGCTCAGTTCATAGCAGAAAGCTTGCATAATGGCGATATCACTGCTTACGAAGATCTAGCCGAAATACTAAAAATTCGTTACAACACAGATAATTTTGCTCTAGTAGACACTGCTGAACTTGAAGACGCAATCACCGACATGATAAAGACAGGGAAAGTCCAGATTGAGCCAGAGTTTTTCACAGACGAAACCGGCCAACATATGCGCGTGGTAGTAAAAATTCAGAGCACAGACTAAATGAAAAAAATCTCCGACCTAGAGCCACATGCTAGCGCCACATTAATAACCAGTGAACTTTTAAAGCTAATCTACCGTAATCCTGACTATTTTTCCAAAAACGAGAACATTCTAAAGGCTCTCAGAAGCCAAGGAGCGCTAGCCAAGCTCGAATTCAATTTCGAGGACTCAGGGGCTATAAAGTCAAAATCCCCAATGAGCATCAACACTTTAAAATCTCACGCCAACTTACAGTTCAAGGGAGGATTTAAGGAACTTGATACCCTCCGCCTAGCGGCATTGAGGGCCATTGAGAAGGTCAATGGCAGCAAAGAGGCCACTTCAACAAAACGCACTAAGTCCGGACTTTCGCGACTAGTAACTGAACTAGAGGAGAGACTTGATAAGCAGCGCTGCGCCAACATGGTCCTCCTCCAGGGATTAAGCCTGGCAATTAACGAGTTAAGAAATATACGTAGCAATCTAGATCCCGCTCTACTTGAAAAGCGGGCAAGCGATGCCGTTCAGGCACTTACTGCTCTACTGAGCCTCCCTCCAGAACAGCCACCCCCCCCCTCCCCTTCTTCCGGAGACGGGCGAGTTACGCGACTGGAGGAGTATCGCAAGTGACAAACCACCTTCGCCAACAACTATTTAAACCACTTAAAGAGCTAACACTCTTTAGCTACCATGCGCATGGAAGTACTATAACAAAAGATGGTTCTGGCCTGCCGTTTTGCTGTTGGCCTGATGGCACGCCCAATAACGTCGCAAATCTCTACATGCTCGCACTACGTGACCGCCCTGGCCGAGGTGGAAAAGGCCTATCAAGGCACGGCGGTAAAGGCGGAAGCATTGGGGAGTATGCATCCAAAATAAGCCCACTAGTTCGCTACTGCTTCAGATACCGAACTGACTTTATAGGACTGTCTGACCAACAGTTCTCAGACTTCATTGACGAATTAAGAAAGGAGCGATCTGTCAACGATCCCACTGTAAATAGGCGCACCGAAACTACACTCCTAGCAATTGGTAGGATCTGTCTAGATTTTTTGCAATTCGTAGGACGTCTTTATGGCGACGATGCATTTGTATCAGAGAATGGAACCATCCGCGCCGTAATGAAAACATTTACTATCACAACGCGCTCAGGAAGAACGATAAAGCGGAGTTATCTGCATCACCACTCTCTTCATGTATCTGGAACGCGCTACCACACGCGCGATCCGATCCCGAGCGAACATATAAAGCTTTTGCGAGATTCAGCAAACAAAATCCACCCATCGAGACACCTTCAACTTCGACGGAATCTGGTGATTTCCTTGCTTGAGCATACGGGCGCTCGACGCAGCGAGATAATTGAAATTACCGTTTCGGACATACGTAATGCCATGAACATGTCGTTCCCATTGCTACGTCTGCGAACCTTGAAACGTGGAACCTATTCCGAGCGTTTTATCCCGATTTCAAGAGTGGTACTAAGCGAAGCTAAGAAATATATTCAGTTTGCCCGCAGAATATCTCTTCGCAACTTCAAGGACACGGATCACGACAGACTCTTTGTTCAAGAAAAGACTGGTAAGCCGCTCGGTGCCTGCAGTATTACGAATGAAATGATTCAACTTAGAAGTCACGCCGGCATCGAAGAAAAAGTCTGTGCACACATGTTCCGCCATGCTTTCATCACCAATCTTTTCGTACTCCTAATCAAAAGACACAAGTTCAAGCAAAAGGACGACTTCAGAAGCGCCCTGCTTAATAGCAAAAAGTTTCTTTACGACGTCATGCTGTGGACTGGCCACAAAGATCCCCTCTCGGTAGAACGGTATATTCATCTTGCATTCGCCAAACTTGATGGATACGAAGACATCGTTTCATCTGCCCATATAATCAGGACTAACCGTATATATGACCAGGCCGAGGAGCTACTTCTGAACGCATTAAAAAATGGTATGCCAGTTGACGAGTACGTGCGTGAACTGGAGAAGCTAAAGCAACTTCGGCAAGAAGATCTCAAGAAAGAGACAAAGGAAGAGGAAGAGGAAGAGGAAGAGAATACGGAGTCAGTCAAAAGCTGGGAGCATTGGCATAACCACCTTTGAATGTTGCGATACAACTCGCTTCACTGCCGAAGCGTCCATAAAGCGCGTGTCTAATGACGACGACGTTTACCGGTCGTTCACTGGGGCGAAAGAGACAATCCGCTCCTGCCCGTGCAAGGTGGCATCCTGAATGCCCGACTCAATCCGTAGGGCTCTGTCCGGATAGATGTCCTTGAGGTTCGTCATCACCTGACCCTTGTCAAGGCTGAAGATCACTTGGCCGTTGTGATCAACCAGGAATGCATGGTCGATGCCGCCAAAGTCCACGACATCTATGATCCTCCACTAGGGTGTCAAGGGTGAACCGTCGCTTAAGTTCCGGAGCACACATTTACAAAGGGCCGAAATCTGCAAAAAACGGGCACGTCGACTCTACGAATGGCAATACGGTAAAACTCGCACGGCCCTAGTACGCCGGTTGACTGGCACACTCAACAGAGAGCCAACCTGCGTTGCTCTCGAGGCAACACTGGGTTCCGGTTCACACGCCCGCATTGAGCAACAGCCTACGATTTTCGCGGCTTAGCTCTAGCTGTAGCCTGGGCCACAAGCGGGTCCTCAGGCCAGTAATGCTTAGGGTACCTACCTCGTAAATCTTTCTTCACTTCCGCGTAGGTATTGCGCCAGAAACTCGCCAGGTCCTGGGTGACCTGCACCGGGCGCTGGGCCGGGGACAGCAGGTGCAGCTTGACGCCCTGACGGCCACCGGCGATGCGCGGAGTGTCGGCGAGGCCGAACAGCTCTTGGAGGCGCACCGCGAGAACCGGCATCTCGTCGCTGTAGTCGAGGCGGATGCGCGAGCCGGAGGGCACTTCCAGCGTACGCGGCGCCAGCTCGTCGAGGCGTTGCGGCAGCGGCCAGGGCAGCAGGCCATGGAGGATGCCGGCGAGGTCGAGGTTGGCGAAATGGCTGAGGCGGCTGACCTTGCCCAGCCAGGGCTGCAGCCACTCCTCCAGGCTGGCCAGAAGCGCCGCGTCGGAGAGGTCTGGCCATTCGCTGCTGCCCGTGTCGGCCAGGTCCAGTCGGCGCAGCAGCGCCACCCGCGCCTGCCACTGGCGCAGCTCCGCACTCCACGGCAGCAGCTCCAGCCCCTTGCGTCGCACCAGACCGAGCAGCGCACGCGAGCGGGCCTCGTCATCCAGTTCGGCAAGGGCTTCGCGGGCCAGCACCAACTCACCCACTTTCACCTGACGTTCGGCGCGCAGCACACCTTCGCGCTCTTCCCAGTCGAGCAGGTCCTGGCACCTTACCTGTTCGGCCAGAGGGCCGTCGAACAGTGCGGGATCAAGGTCGGCCGCGAGATAGATGCGCTCTTCACGCTGGCCCTGGCGGCTACCGAGATCGGCGATCACCAACCAGGGCTCCTTCATCAGCGCATCCGGCTCGCCAAAGGTGGCTGCACGGCCATTGGCCAGCCGATAATCGGCCCCTCCGGCACGACGTTGCTGGGCAATGCGGTCCGGGTAGGCGAACGCCAGCAGGCAGCCGAGCCAGCGCGGGTGATCCGGATCGGCCACCGGCTCGCTGGCCGGGCCACGCAGGTAGGAACGGAACTGCCGCGCCAGCTGGCGAGCACGCTGCACGCCGCCACGAGCGCCACGCGCTGCCTTGTCGTTACCGGCCAGCAAGGCGAGGCGGCTGTGCAGGTCGGCACCGCCACCACGCAGGATGTCGCGCTCGCCCAGTAGGGCGGCGAGGTCACAGGCCAGGCCGCCGAGTCCCAGGGCGTGGCCACGTAACAGCAGGTGGGCAATGCGCGGATGGGCGGGCAGTTCGGCCATGGCCTGGCCATGGCGGGTCAAGTTGCCATCGTCGGCCAGTGCGCCGAGGCGTTGCAGCAGGTCACGGCCCTGGGCGTAGGCAGCCGTGGGCGGCGGATCGAGCCAGGCCAGTTCATTGGGATCACCAATCCCCCAGCGCGCCAGTTGCAACGCCAGTCCGGCAAGGTCGGCCTGGAGGATTTCCGCGCTCCCGTGGGCGGCCAGTTGCTCATGCTGGGCCTCAGACCAGAGCCGGTAGCAGGCACCCGGCTGCAGACGGCCGGCACGGCCGGCACGCTGGGTCGCGGAGGAGCGGGAAATACGCTGGGTGTCCAGGCGAGTCATGCCACTGGCCGGGTCGAAGCGCGGTACACGCTCCAGGCCCGCGTCCACCACCACGCGCACGCCATCGATGGTCAGGCTGGTCTCGGCGATGTTGGTGGCCAGCACCACCTTGCGCTTGCCCGCCGGTGCCGGCTCGATGGCCGCGCGCTGGGCAGCGAGGTCCAGTTCACCGTGGAGCGGGCAGAGCAGGATCTCTGACCGGCCAGCGAGGCGCTCGGCCAACTGCTCGGCGACGCGGCGAATCTCCGCCTGGCCGGGGAGGAACACCAGCAGGCTGCCAGGTTCATCGGCCAGGGCCTGGAGCATGGTCTGTACCACCCGGGGTTCGAGCGCCTCGCCGATCTGACTCGGCCGCCCCCAACGCTGCTCCACCGGATACATGCGACCTTCGCTGCGTACCACAGGCGCCTCGTCCAGCAGGCGCGACAGGCGCTCGCCTTCCAGCGTGGCGGACATCAGCAGCACCTTCAGCGGCGGTTCGTCGCGCAACAACTCACGGCCGTTGAGACACAAGGCCAACGCCAGATCGGCATCGAGACTACGCAGATGATACTCATCAAATATGAGCAGCCCAACGCCATCTAGGGCAGGATCGTCTTGAAGCCGACGAGTAAGAATGCCTTCAGTCACTACTTCAATTCGAGTCTGTGGTCCGACCTTACTCTCCAAGCGAATTCGATAGCCGACTGTTTGCCCAACGCTTTCTCCCAGCTCGCTCGCCAGTCGCTCAGCTGCGGCTCTGGCAGCTAGTCGACGTGGTTCGAGCATGACAATAGTCTGGTCGGCCAGCCAAGGCTCTTCCAGCAGCGCTATTGGTACTCGCGTTGTTTTGCCTGCCCCCGGCGCTGCCTCAAGTACAACTTCATTACGTGCAGACAAGGCATCTCTTAAAGCGGGCAAAACAGATTCAATCGGCAACAAACTCATGATGGCTCCTAGCTGAGCCACCAATTATAGATACGAGGGAAGCTGTTACGGCACGGCGGTATGTCAATCACGCCCAGTGCACGGCTCCCTTCGGGCCGCTCAGAGATAAACGGGGCCTATTTAAACGGCATGATGGACATCAAGGCCACAGCCAGCATCTGCCCCTTGAACACCTGACGAGGGGGATCCTCTTGCCAGTGTTGCGCCCCGGCTCAGCTGGCTCCGTGATCCGAAAACATCGGATCATTTAACAGCCAGCTGACTAACACCGGATGTAGAGGTCCATGCTTGTCGGCCAATAGGGAAAGCTCTTGCTTGGATCGCTCTTCCACTCGACCAGCCAACCAGACGGCTTCTGCTGTCGGGTAATGCCGAAGTAGATTATTTGCTTGGTACCGTACGTTTTCAGGAAGGCTCGTGTCCCTAGCCAGCTCCTGTAGGAAGTCCCGTGTTTGAACAACGCTACGGGTGCGCTCATGGGCCATCGTCATGGTATTGCTCCTGAAATGTCCGCGGGGAGAGGCGGCTTCTCGTCACTCAACATGAGTCGTCAGCCTCTCCGCCTCACTTTTCGATCACTGCATTGAGCGCGCCAGAGCCATCCCATATGGGGTAAGGGAGCCCTTTCACCTTCTTATCCTCGACGAGGAAGGCCAGGCTATAGCGCGCGCGGGTAATCGCGACGTATAGCTTGTTTCGCGACTCCTCCGTCTTATCCTTGTCGAACACTTTGGCATTTCCGCCAATGAACTTCAGATGTTTATCTGACGGGATCACAAGCACTCGATCAAAGCCTAAGCCTTTGCAGGAACCGAACGTATAACAGATAAGGTTACCCGGTAGGTATCCAGTGCCGGTGGTGGACGACCAGCGCAGTACTTGAGGCTGAAACGCTGCCAAGTAATCGCTCACCTGAGATTGTTTCACTATGAAGGTGCCATGGTGATGCGATATTTCGTCTGGCACTTTCTCGACACCTGTTACCGTCTTGTCATACAGCCCCAGGTGGATCGTGTCGGAGAGGTCGCAGATTTCTTGTATGCACCTGCGATTCTTCGGCATCGAATGCTTTTCGAACTTCATTTTCCCGACGAAGTAATCGACCTTCTGTTGAGGCGTCTGCGGAGCCTTATGGCCGAACGTCGTTGTGTAGATTGTCTGTCGAAAGTCGCCCACACAACAGATCGAGTCGACCATGACCTTGTTGAGTGATTTGATCACGTCGTAGTCCCAACCGACCAAATCCTGCACTTCATCAAAATAGACCCTTTGATAAATCTCCTTCAACCGCTTGGCAGGGGCATTTTTGGATAGTTTCGCAATGAGGGTCGCAAGCTTTGCCAAAAACCCGGAGTACGCCTTTGTTTTGCAGGGCGTCAGGTAATGCAGTGGATTGATCGTGCCATCTTCCGATTTTTCAGCTCTGCCTTCAATGTAGTAGGTTGTACCTGATATTAAGTGAGGGTTGTTCTCAGTGAACGAGATAGTCGTGATCCGATCTGGAAATACCTCGCTCTGATAGGGACGCACCATATCTTCCAGGTAAAAAGAGAACAGCCCCTTGACGACGAAGTGCTCACTGCTAGCACCGTACAACTCAACAAAACGAGAGCGCAACTCTGCCTGATTATTGGTTGTATAGGTGACTACAAGCACACGTCCACCAGCCTTGATGGTCTCAATGGCTTCAGTAATGATCTTGTGCGTTTTCCCTGATCCGGCGCCTGCGACCCAGAGTTCGTTAGGCAAAATCGAGCACCTCGTCTAGAAAGGCTGGGTACTTGAAGTCCAGTGCGCCATCGAACAGTTTGACCGCAGAGTCGACCTTGCGAGCGCCTTTACCGTTGCCCTTTACGCTCTTGAACCAACGGATCAAATTTTCCCTTCGATCCTCCAGAGAGACCTCTGCGTTGTAGATATTGAAGGTTTCCGTCGACAAGACTTCCTTTGCGAAAGCGTCAAGGGTTTTAATGTCAACTGCGTTGGCATAAATCATCGCTGGCTCAAGCGAAAATTCGGCGTCGTTCATCGACGAGTACAGCTTGATGTTAGGAAACGCAGCGTATTCCAGACGTCCTTGTACAACGTTACCGTTATAGTCGCCGTCATTATCCCTGAGCACATGGATCTTGGTGCCGATCTCTTTACCGACTTCGATGAACGTCTTGAAACCTACACCGCGTACCACGATGATATCTATCCCGTCCTGCTCAGGCAGTCGGTTGTGTTTTCGTTGGTAGATTTTCTTGAGCACCAGTTCGTCCGACGGCCCCTCGACCAGGATGACCTTGCCCGACAGTGCCACCCGCAAGGTGTCGTAGCCAGGAAGACGCTTGAGGGTCTTCACCACTTTAGCGTCTAGCGTGTGCAGCCTTTTGTACCCTGACTGCACAAGGCAAATTTTGTCGATACTCAGCTTGTTCAACACATACGAGCTGTGGGTGGTCAGGAACAGCTGCTTGTCTCCTCGCTGGGTTTCGATGTAGTGCACAAGCTTGTTCAGATTGGTGTGAGATAGATGATTTTCGGGCTCTTCCATCATCACCAGATCGATGTCGTGGGATTTGTTCTGAATGGCCAGTTTAATCTGCACATTGCTCTGTTCACCCTTGCCGATGAGGTGAAAAGGCACATCATCGACCTCAAGCTGTAGGCCGGTCTGGATGGAGCCCGCAGGTAACGTACTTGCTGCAATGGTGAGCTTGCTATCGGTGATAAGGTGACCCGCATCAAGGCTGGCATTGACCGTCCTGACCTCCCCGGAGTTGTTAAACACCTGCAGGTTTTCACGATAATTGAGGGTCAGCTTGACGAGCTCTTCCTTCGCCAATGCGGTGTTGAGAATGCTCGAAATGTACTGGTTCTTCCCCATGGTTGGGTGGATACGTGTGGGGTCGATGTACAGCGCCTTAAACTTCTTAGCGATCGGTTTTATCGGATTCCAACCGAAATCGAGCCATTCCACCTTATAGAATTCGATCGGAATGCTGGTGATGTTCGGCTTGGTCAGCAGGTGGCTCTCGTATACGGCCTCCAGCGACGGGTCGAAACAGGCTTGTACCAAGACGCCCTGGGCGTCAGCCTTGAGGCTGTTGTTCGAGCCTCGGTACTCAGGCACACCGTCAATGTAGGCTTCGATGATAAGGCTGGGCAGGTGCTTGGAGCTCAAGTCAGAGGCGAGAAACCGCGTGACGGCATCCTGATTGAAAAGATCAGGGGAGAACTCGCCGTTGAAGGGCCGTCCACGATGATTGTAATTGAGCACAATTTCTAACGCTTCCAAGATTGTGCTTTTACCAGCATTGTTGTCGCCGACGAAAATATTGACGTCGTCGTTGAATTCTAGAAGTTCGTCGCGAAATTTTTTGAAGTTGATCAGCTTGATGGCTTTAACGTGCACTCTAAATCCCTCTAGGCATCGCTTGATAATGGCGTATTACCATGGCAAATGAACCGTACCTTGGGTGGTGTGTGCTGTCCATATGGCTATCAGCTGAAGACGAACGTCTAGAGCAGTTTTGAATCACCTCGAGTGCCGTGGTCACATCTAATGCCTGCTTTTGGCCCAGAGTGTGTAAAAACGCTTCGTCAAAATTGAAGCGCGCGCGTCTACGTGAAATCTGAAATTTTTCGGCACCTCAGCAGATGTGGATTTCGCCCAGATGCGCGATTTCCAGTCCGGTTTTGAGTACCTGTCGCGCTCGAAAACGTTTTTACACAGCCTCGGCCGATTGCAGCCGGTGACGACAGGCACCTGTCGGCCAAAAGCTGCCTGTCGTTGAGTGCAATTTTTGACTCATGGCTGCCAGCAACGGCAGCAGTTAAAATGCTCAGAGACGATCACTCAACGAGCAATAGACCTAGTTTGTTCGACCGAGCTAGATTAGTAAAAGCTCTTTCACTTTTTGCTTGATTTCAGCAGGGCTTTCTTCAAATCCGTATTTACCGGCATTATCTTTAGAAGAGTTATATCCCAAGAAATAACCATTGTATTGAAAGTAGTTAGTGTCAATTTTTCGCCTGCTTGGCTTGCCTTTTTCCAGCATATCCAGAAGCGTTTTTAAGTGTGAGCGTGTTAGCCAGAATTTTAGAAGTAATCCGCTCCCTAGCACTTCAGTGCCGATCATTGGAGCTGCTTGAAAGCCCAAGGCCTAGCTCAGGGCTAGTCGTCTACACCAGTTCCGCTATGTATGCTGAAGGGGGCCCAACCACTCTACCTGACCAGCAACCTCAAGCGCTTCGGCGAATTCAACCTCAAGCTAAACCGGCCACCGGAGCCCTGGATCAAGGACTCGGTGTTCCAACAAGCTGCCGGCTCGCTGCGGGTGATCAGACCTAGCCAGCTAGATACCGAGAAAACGCCATGATCAACATTCCTCCCGCATCCTTCCGCCTTACACCGTACGGCGAAGTGGACGCCGTGGCGTTGGAAAACCTGCGCGACAGCTTCGACACCTCTCAACTGCTCCGGCTGGTTGATCGCTTGGACGTCTGCTTGGTGGAACTGGGTGGAATCACCTCCATTCGCGACGAGCTACTGAGATTGCATGCGATGGCTCTGACGATAGTTGAGGGCATCGCTCTTACGGTGCCTGCCGAGAGTGCTTGTATCTGGACAGAAGCCCAATCTCTACAGATGGATCTTGAGGCACTGGTTTCTTGGGCGCGCTCCGCTCAGCTCATCATTGCGCCGCTGATCAATCTTGCTCCACAGCACGAGGCATGAGCGCTCTCGCCGATTTCGACGAGGCTCAACTGTTTCTGACCATGGCTGGAATCGCCCGTAAGTAGATCAATTCACCAATCAGTTCTACGAGTGTCTGAGTAATCACAGCCGCCGCGGCCAGCGCGCGAATGGACTCCGGGAGCGCTAGGGCCAGGGGAAGCACTACAAGCGAGTTGCGAGTGCCTGAGCTAAAGGCCACTGCCCGTGCGGCAGAAGCCTCCAAGCCAAATAGCCGGGAGCTGAGTACGCCGAGGGCCGGAGCGAGTAGTAGAAACGCTCCGTATACCGGAAGCAACGGCGCCAGGATGTCGAGTTGGTACACGACAGCCGCGATCTGCGAACCCACCACCACGATTAGAACCAGGGCCATTGCAGGCACTGGCAGCCAGGCCCAACCTGCGCTCCATGCGCGAAGCAGCAGAGATCGGCGTCCGCCAAATTCGGTGAGCACAGCCGCTACCAAGGGTAGGACGATCAGTAACAGGAAGGCTTCTGCGAAGGGCCACAGCTCGATCACTGTGCCGGCTTCGGGGCCAAGGATTAGCCGCAAGTAGAGGGGCAGCAGCAGAAGCTGGAGCAACAGCAGCAATGGCGTCGCCGCGAGCACCAGACGAGAGTCCCCTTTGCCCAGGTGGGTGAAGACCACCACGTAATCGATACAAGGCGTCAGCAGGACAAGCAGCGCGCCGACCAACAAGGCCTTGTTCGATGAGAGCGGCCACGTCACCAGCCACACCATCAATGGCACCAATAGGAAGTTGGCCAGCAACAAGGCACCGACGAAGCGGCGGTTGGCAAAAGCTTCTCGCAGCTCCAAAAAAGGAATCTGCAGAAACATGGCATACATCAGCACGGCAATCGCCGGTGTGATGGCCATGGCCGTCAGTCCGGTGAATTGCGCAGAGCTCAGGCCTGCAATGGCAGCGGCCACCACCGCCGCGAAATAAAATGCTATCTGGTGTTCTTCCAGCCAGTCCCGCGACATCTGATATCTTCCCTTGTTGCGCAAGGGCGACATTCTCCCACTGGCATCGGATTTAACCCAGCGTTGAGGCTGGTTGCTTTTCGCTTTGCCGTTGGGCGAAGTCCGCAACGGTCCTAACAAGTCCTGCCGATAAGAGGATGCATGATGTTTCGAAATAACTGGATGGCGGGTCTGAGGCAAGTGCTCGCCATCGCCAGGAGTTAACCGCAATGAATCCTCAACCTTCAGGCATGCCCTGGAACCTGCTGCTGCTAACCTGGCTGGTCGCACTGGTATCGACCCTGTCCGCGCTGTTCATTGGTGAGGTGATGGGCCAGGCACCCTGCGTGTTGTGCTGGTTCCAGCGTGCCTTCATGTTTCCGCTGGCGGTGATCCTGGCCATCGCCTGCTACCGCTCGGATTTCACCGTCTGGCACTATGCCCTGCCGCTGACCGCTATCGGTGCGGCACTGGCATTTGTTCACACGCTGCTCTATGCAGGGCTGATTCCACAGCCGATCCAGCCCTGCACGGCCACTGGTCCATCCTGCTCAGGCGCCGGAATGACCCTCTTCGGCGTGGTGCCCCTGCCGGCACTCGCCTTGTTCGCTTTTATCCTTATCGCCATCCTGCTCATAATCATCCGTCGGAGAACCACCCCATGAATCGCCGTTCCGTGGTCCTGATCGTCAGTGTCGTGATCCTGGCCGTCTTTGCTGCCGCCGCATTCTTCTATTCCCCCTCGCAATCGCCTCAACAGGCCCAGGCTCCCGGTTCGACAGCCCAAGAGACCGCGACACAACCCAAACAGAACGGCGGCCAGTTGGTTCGCTTCCACTCACCAGTGTTCGGCCCGGCGCAAGCGCCAGTGACCATCGTCGAATTCTTTGACCCTTCCTGCGAGGCATGCCGCGCCTTCCACCCCTATGTGAAGCAGATCCTCGCCGAGAACCCGGAAGACGTGCGTTTGGTGCTGCGCTATGTACTGTTCCATCAAGGCTCCGAAGAGGTGGCGCGAATGCTGGAGGCGGCGCGTAAGCAAAATCTCCATGAACAAGTGTTGGGGGCTGTGCTGGAAGCCCAACCCGGTTGGCACGACGACCCCAAGGTAACGCAGGCATGGGCTGCTGCAGAGCGCGTCGGTTTGAACTTGGAACAGGCCCGCCAGGACATGCATACGCCTGGCGTCAACGCCGTGCTGGAAACGGACATGCAGGACGTTAAAGCCGTTGGGGTTCGTGGCACGCCGACTTTTTTTGTCAATGGTCGTGCGCTCAGCGAGTTTGGCCCGGAGCCGCTGCGCCAGTTGGTGAACAGCGAAGTGGCCAAGGCACGAGAATGACACTATGAGCGCGCTGGAAAACCGCGTGCCACCGCTGCTCGTGGCCGGCCTGATCGCTGTGCTGATGGGTTTGTCGGGAACCAAATTGCCGGGTTTCGAACTGGCATGGACCGCGCGCCTGACCTTCGCTTTGCCAATACTGCTCCTGGGGCTCGGCGTGTGCCTCGCCGGCGTCCTGTCGTTTCGCCGCGCGCGTACTACGGTTAATCCATTGCAGCCGCAGCAGGCTTCTGCATTAGTGGAGGCTGGCATCTACCGGTACAGCCGCAACCCCATGTACTTAGGCTTTGCCATTATCCTGGCGGCTTGGGCGCTGGTCTTGGCCTCGCCTCTAACCCTGCTTGGCGTAGTTGCTTTCGTGCTGTACATGAACCGTTTCCAGATCCCAGCCGAAGAGTGGGCGCTGGAAACATTGTTCGGCGAATCATTTGCCCGCTACCGTGCACGAGTCCGCCGCTGGCTCTGAGCGTCCGCGGCGGTAGCGACTGGCGGGGCTTGCTCGTCGCGGCAGCCTGCCGAAGGTGCCACGACCTAGCCTGATCTCCTCGTGACGAGCTGCTTTGGCCACATGCCGCTAGCATGTCTCTGGTCGAAGACATAGCGCCAACGAGTGATGTCGCAAGTTCACTCCGTTGATATCGAGATAACTGTCTAGCAACAGCGGTGAGCGCAAAGCAGGCTTATGCTTCGCTGCGATGACTGTCGGCCTGCCTGGTGTCGATACAAACACTGCCGTCTAGCTCCATTTCAAGTGTCGAGTGGCTGACTTTGAATCGCTCATGAAGTACACGTTTTAAATCAGTCTTCACTCGTTCAATTTCGGGCAGGCTAGCCTTCTTGATGACAACGTGAGCTTCCAATGCAGTTGAATGTTCGGCAATTTCCCAGACATGTACGTGGTGAACACTCACAACGTCGTCCACTTGCTCCATGACATTGATTATATCAGTGATGGAAACTCCTTCTGGTGCGCCCTCCATTAACAAGTGAATGGTTTTAGGTAGCATGCTAAAGCCCTGCCATAGCACGTAACCAGCAATCATCAGCGTCAGTACAGTATCTGTCCAATACCAGTCATACAGAAGGATTAATGTTCCGGCAATAATAACACCGACGGAGGCCAGCGCATCCGACACATTGTGCAAGAATGCCGCCTTTATATTCATGCTATTCTTAGACATTGTGTAGGTGAGCAAGGCCGTGACGACATCTACAATCAAGGCTATTCCCGCCACCACGACCACTGTCCATCCTTCAATGGGCTGTGGGGCAAAAAACCGACCTATAGCTTCGTAGATGAGGTAGAGACCAACGATAATCAGCGTGACCAAGTTAATCAAAGCCGCTATGGTTTCACTGCGTCGGTAGCCGAAGGTTTTAAAAGCATCTGGCGGTTTGCGACCGATTTTACGTGCGATGAGCGCAATAACCAGTGATGCGGCATCGCTCAAGTTATGTAGCGCGTCAGCTATGAGCGATAAACTGCCAGAAAGTATTCCTCCAACAACTTGTGCCAGAGTTAGCACAGTATTAACGCCAATGGCAGCGATTAAACGCTTATCGCCTATGGCTTCGGTGTTATGGTTATGTTCGTGAGCCATTGGTTTTTAACCGTCCTTAAATAACATAAGACAAGGATAGGGAGCCCAAAAAAGTAATAGATAATACTAGCACCAATACCATCTGGCCTTCCAAACCACACTGACAGAAATGCGACCACTCTCAAGCGAGTTCGTGCATTATCGTCTGAAACTTGCCGATAACTGGCCGATCCCTCTCAAACGTTAAACGACGTTGCTCGCTAATGATAGATGATGCGGCGTCAATCCGAAGATGACAAAATTGTAATCTTCCAATCATTCTTTTCGTAGGATAGGCCCTTGCAGATTGGTGCGCCTCGGTGCTGACATGACGAAGCAAGGCGCTCATGTCACCGCGCAATGGAAGCATTACATTTCAATAATGTAATGCTTGGCTCATGCTGCTGTTAACTTCAATCACGCAAAATTCATTCGAACCTGCAGGGCTCAGCGAGAAAGCTCAGCAAGCCACCTTTGAATTTAGCGAGGACTGCCCTATGAATCTGTTGAAAGCTATTGTTGTTGGTTTGGTAATCTGCGGCTCCGCATTGTCTTATGCAGAAGATGGTTACGACCGCTCAATTAAATTTAATGAAAAATTCCGAGCAGATCAAAAACGAATTCACGGAACCGAATCCGCCAAACGAAAAATAGACGAATTACAGATTAAGGATACCCGCCAAGATCAGAACAATACGGAAAGCAAGAAAGAAACCAAAGCTGACTAACCGCTTCATATCTGAACGATATTCGCCTCCTGCAGCTTCCAATCTCCTTTGGAAGCAGTTGCACTCTAAGCGCCCTTCGGGGCGCTTTTTTGTTTCCATAACTTGCCCGCAACATCGCTACCAGCGAATCGCCCGGAATTTATATAAGCCGTTTCGTTTAAGTCAGGCCGCCATTGCCTGATCTGTTGTTATTAGCCTTCGCAAGGATCATGTCCGAGTGAGCTGAACAGACGCTGTGGCGTACAGCGCACCCATGTCTGGGTCGCTATCTCAAAGGCCTCACGGTTCGCCCATGATTGACGGTGTCAGCTCGGCCTTGCACAGCCCGCTGATCGTTCCAGCCAGGGCTTTGTCGTAGCTATCGCCCTTTGCTGCCGACCGGGGCAGGTCAGTCGCTGTTTGCATAATCCTTCGTCAGCTCACCGTGGGTGAAAGCCATCAGGTCAAGGACGCGTATGTAGCGAAAGTCATACGCACTAAGCGCTGAGCAATTTTTTATTTACCGCTTAGATGCATCAGACTGCGCCACAAAGGCTGTGCTGTCCGCTGCGCCGCTAATGAAACTGCGCTCCGATAATTAACGCGCCCCGTTCTCGCTAGCTAGCAAGAACGGGGCGTTGTGTGCCGCCATCCAATCTCTAGCTTGTTCTGTCAGCGGCCAACGCGATTTCTTGCTCCTCCAATTCGTCTTCGCGTCGATGAGCCATCTGGTAGAGCAACGGCAAAACTAATAGCGTTAGCACCGTTGAGGAGAGAATCCCCCCGATCACCACCGTCGCAAGGGGACGTTGTACCTCTGCACCGGTACCCACATTCAAGGCCATTGGAACGAACCCGAGTGAAGCCACTAAGGCTGTCATCAATACCGGTCGTAGCCGGGTAAGGGCACCTTCGCGGATCGCAGTGTCCAGAGGTAAACCTTGCTCCCGTAGGCTACGGATGAAGGAGATCATTACCAGGCCATTTAGAACGGCGACGCCTGACAGAGCAATAAAGCCAACACCTGCTGAAATGGACAATGGGATATCTCTGAGCCACAGCGCAACAATGCCTCCGGTGAGCGCAAATGGAATCCCTGTAAAGACCAACAAACCGTCTTTGACATTGTTGAACATCATGAAAAGCAGAATGAAGACCAGGAGCAGCGCCACGGGGACGACAATCTGCAGCCGCTTCGTTGCCGATTCAAGCTGCTCAAAGGTACCGCCCCAGTCGATCCAATAACCTGCCGGGATATCTACCTGGGCCTGGATTTTCTGTTCTGCCTCAGATACGAATGATCCAATGTCACGACCACGGACGTTTGCACTGACGACAATTCGCCGTTTCCCTTCTTCTCTACTGATCTGATTCGGACCGGGGGCCAAATCCAGGGTGGCCACCTCGCCGAGGGGGATATAACTTATGGTGCTGTTTAATTCCCTTGGAAGGGCAATTGGAAGCCGCTCAATTGCGGCGAGATCGCTGCGTATCTCGTCCGGTAAACGAACCACGATATCGAAACGCCGATCTCCTTGAAACAAGGTGCCTGCCTCTCGGCCACCGATAGCTACTGCAACCGCTTGCTGGACGGTATCTAGACTCAGGCCGTATCGTGCGATCTGATCGCGATCGATATCAATCGTGAGCATGGGAAGGCCAGTCGTCTGCTCGACCGTAACCTCTGAAGCGCCTGGTACTTGTCCTAGCACCTCGGATACTTCCGCCGCCGTGCTGTTAAGAACGTCCATGTCATCACCATAGATTTTCACGGCTACCGCGGCACGAACTCCGGAAATCAGCTCGTTGAAACGCAGCTGAATCGGCTGGGAAAACTCGTAGTTATTGCCCGGCAACTCAGCGGCGGATGCTTGCACCTCGCTTAAGAGCTGATTACGCGACTTGCCTGGATCCGGCCACTGTTCTTGTGGCTTCAGCATGACGTACCCGTCAGAGATATTTGGAGGCATAGCATCCGATGCCACTTCCGCAGTGCCAGTTCGCGCAAATATGCGTTCAATCTCCGGAAACTCATCCATAAGCTTTCGCTCCAGCTGCTGCTGCATCTCTACAGACTGACTAAGACTGGTAGCTGGTACACGAAGGGCTTGGATAGCGAAGTCTCCCTCGTTGAGGCTAGGCACGAATTCACTGCCCATACGTGACCCTACGAGGCCAGAAAGTATGACTACAACTACCGCAAAGGTGAGCACTGCTGGCTTGTTGGCCATTACCGCATCGAGCGCAGGTGCGTAGGCCCGTTTAGCATTGCGGATTAGAAAGTTTTCCTTTTCCGTAACCCGCTTACCGATAAAGAGCGCAACGGCCGCTGGGACGAACGTCACCGAAAGGATTATCGCCCCGAATAGCGCTGTCACTACGGTAAACGCCATGGGCGTGAACATCTTACCTTCTACCCCTGTAAGGGCGAATATCGGCAGATACACGATCATAATGATCAGCTGCCCATACAATAGAGGCCGACGCACTTCCTTTGCCGCAGCGAATACTTCATGAAGCCGTTCGGACAGTGTTAATGCCCGTCCGTGATGGGACTGAGCGTGTGCAAGTCGACGCACGCAGTTCTCAACAATCACCACGGCTCCATCGATAATGATGCCGAAATCCAATGCGCCTAGGCTCATCAGGTTGGCGCTGACCTGATTGGCTACCATGCCGGTGAACGTGAAGAGCATAGAAAGCGGTATCACAAGCGCGGTTAGGATCGCCGCCCGGATATTGCCTAAGAAGAGAAAAAGTATAACCACAACAAGAATGGCACCCTCAGTGAGGTTCTTCTTAACGGTGGATATAGCTTTGTCTACGAGTACAGTTCGATCGTAGACAGTAATTGCCTTTACGCCTTCCGGAAGCGAAAGGTTTATCTCTTTCATCTTGTCGTCGACAGCCCTTGAAACTACTCGGCTATTTTCACCGATAAGCATGAAGGCCGTACCTAGTACCACTTCGCGGCCATTCTCGGTGGCTGCGCCAGTGCGGAGCTCCTTTCCAACCTCGACCGTCGCAACGTCGCGGATACGCACTGGGGTACCGTCAACGTTGCTAATAAGGGTATCGCGGATGTCCTCCACAGACTGCATTTGTCCTGGAGCGCGAACAAGATACTGCTCGCCGCGCTTTTCAATATATCCGGCACCTAGATTGTTATTGTTTTGCTCAACCGCCTCGATCAAATCTTGTAGTGTTAGTCCAAACGACCGCAAAGTGTCTGGGTTGGGGGCGATCTGATATTCCTTTGCATATCCTCCGATCGTATTGATCTCAGTAACACCAGGTACATTTCGGACTTGCGGTTTGATGATCCAATCTTGAATCTCACGCAAGTCAGCAGGGGTATACGGCGTACCGTCCGATTTGGTGGCACCTTCCTCAGCTTCAACCGTCCAAAAATAGATTTCGCCAAGCCCAGTGGAAATAGGGCCAAGTGTTGGAGTGACGCCATCTGGGAGCTGATCTTTGGCCCCTCCCAGGCGCTCGTTCACAAGTTGGCGGGCAAAATAGATGTCAGTGCCTTCCTCAAAAATAACTGTGATCTGAGAAAGTCCATATCGAGACAAGGATCGTGTCTGCTCGAGCTTGGGCAGCCCAGCCATTACCGTCTCGAGCGGGTAGGTAATACGCTGCTCCACTTCCAGCGGGGAATAACCTGGCGCCGCAGTGTTGATTTGCACCTGTACGTTGGTGATATCCGGGACAGCATCGATAGGCAGCTTTTGGTAGCTGTAAGCTCCTAACGCTGCCATGCCAAGCACGGCTAGCATAACCAACCAGCGATGCTCGATAGAAAAACGAATGATACGTTCGAACACGATTCTATAACTCCGTATCAGTGAGCATGCGAGGCGCTGGCTTTGCCAAGCTCGGACTTGATGATGAAGCTGTTATCCAAGGCATAGCGCGCTCCGGGCTGGAGGCCTTCCTTGATTTCGACCGCGTCACTATCGCTGCGGCCACTCACGATTGGCTGAGCAGCAAAGCCATGGTCGGTCCGTACAAACACCACCGGCTTTTCTTCCAATGTGTGGATCGCATCAGGACTTACTGCGACTGGCACGGATGCTTCGCCAGCGCCTACCTGCACTTTGACGAACAGGCCGGGGCGCCAAACCCCTTCAGGGTTGGGAAGTGTGACCCGGGCGGTAGCGGCGCGGCTTTGCTGACCAACAAGTGAGCCGACATAAGAAACGGTTCCATTGGCACTGGACTCGAATGCTGTGGCCTCGATAACGGCATTGCTGCCTACTCGTACCGCGCTGAGTGCATTGGCAGGAACGCTGATATCTGCCCACACGGTGGAGAGATCGGAAATGATGAATATCTGGTCATCGGTATTGACTGACTCACCGAGCGTGATGTCCTTCTCAACGATCATCCCATCGAACGGCGCCCTGAGTTCGTAGCGGCTCAATGCGTCTGGCTTGCCAGCATCACTGCCAAGCGCTTGTAGCTGTGCGTTTGCATTCGCAACAGTCAGCTCTGCTTCCCGTAAAGCCTGTTGTGCCTGTAAATAATCCTGTTCCGCAGAAATACGCTCTTCCCATAGCTCCTTTTCGCGTCGATAGGTTTTTTGAGCCAATGCAAGACGTTTTTGCGCCGCGTAGAACTCGCTTCTACGTTCCGACAGGTCTGTACTCGCGATCACAGCAAGTACTTGCCCCTGTTTCACCTGTTCGCCCAAATCGACTTTGACCGCTTCAACGACACCTGAGAGACGAGGCACAACTTGCGCTGTGCGGTCTTGGTTGAATGTAATTTCGCCAGGCAGCTCAATTGCGCTTTTTATCTTTGCGGGCTGAGCAGTTGCCAGTGAGATGCCGGCGGCTAGGATTTGTGTCTCTGAGAGTTCTACCTCTGCTGTTTCAGTATGCTCCGCTCCCTCGGGCTCATCTTCATGCTCATCTTTCTCTGCCGCACCGACCTCGTGATCGCTATCGGCGCCTCCTTCATCATGGCCATGATCTCCTTCGGCTTCTGCATCCTCATCCGAATGCCCTTCATCCTCATGCTCCGATTCGTCACCATGCTCGCTATGTGCGTCGCCCGCATCGGGCACAGCTGGACTACTGCGAAGAAGCAATCCGCCAAGCATAAGTGCCACGCTTAATATGACGACGATCCAAAAAATCTGCTTCTTGTGACCAGCCAAGGAAGATGTATTCGATTTACTTTTCATATGGATTCCTATGGCTGAGTGGCCGAGGTGATAACGGCCGACCCATCTCCGACAATTCGCGAGATTTCTGCCGCCGCCTGGTTAGCTTGTGATAGCGCAGACAGGTACTGAGATCGGGCTTGGAAAAGCGTGCGTTGAGCATCCAGTACGTCAAGGAACGTGAATTTTCCAAGTTCGAACCCCTTGCTGGCAGCTTCATAAGCGCTTTGGGCACTGGGGAGCATATCGTTGCGCAACAGTTCAAACTGCTGGCGAGCAGTGCGCAGCCGCATGTGCGCTTGGGAAAGTTCGCTTTTCAGGCGTATATGGACGGCGTTGAGCTCGTCCTGCGCCTGGTAGGCCCGTTCCTGCGCTGCTCCGATGTTGCCTTGGTTTCGATCAAACAACGGCAGGGGCATCGAGATACTCACCAATCCCAGCGTGCCGTTATATTCATCTGAGCGTTGGGCACCTACGCTAACCGTCACGTTAGAAAAGCGATTCGTCCTTTCCAGCTTTAACGCAGCCCGACGTCTTTCAGCCTCCCGACGCGCGCGGGTTAGTTGGGCGGAATCGTTCAAACGGCTATAAAGCTCAGCTAGCTCGGGAAGAGGAGGCACTGCCTCTGCCGGCTCTTTTACTCGCTCAAAGCGTGGCTGTGGATTTCCCCAGTTGGCCGCCAGCCGAGTGCGCGCAGCTTCGAGTTCAGCTGTGGCCTGGGCAAGCTCTACTTGCACTCCAGTAGCCGCAACCCGCGCCCGGGTTTCCTCTACGGGAGAAACCATGCCGGCCCTCACACGTCGATTGGCCACGTTCACTGCTTGCTTCGCAAGCTTTGAAGCAGCCTGAGCGAGGTCCAGCCGTTCTTGAGCAGTAAGCACATCGTAGTACGCGCCCATCACTGCCCCCCTCAGTCGAGCTTGGGCGTCCTGTAGGTCAGCAGCTGCTACGTCCAAGGCTCGTTGCGCCGCCTCAATACGAGCCGAACGTTTACCACCCAGCTCTATTTCTTGGCTCAGTTCAAGCGTGGTCTCCGGGGCATCGCCCCGGATTCCCTCCTGGCTAGCGGACAATATTGGATTCGGACGTGCTCCGGCTTGGCTAATTAATGCGCGAGAAGCAGCCAGCTCACGTCTTGCAACAGCCAGTTCAGGGCTTGCAGAGCTAGCGAGTTCCAAGGCGCGTAGAAAGCTTATGGATTCGACAGACTCAACGGGGAATGTATTTGACACACCGACAGGTAAGGTCTGTGTGAAGGTCGGCAACTCTAAGGGTTGCGCAAAGGCGAGATTGCACGACAACGTCGTCAACCCCAGCGAGAAAAGAGCTTTTCGCACCGAAATCTCCTAAAAAAAGGGAAGGTTCGGTGAGACGTCAGATACAGATAAATGGCGCTTACTGGTTACTTTGGCGTCCCACCGGTTTTGCACCGATGCGCCAATTAGGTTTCTCAGGACGCCCCGCTTCAGCCGATGCGTAGCTAGCAGAAGGAAACGGTTTCAAGCTCATTGATAATACCGAACCAGGACAGATCCCTTTCGTTATAAGCGGCTTGATATGGTCGCCATGAAAGACACAGTCTCCATCCAGACTGATTTTTTTTGCGGCTTTTGACGATCCTTCCTCGTCAGTACCCAGAGACTCGTGCGGATGTTCGTGATGTCCAAGATGATTTGCTGCCGAACCATCCTCATGACTGCAGCTCGTGCTAACAACTGCCCATGATGATTGCAATGGGAACAAGGCTAGCAACATCAGCAAAACTATTTTTCTCATCCAAGGCAAAACGATGACTTCCTGGTTTAGATGTCGAATCCAATCATAAGAACTACCCCCGCCAAGACGCGAAACACATGCGCCTCTACTGCGATAGTGATTCGCCCTGAATTTAGTAGACAAATACACGAAAGCGTTTTTATCAGCCTTGCCAAGCCGGCGAGATAGCTGATGGCTATGGGGTGGTGACTTTAAATAAGTGTGGATAACGACCTGGTGACCGCAACATTACAAATCTGTAATCGAAGGAGTGCGCGATTGGGCTTCCTCAGATTACAAAATAGTCATTTGCCGCTAATCCTGCCGTCATCTCTAGGGGAAGAACATGGCCAAGCGCTAAAAACAAAAAGGCGAAAGGCGTCATTCGAGCACTGACCTGCCGTACATAAGGAGCATCATCATGAGCAAAAAGGCCGTTTTTTCGCTGACAGCCCTTTCACTGGCATTGGGCAGCGCCCCGGTCTTTGCCCAATCGGAAACAGCCGAGGGCTTCATCGAAGGCAGCACGCTATCGCTGATAAATCGCAACTTCTATTTCAATCGGGATTTTCGCGACGGTGAGAGTGCCGCCGGCAATGGCTACTCCGAGGAATGGGCCCACGGATTGATGGCCTTCTTCGAGTCCGGATATACCCAAGGCTCGGTAGGGATTGGCTTCGACGCTTTCGCCATGCTCGGCCTCAAGCTCGACTCCGGTTCGGGGCGCTCCGGTGTGGGCGGCAGCATCGACCTGCTTCCCCACGACAGCGCTGGCGATCCTGAGGATGACTTCACACGGGTGGGGGGCGCGGTGAAAGCACGCTTGCTGGACACCGAGATCAAGGCCGGCGATGTATTTCCCACTACACCTGTCGTGCACTTCGGCGACTCTCGGCTGCTGCCGGAGTCTTTCAAGGGTGTCACCGTTGTGAACAACTCGCTGGACGACCTCACCCTTCAGGGAGGCCGCTTGCACGCGATGAGCCAGCCCAACACCAGTAACATGAACGAAGACTTCGTCACCTTCTACGGCGGGGGCGTAGACGCGCCTTGGCTCGGCTACGCAGGCGGTGACTACAGCGTGAATGAAAATATCAGTCTTAGCCTGTACACCAGCCGCCTCAAAGATGCCTGGAACCAGCATTACTTCGGTGCGTCGGCCACCTATCCGCTCTCCGATATCGTCGCGCTGCTGGCCAGCTTCAACTATTACAAGGCAACCGACGAAGGCCGTGAGTTGCTGGGCGAGTTCAACAACAACATCTGGAGCTCCAGCCTGGGTGTCGCCTTCGGCGCGCACACCGTCACGGCGTCGTATCAGCGAAACAACGGTAACAACGACTTTGACTACTTGCGCCAGGCGGACTCGATCTACCTGAACAACTCCATTCAGTACAGTGATTTCAACTCACCTAAAGAGCAGTCCTGGATGCTGCGCTACGACCTGAACATGGCGGAGTACGGCATACCCGGGCTTACTTTCATGACCCGCTACGCCCGCGGTTGGGGCGCCGATTACAGCAACGCGAACGAGGTGTACATGCGCCAAGACGATAACGGTGCGCCGCTGACGGGACAGAACCGCTGGGAACGCGACGTCGAAGCCCGCTACGTTGTACAGACTGGCTCTCTCAAGGATTTGTCTCTGCGGGTGCGCCAGGCTACCACGCGGGCGACTGCTTTCGAGTCCGACCTCGATGAGGTCCGATTCATCGCCGAGTACCCTCTCTCGATCTTGTGAAACACCATGAGCAACACCACATCTTCTTTAGTTTTGCTCCCTTGGTTTGAAGATGTGTTTCAGGCGCCCATCAGGGCGCCTTTTTTCGTTTGGTGCACCCGCTCGCGCTGCGGGTCAACCAAATGACCGGTAGATTACAAATTCGCAAGATAGCCCTCACAGGGCTTTTACCGCGTTAAAGTGCTTCCCGCTTCCCTGGGCAGATCTTTTCGCCTCTGCCTTTCACGCTAGAGCCAAGCCGCTTTCGTCTTGACCTAGTTACTACATGGATTTTTTTGGTTCCGCTTACCGCGCACCTCCTTGCCGAGTTACCTCAAAACATGCGCATCCTGGTTGTCGAAGACGAGATCAAAGCTGCGGAATACTTGCAGCAGGGTCTTATCGAATGTGGTTACTTGGTCGATTGCGTAAGTGATGGCCTCGATGGGTTTCACCTGGCACTGCAGAACGACTATGACATCGTGCTGCTAGATGTGAATCTGCCAACCATGGATGGGTGGGAGGTTCTCGAACTCATCAGGCGGCGTAAGCAGACACGCGTCATCATGCTGACTGCCAATGGCCGCTTAGAGCAAAAAGTCCGCGGCTTGGAATCGGGCGCCGACGACTATCTGGTCAAGCCGTTCCAGTTCCCCGAGCTGCTTGCCCGTATCCGGACACTGTTGCGGCGAGGCGAGGCAGTCACACTTCCGAGCAACCTGCGTGTAGCCGACCTCGAACTGGACCCGGCCCGGCATAGGGCTTACCGGAGCGGTCAGCGTATCGACCTCACCAGCAAAGAATTTGCGTTATTGCATCTGCTCATGCGCCGGACTGGCGAAGTCCTCACGCGTACGGAAATAACTGCCATGGTGTGGGACATCAATTTCGACTGCGATACCAATGTGGTGGATGTTGCGATTCGTCGCCTGCGGATGAAAGTGGACGAACCCTTCGGCGATCGCCTGATACACACCATCCGGGGTGTGGGCTACGTGCTGGAGGCGCGGCCTTGAAGCCACTCAGCCTCGCATCGCGTCTCGCGCTTCAAATCACACTGACCGGCGCCGCTTTGGTCGCGCTGCTGATTGCACTGAGCTACTGGGTACTGGTGCGCCAACTGGAACTGCGCGCCCAGGAGGAAGTGACGGCCAAGCTCTCTCAGATCGATCATGGACTCCTCGAAGACACCAAAGCCCGTATGGGCCGCTCCTGGCAACACGCATTGAGCGATACCGTACTCGGCCATGACAACCTTTCGATTACGGTCATCGGCGATACAGCGAAATCACCCATTTTCAGTATCGGCCGATTCGCCAATGCGCCGCAGCAGCTGGATCTCGTGAGCAGGGACGGCGACTATCTTGGCTGGACAACGAAAGATGGCGTGCAGATGCTAACCGGGCGCAAGCAAATCCAAGTCCCGGGACTGGCTCCAATGACGCTTTTACTTTCGCAAGATCGCAGTGCCGATCAACGGCTGGTGGCTGCATTCCTGCGCTCGGCCTTAGTGACCGTGCCGATGCTACTGATATTGATCGGATTGGCTGGATGGCTAATCGCCCAAAATGGCTTGCGGCCGCTTCGCAAGTTCCGGGCCTTGGCGACTAAGGTATCTACACAGGATCTATCACCTCGAATCCGCACCGATCGGCTTCCGCAAGAGCTCCAGGCATTGGCGCACAGCCTCAACGTAATGCTTCATCGACTCGATGACGGCGTTCAGCAACTGTCACAATTCTCGGACGATGTGGCTCATGAGTTAAAAACTCCGCTGAACAACCTGATAGGCAAGGCGCAGGTGACTTTGGTGCGTGAGCGAAGCAAGGAGCATTATCGGGAGGTGATCGAGTCGTCGGTTGAAGAACTCGAACGCATGGATCGAATCGTGTCAGACATGCTGTTTCTCGCCCAGGCCAGCCACGCCAGCCCAGCACTGAAGCTCGAACAATTATCTTTAGGAAGCGAGGCGAGGCGCGTATGTGAATACTTCGAAGTCCTTGCCGAAGAAGCGGGAGTCGCTACGACAGTAACGGGCGATGCCATGATTTTGGGAAATCGACTTATGGTCCAGCGGGCCATTTCCAACCTGCTATCCAACGCGCTGCGGCATTCAAATACTGGCAGTACGGTCGAACTTAAGATCCTTGAGGAGGACGTAGACATCGTCTCGCTGGCTGTCACCAATCATGGCGCGACTATCGAATCGGATCATCTCCCACATCTGTTCGACCGCTTTTACCGCGTTAACGGCATACAACCTCGCGGGGCAGGATTGGGGCTAGCGATTGTCCGCTCAGTGATGAACCTCCACAAAGGCCACGTGGCCGTCGCCAGCAAAGACGGTCGGACCACGTTTGAACTCACGTTTCCTCGGCAGGCCTGACTCAAAGTGATACCGCACGGAGACAGCCATCACTACGAAGGGGCAAAAACCACAGGGACAAACAACCATTTCGAGGGCATGCGCGTTGGCCGGGTAACCAGGCCCGCAAGCCCCAACGCCGTTCATTTAATGCATGCGTCCTCGCTAATTCCGGCGAGAATGCCGCAAGCCTCAACTTCCCGCCCATCGTTGCAATTAGCCCGCAGTGAAACGAGTTGTCGTTCGAGTGATTGCAGAGCGGTTATCTGGGATCTGACTTGAGAAATGTGATCATCGAGTAAGGCATTGACGGCCGTACAAGGCTGGCGAGGGTCATCCTGGTAGCTTTGGAGTGCGTGAATCTCTGGAAGTGACAGATTCAAGATTCGGCAGCGCCGGATGAAAGCTAGCCGCTCGCCATGCTTCTCGGTGTAGACACGATAGCCGTTCGCCTGGCGATCAGGCGGTGGCAACAAGCCCTGCTGCTCATAGAAGCGGATCGTCTGTGTATCAATCCCTATTAGCCTTGCTAACTGACCAATGCGCATCGTGTGAATCCTCATCGGCTCTGCGTTATTGACCTTATAGTAGCTATAAGGCTTTTAATGATCCCATCTTCGATTTCAAGTGGAGCCGTATCATGAGCAAGTCCGATGGTCCCTGCGGCTGCGATGCGACACCAGCCGCTGATGCCGATATGCAAAACCCTTCCGATACGACGGGGCAATGGGTCAGTGTTTACGCCGTGCCCAAGATGGATTGTCCATCAGAAGAGCGAATGATCCGCTTGGCGCTGAATGGTTTGGACGGAGTTCGGAAGCTGACTTTTGATCTGTCGGACCGTCGGTTAGATGTCATGCATGACAGTGCCGTTGAGCCCATAACCAAAAAGCTGGCGACGTTAGGGCTAGGCGCCACTCTTCAGAAAACTGTCGCGGCAGACCCTGAGATGATCAAAGCCGCCGAGAATCCGGCGAACTCTACACAGGAATCCCGCTCCCTACGTTTACTGTTAGGCATCAACGCCTTCATGTTCGTGGTAGAGATGACTGCTGGCCTGATTGCCAGGTCCGCGGGTCTGATTGCCGATTCGCTCGACATGTTCGCTGACGCGGCAGTGTACGGCCTGGCCCTTTATGCGGTTGGGCGCAGCGTCAATCTGCAGGTGCGTGCTGCACACCTTGCTGGTGTGCTCCAGCTGATTTTGGCCCTCGGCGTGCTCGTAGAGGTGATCAGACGCTTTATATTCGGCAGCGAGCCCGAGTCGCTGATAATGATGGCCGTCGCGTTCCTGGCATTGCTCGCCAACACGGGTTGTTTGCTGCTGATTTCCAAACACCGGGAAGGTGGTGCTCACATGAAAGCGAGCTGGATATTCTCCGCCAATGATGTGGTCATCAACATGGGCGTCATAGTCGCCGGAGCGCTCGTCGCTTGGACTGGGTCCAACTACCCAGACCTGATTATCGGTACCGTCGTGGGATTCATCGTTCTCAACGGCGCTCGGCGTATTCTGGCGCTCAAGGGTTGAAGGAGCTCCCGTTACAGAAAAAGGGTGTCTTCATGCCTGTAAGCCATCCGGGTCTAGCGGCGTCAGCTAAAACTGGCGACGCCGCTTTAGCCGTTGGCGGATGGTGGGTATTGCAGAACGTGGGCTGCAAAGTCCATCAGCGAGACGAAGCCGCACTGATCGGCTTTTCCTTCACGCTGTAGGTGGTAGCCCCGCATGCCTTGCCCAATTGGACCAAGCATATCGGCTTGCAACGTGTCACCGATCATTGCGATAGCGGAGGCTTCGCAGCCAAGCTGTTCGATCATCTGACGATAGATTGCGGGCTCAGGCTTTATTGTCCCAACCTCAAAGCTCCATCCGTAAACATCGAACGACGGCAGTAACAGTTTGGCCGGAATCGCATATGGGGCTGCGAGATTGGAGCACAACGCGAGATTCAGGCCGGCGTCCTTTAGCTGATTTAGCGACTCCAACGCATCATCGAAAAGGCGAACGCTGGCCAGCTCGGTGAAAAGGTCGCTTTCAAGGCTAGCTAACTCAGAGTTGCTCAACTGCGCACCGAAATAATCGGCAGCTCCAGCCAAGCCCAGATTTCGAGTCATCAGAGTCCGTGCGTCATCCGGCCTTGGTGTTTTGCCCTGAAGCCGCAGGTTCTGCATCAGTTGGCGGAAAGGATGGCGGCGCTCACCTATCTGGAGAAGCGTGCCAAACACATCGAAAACTACTGCTTGTATCATGCCGGTACCTCTACCGTTGGAGGCGAACCGCCCACCCGAAGAGCGATGCCGCCCCTCTCAGTTTTCTGAACTGGATTTCTTCAGAGGTGGCACGAAGAAGATGGGTCTTTGCGGGGGCGCTATCAGGATATCTGTCGACTTGATGCTTGTGCCTTTTCGACGCCTTGTTTTGCCGTTCTTGTCGACCGCCAGCAGATCACCGGTCGCGACAGCAATGTCGAGTGCCTGCTTTACGCGAAGCTCGTCAGCCATGGTGTAGTTGGTCAATCCGCTCATCAGGCCCAAAAAAGGTTGCCGTTCTACCTCGTAGACCTGTTTGGGCAAGAGCTCCGAAAGTTCTCCTCGGATGCGGTCATTGGTAGCATCGTCGAAATAATGCTCATCCAACAGCAAATCGTGCTGACCTGTCACGGCGATATCCCGATTGGCGTCGTAGCTGAAAAAGCTGGAAGGCGACAGCATATGGGAAAAGTTGTTGCCGTATTTCCAGTGGATCTTCTTCATCACATCGTTAGCGCGGTAGTTGTTCGCCAGATGGATAAACCAATAGGCCATCGGGTTGCTGCCGGCCGGACGAATGAAGAAGACGGTCATGTACTGGGCACCGCTTTCCTGCTTGATCCCCTCGGACAGATAGCGCTGGATCAGGTATTGCCAGCTCCGTGGCTGATGCGCCTTCAGCTGTTTAAGCATGTCCCATGGCACATGCTGATCCAAGCCGATATTTGCAATGGCTTTCCGGTTCGCTTGGCGGTCGGCTAGATACGTAACCAAAAAATCGACATTGAAGGTCAGCAGGACCTCGGCTTTGTTGAGATTCTGGAAAATCCATTTGATCTTAGGGAACGGCACATCGCCATACATCATGCCCAGCCCCGCAGCGAGGATTGCCTTTTTCCGAGCCGGCTGCATATCTCAGACCATCTATCCACTCGTCAATACGCTCGTATCGTCAAAGGTTGGGTGAAAGCCATTGGCCCTGATCCAGCCCTGTATGGCATTCACACAATAAGACGTACGAAGGCATCGCTGATCTATCGCAGGACGAAGAACCTGCGGGCAGTTCAACTGTTGCTCGGCCATACGAAGCTGGAGAGCACCGTTCGATATCTGGGGATTGAGGTCGATGATGCCCTAGAGATGGCGGAACAGACCGAGGTTTGACCATGCATAGCGACGGTCGAAGCCAGGCCGTCGCTAACCGGCCAATAGCCGCCCTAGTCTGCCCACCAGTTCGGTATGACAGATGCTAGGCCGGTCAGGGCGCCGACTACCCCAATCATGATGCTACTCCAGAAGGTTACCGGCTCGCGGCGCTGCCTACGCTCCTCGCGGATGTCTGCCCTGACAATGCGAATGCCAGCATCTGTGAGATACCTGGGCTCCCGCGGGTCGCTATCAAATTCGACTCGCCCCCAGAAAGTCCTGTCATCGCGATCAGGCAGTGGGACACCGAGGCGGTCTGCCTCTATCATCCAGTACTCGGTCAAGATCAGCAGCCGCCATTCGTACAGACTGTCCGACTTCTGAATATAGTCCTGAAGCTGTCCATCCTGTTCCGGTTGGACGGTGTGGGGCGGGTGCATCTTCTCCAGTTCGGACCTGGCTTTTTCGCACTTGGCCAACTCAGATCGCATCACTCGGTAATGCTTTGTCCACATCGCTCGCCCCTCCCTTGGAAGAGCGCGACGCTACCTGACTGCAAATCTGAATACCACCTTGCCCGGCCGAATCCTTGCCCGATGCGCGGCCGGCGGGCGTGCCGTGGAGTATAGGGCTAGCCCAAAATAATAGGGGATGGAAGAATCGATTGAGCATTCGGCTGAACGTATCGTCGGGATAATAGGCATTTAGTAAAATTCAATGCCAATGCTTCGGAATCAGTGGTAACTCCCGGCTGTAACATGCTACCGCGCCCTTCGACAAGAATGGCTGCAAACGACAATAAGCTAATTAAATTAAAAAGCCGCAAGAAATTACTCGGTGTTGCGTAGCCTTTAAAGAATCCATGCGCAATCCCATGCCGATTTAAAACAAAGTGCGATGGTAACGACTCTGTATGACCGTAAAAACACCCACGGAAGTACATTTCCATGCTCTCCAGCATCTGCACTCGCTCATGATATCGACTTAAATAGTTTATCGTTAATTCCTTGTCTGGATACCAATCATAACCTGCGACCAGTCGTTTCAACTCACCTTGCTTTATTCGATGAAAAACCTTTAGAAGCGTCTCTATATTCACGGCATCCTTAACTGGAAGAGAGACGTGCTTTCCAAGCTCTCTTAGGAACCCTTCTATGCAAGGCAGAATTCCAACAATTGCCACGCCGTACAGACCCAGACAGTATGCCTTTACAGCCTCAATCAGCTGTTCTTGATACTGAGCAAAAGTGATGCGCTGAGACCATGCCCCACAAATCAGGTCGGCCATTCGTGGGGGCGTGTACATTTCCAACAGCATATTATTCGCGTGAGCGTACCTTTCCTCTTCACTGTTGCTTTTCGAGATTTTTCCGCCGTATTCAGATAGAAATCCAAAGCTATGATATGGGGGGAGTACTATCTCAGTAGTCGCAAACGTATCTCTGTACCAAGCTAGCCCAGAGCCCACTTTGATTTCCGAAAGATCTCTTGGAAAAAATGCACACTCACCAGATGAAACAATTTTATATCCGCGAATATCCCGAAAACAGCTCAGCTTCGCTTCCTGCAAACTATCAAACTCATGCTTCCCTCGATGTAAGCAAGCTTCTACTGCTTTTATTCCTCGCCCCAGCGCCATCGATTTTCTGCACTGCTTGTAAGCCTTAGCGAAGTCCATAGCTGCCCTTGTTATTCGACCCACTGATTCGATCGAACCTACCTGACAACACCTAGCCACGCAAACCATCTGCCGGCGCAGCCCGGCGGTAATGACTGACACGCAATTATTAGACGAATTTGAACGTCAGCTTCTGGCCGGTTAGCGACCATTGCTCTGGCTAGCCATCCTTGTCCTCCCACACGTGGAGGACTTGCCATGAACATCATCGCTACCTGGAGCCGTCAGCCCTGGAACAAAGGGAAATTGGTCGGGCAGAAAATCCCGCTCCGACTGAGAGATATCTGGGCGATCCGAGTAAGGGGTCATGCCGAGATATAAGTAAAATTCACTCACTTCGCACGTAACGTGTTGATGCCAAGAGAATTTACCAAATCGACCGCACAGCCTCTGATCGTGGACTATCTTTTCTGACTCCTCAGAAAAGGAGTTCCTATGGCTTCATTAGAGCGTACGGCGTATCCCACTCTGCCAAAGGCGTATTCAAAAGCAGAGTACCTGCGCTTAGGCTTTTGCACGGTTCGGTATTCATCAAAATGAAGCGGCCGAGCATCGAACAATGGAGGCATAGGCTAGGCCAGCAGGCGGTATCTGCGCGAGCTACTTTTCCAGCAGCTCGCTTCAACATACATACGACCTGACATACCAGAGAACCTGACAGAAATGTAATGGTTACTTCAGCCTTTGGTCAGGACGCTTTGCATATATTGGCTGTCAGACGCTGCAAGCATTGAAAAACCGCAAATGTCCCTGCAATAGGCCAAGTTCGTCGCTAACCAATCCATAAGGTGCCCCGTATGTCCTCTCAGCAGTGCCATCACCAGCCCGACCAAACGAAAGGTACTGCAGCACTCACAGACCCCGTCTGCGGGATGAAGGTGGAAGAGGATAGCGAGCATCAAGAGCATTATCAGGGAAGCACTTACCGCTTCTGCAGCCAGGGTTGCCAGACCAAGTTTCGTTCCGACCCTGCTCGATATCTCGCTGCACCGCAGGCTCATGGAACCTCCTCTCGGGCATCTACCCCACCCGCACAGAAACCACCCGCCGGTGATGCAACGACAGAGTACACCTGCCCGATGCACCCTGAGATCCGCCAAATGGGTCCAGGTGATTGCCCTATCTGTGGGATGTCATTGGAACCTCTGATCCCTGAACTCGACGAGGAGGAGAATCCCGAACTCAAGGACTTCTCGAAGCGATTCTGGTGGTCTCTGCCCCTGACCGTAGCAGTAACCCTGTTGGCAATGGCGGGACATGCGATACCGCTGTTTCACGGGGCTAGCCAGAACTGGGTTGAACTGGCCCTCACGACCCCGGTTGTCTTGTGGGCAGGCTGGCCATTTTTCGCGCGCGGTCTCGCCTCGGTCAAACATCGCAGCCCAAACATGTGGACCTTGATCGGGCTTGGCACGGGGGCTGCCTATATTTACAGCGTCGTAGCAACCCTCTTACCGAGCATGTTTCCAGAGTCATTCACAGTAGGCGGCCGGATAGGCGTTTATTACGAAGCCGCCGCGGTGATCATTTCATTGACTCTGCTGGGCCAGTTGCTGGAATTGAAGGCCCGCTCGCAGACGTCCTCGGCAATTAAGTCCCTGCTTGGCTTATCACCTAAAACCGCTCGCCGTATCGCCAAAGATGGTTCAGAGGAGGACATCCCGCTCACACATGTTCATGAGGGCGACCATCTGCGCGTTCGTCCTGGTGAAAAGGTACCCGTTGATGGAGAGGTATTGGAGGGCGAGAGCGCCGTCGATGAATCCATGCTAACGGGCGAGCCGGTTCCGGTGACGAAGCGGACAGGCGATTCGCTTATCGGCGCGACGATGAACACGAGCGGCTCGCTTGTCATGCGAGCCACCAGGGTTGGCTCCGGGACTATGCTTTCACAAATCGTCCAGATGGTTGCGAATGCACAACGCTCCAAAGCACCCATGCAGCGAATGGCAGACACGGTTGCAGGTTATTTCGTGCTGACGGTCATCGGTATCGCCTTGCTGACATTCTTTGCATGGGGCCTGTTCGGGCCTGACCAGGGCTGGGTATTCGGCCTGATCAATGCAGTTGCGGTTTTGATCATTGCTTGCCCTTGCGCACTTGGCCTGGCAACGCCTATGTCGATCATGGTTGCCACAGGCAAAGCGGCTGGAAGTGGAGTGCTTTTCAGAGACGCAGGCGCCATCGAAAATGTCCGTAAGGTAGACACGCTGATTGTCGATAAAACAGGAACCTTGACCGAGGGCCGACCTGTCTTCGATCGGGCCATAGGCGTCACGCCGTTTGACTCGCAGGAAGTCATCCGTTTGTCTGCCAGCTTGGATCAAGGTAGTGAGCATCCCCTAGCCCACGCGATCGTAGACCATGCCAGAAGCGAAGGTCTCCAGCTGGCGAAGCCAGAGACCTTCGAGTCAGGGTCAGGGATCGGAGTCCGTGGTCTGGTGGAAGGCAAGCAGCTACAGCTAGGCAACACCGCGCTTATGGAAGATGCGGGTGTGAGCGTCGAGCCGTTGAAATATCAGGCAGAAAAAATGCGCGAGAGCGGTACCAGCATTGTGTACCTGGCTGTTGATGGGGCACTTGCCGGCTTGCTGGCCGTATCGGACCCAATCAAACCGACTTCCAAGGAAGCTGTAGCGCGGCTCCAAGCGGAGGGCGTGCAAGTCATCATGGCCACCGGCGACGGGCTTACCACTGCCCGCGCGGTGGCTCGTGAGCTATCGCTCGATGAGGTGCATGGCGAAGTGAAGCCGCAGGACAAGGAGGCGCTGGTGGTTAAGCTACAAGCCCTAGGTAAAGTAGTCGCCATGGCAGGCGACGGAATAAATGATGCGCCGGCGCTCGCCAGGGCTGATGTCGGCATAGCGATGGGCACGGGCACTGACGTCGCCATGAACAGCGCCCAAGTTACGCTCGTTAAAGGTGACCTGATGGGGATACTGCGCGCGCGCACGCTTTCGGTGGCGACGGTTCGCAATATGCGTCAGAACCTTCTGTTTGCCTTTATGTACAACGGGTTGAGCATCCCGATTGCCGCAGGTCTGCTCTATCCGTTCTTCGGACTGTTGCTGTCTCCGATGATTGCTGCCCTGGCCATGAGCCTCAGCTCAGCATCGGTTGTGTTCAACGCACTCCGGCTCCGTCAAACGCGTGTAGTTTGAAGCCTGTCGGCTTAGGCTTAGGCTTCGGTTGCGAAGCGACCGATTGCCTCATTGATTGCTCATGAATTGCCCCGTAAGCTGGAAATATGACGTCCTACATGCGCTCCTTCCTTATCCTGCTGCTAGTGCTTGCGCTTCAGATCAATGGGATAGCGGAAATGCTCATGACGGTTGGATCGTCCGGGCATCACATGATGTCCGATATGGAAGGTGTGGGCGCCATGACGACCGACCACGCTTCGATGGTTGGCGCCGATGACGGTGCTGAACACGAGTGCTGTGAAGCGAATGAGCATGGAACGGCGACCGTCTGCAAGACGGGCCAAGAATGCAAAACTGCAAGTATCCTTCAGCTTGTCTCAATAAAAGCCCAGCTGATGCCTGCTGCTAAACCCGTGACCACTCCCTATAACGGCCTGATCCCCTCTAGCCTTTTAGACGCCGTCTGGCGTCCACCCCGCGTCTAATTCCGATCAAATTATAGGAACCGCCCGAGTGAGCATTCGGGCCGGCTACTGCGCGCCTTTGGCTCGCATGAAAGATCAGGAATCCTTCGCAAATGAAACCCCGTATTTATTGGGCGCCGCCGTACGTGGCCGCCTTGATCATGGGCGCGCTCTCGTTTCCAGGGTTAGCGTCCGCTTTGACCTTAGAACAAGCTCTGAGCGTGGCCGAGCAAGACGCGCCTTCGCTGCATGCGCAAGCCGCCAACCTGGTGGCCGCACGCAGCGCTGCAATCCCTGCCGGCGAGCTTCCTGACCCTAAACTTAAGCTTGGACTGCAAAGCGTGCCCATCGAAGGTGACGCTCGCTGGCAGTTGGAGCAAGAGGCCATGACCATGCAAATGGTTGGGGTCATGCAAGATGTGCCAAACCGAGCGAAAAGGCGCGCTCGTGTCGAGGCCGCGCAGGCTAGTGTTGCGCTCGCAAACGCCCAGCAAACGGTTGAACGTCTCGGTGTGCGCCAAGCAACCGCCGAGGCATGGATCGCTAGCTTCGCGGTCGAGCAGAAGCTAAGCCTTTTCAAGCAGCTTTACAGCGAGAATCAGCTCCTTTCGCGGGCTGTTCAGGCCCGCATTGCTGGCGGCAGCGGACAAACCGCAGACAGCGTACTTCCGAGGCAAGAGGCAGCATTGCTGGCTGAACAAGAGGATGAGCTGCTGCGTAACCAGGCTGTTGCGCGGGCCGGCCTCCGGCGCTGGATAGGCGAGCTAGCAGGCCAGCCGCTTACAGGTGACTGGCCGCAATGGCTTGCCGCCGTTGATAACTATCAGCACAACCTGAACCGGCACCCGGCGTTACTCGCCTTCGACCCGATGACTCGTGAAGCGGAGGCAAAGGTTCACCAGGCCATCGCAGAGAAAACACCGGATTGGAGTTGGGGGATCGACTACCTGCGACGTGGCCGTGAGTACGGCGACATGGTGAACCTCAGCGTCAGCTTCGACCTGCCGCTGTTTACCAGCTCTCGGCAGGATCCGAAGATCGCGGCCGAACGAGCTCGCCTTGCCCAGATCGAGGCTCAGCGCCAAGCGACCTTGCGCCTGTACAACCAAGAGCTGAGTACTGACCTCGCTGAGTATCAGCGTCTGGACCGCGCACTCATCCGCCTCGACAAAACCTTACTACCCCTCGCTGAAGAGAAGGTCCGCCTTGCCATGGCCGATTACCGCTCCGGAAGCGGTGAGCTGACCGCTGTGATCGAAGCGCGACGACAGCTTGTGGAGACCCGGCTACGGCGTATTGACGTCGCCCGCGATCGATCGTTGAGCAATGCCCGCCTGCATTTCGCCTTTGGAGATACCCGACCATGACATTCCAACACAAGCGGCTGGTACTCGCCTTCAGTCTGCCTCTGATGATTAGCGCTGCAGCGCTAATCGGTCTGCCTACCGCAGCCTTCGGACAATCGCCTGCAGAAGAAGACAAGGAAGTGCTCTATTGGTATGACCCTATGGTCCCCCAGCAAAAGTTCGATAAGCCGGGCAAGTCGCCATTCATGGATATGGAATTGATTCCACGCTATGCAGATGAGGGAAGCGACGGGGCATCGATCAGTATCGACCCGAGCGTGACGCAGAATCTCGGCGTGCGCTTTGCAACCGTAACGCGTGAATCGATCAGCCAGTCGCTCGAAGCGACAGGCGCATTGATGTTCGACGAGCGAGACGTGGCGGTTGTGCAGGCGCGTGCCGGTGGCTTTGTCGAGCGCGTTTACGACCGAGCACCGGAGGATGTCATCGAAAAAGGCGCGCCGTTAGCCGATCTGCTGGTTCCCGAATGGGTTGCCGCACAGGAAGAGTACCTGGCGCTCAAAGGGATTGGCGAACCCCAGCTGCTCGCAGCGGCTCGCCAGCGGTTGCGCCTTGCTGGCATGCCGCCAGAAGTCATAGTGCAGCTAGAACGAACTGGTAAAGCGCGCCCTGTTTGGACAGTGAGGAGTCCAATAGGCGGCGTGCTGAACAGCCTCGACGTTCGCGAGGGCATGACCGTATCCACTGGTGCGTCTCTGGCACGTGTTAATGGGCTGGAAAAGGTATGGTTAGAGGTTGCGGTGCCTGAGGCGCAGGTTGCAAATGTGGCGCCTGGGCAGCTGGTCAACGCGCGCCTCCCGGCCTTTGCAGGTGAAGTTCTGGAAGGGACGATCCAGGCCGTACTACCACAAGCCAACTTGGATAGCCGTACTGTGCGCGTCCGGGTTGAACTGCCTAATCCGCAACAACGGCTTCGTCCCGGCATGACGGCCGAGGTGACGTTGAGTCGCAACGTCGAAGATGTCTTGGTCATCCCGTCCGAGGCGGTCATTCGCACCGGTCGGCGCGCATTGGTGATGCTGGCCGAGGATCAAGGCCGTTACCGCCCGATTGAGGTTCGCACAGGCCGGGAATTCGATGACCAGACAGAGGTGCTTGAAGGGCTGGAAGCCGGTCAGAAGGTCGTGGCGTCCGGTCAGTTTCTCCTGGATTCAGAGGCGAGCCTACGCGGGCTGACCGCTCAGGGTTTGGAGGAGCCTGCAACTTCTACAGAACCTGCGCTGCACGAGGCTGAAGGTACGATCGTCAGCCTGGAAGATGGCATGGTTGGCCTGTCGCATGGGCCGTTCAAGACGCTGAACATGCCTGGGATGACAATGTCCTTTCCGGTTGCAGATCAATCGCTCCTAACAAAGTTGCAGACCGGCGATCACGTCCGTGTCGGCGCGCGTGAAAGCGAAGAGGGCCTGGTCATTGAGCACATCGAGAAGCTGGGGGGCCAGCGATGATCGCAGCCATAATTCGCTGGTCAGTGGCCAACCGCTTTCTGATCCTGCTGGCTACTGTGTTCGCGGTGGCTTGGGGTGTCTGGTCGGTCAAAAACACCGCTGTTGATGCATTGCCAGACCTTTCCGACGTTCAGGTCATCATCCGCACGCCATACCCCGGGCAGGCGCCCCGGATCGTTGAGAATCAGGTCACCTACCCACTGACGACGACCATGCTGTCTGTCCCCGGCGCAAAGACGGTCCGCGGCTACTCCTTCTTCGGGGATAGCTACGTGTACGTCCTGTTTGAGGACGGCACCGACCTCTATTGGGCCCGTTCTCGGGTGCTGGAGTACCTGAGTCAGGTGCAGAGTCGGCTTCCCGCCGCCGCCAAACCCGCTTTGGGCCCTGACGCCACAGGTGTCGGCTGGATCTACCAATATGCTTTGGTAGACCGAACGGGCAAACATGACCTCTCGCAGCTGCGCTCTTTGCAAGATTGGTTCCTGCGCTATGAGCTCAAGACACTGCCCAACGTGGCGGAAGTCGCGCCCATAGGCGGGATGGTCAAGCAGTATCAGGTCGTACTGGATCCCGTGCGCATGGCAAGCAGGGGCGTGACGCAGCAGCAGATTGCAAAGGCGATCGATGAAGCCAACCGTGAAACCGGCGGGAGTGTTCTGGAACTCGCAGAAACCGAGTTCATGGTCCGTGCGACCGGGTATCTCAAGACACTCAAAGACTTTCGAGCCATTCCTTTGCGTCTCGACGGCGGCGTGCCTGTGACGCTAGGGGACGTTGCGCATATCCAGCTCGGCCCGGAAATGCGCCGGGGCATCAGCGAGCTTGACGGTGAAGGTGAGGTAGTCGGCGGCGTGGTGATCCTGCGGAGCGGCAAGAACGCTCGGGAAACCATCGCTGCCGTTCAGACCAAACTGGATGAGCTGAAAGCGAGCCTGCCCCAAGGCGTCGAAATCGTCACGACGTACGACCGTAGCAAGCTGATCGACAGTGCCGTTGAAAACCTCACGCACAAGCTCATCGAGGAGTTCATTGTCGTTGCGTTGGTTTGCGCGATTTTTCTGTGGCATCTGCGCTCGTCGTTGGTCGCCATCGTGTCGTTGCCGATCGGCATCCTGATTGCTTTTGTGATCATGCAGCGGCAAGGCATCAACGCCAACATCATGTCGTTGGGTGGCATCGCGATCGCCATCGGAGCGATGGTCGATGCAGCAATCGTCATGATCGAAAACGCCCACAAGCACATTGAGGCCTGGCACAAGCGGCATCCTGACTCCACCTTGAAGGGCCAGGAGCACTGGAAGGTCATTACTGACGCGGCTGTTGAAGTGGGGCCGGCACTGTTCTTCAGCCTGCTGATCATCACGCTGTCGTTCATACCAGTGTTCACCCTGGAGGCGCAGGAAGGCCGGCTGTTCGGTCCACTGGCGTTCACCAAAACCTATGCAATGGCAGCCGCCGCGGGCCTGTCTGTCACGCTGGTTCCGGTGCTCATGGGGTATTGGATCAGGGGCAAAATCCCTGACGAACACCGTAATCCACTCAACCGTGGCCTCATCTGGATCTACAAGCCGGCCCTGGACGCGGTACTGCGCTGGCCCAAGATGACTCTGCTGGTGGCTGTTCTGGTCTTCCTGACAGGCTTGTGGCCGGCCTCTCGCCTTGGTGGGGAGTTCTTGCCCCCGCTGGATGAAGGTGACCTCCTTTATATGCCCACTGCGCTTCCAGGCCTCTCCGCTCAGAAGGCTTCTGAGCTACTGCAGCAGACGGACCGGCTCATAAAAACGGTTCCAGAAGTTGCACACGTGTTCGGTAAGGCTGGTCGAGCCGACACCGCTACAGATCCCGCCCCGCTGGAAATGTTCGAGACGACCATTCAGTTCAAGCCGAAGGATCAATGGCGCCCTGGGATGACGCCTGACAAGCTGGTTGAGGAGTTGGATCGCACCGTACAGGTACCTGGATTAGCCAATCTGTGGATCCCGCCGATTCGAAACCGTATCGATATGCTGGCGACGGGTATCAAGAGCCCGATCGGGGTGAAAGTGTATGGCACTGACTTGGCACAGATCGACAAAGCCACCCAGGCAGTGGAAAAAATCGCCAAAACGGTGCCTGGGGTCAGTTCGGCACTTGCTGAGAGACTGACCGGCGGCAGGTATATCGATGTGGATATCGATCGTGTCGCCGCCGCACGCTACGGCCTGAATATCGCGGACGTGCAATCGATCGTGGCCGGTGCCATCGGTGGTCAAACCATTGGTGAAACCGTGGAAGGGCTCGCCAGGTATCCGATCAACCTCCGCTATGGCCGCGAGTGGCGCGACTCGATATCCGATCTGCGCAACCTACCGATCTACACGCCGCAAGGCAGCCAGATCACGTTGGGGACCGTGGCCAAAGTACAGGTGACAGACGGACCGCCCATGCTTAAAAGCGAAAACGCAAGGCTGTCGGGCTGGGTTTACGTCGATGTTCGTGGCCGCGACATGGCGGCTGTGGTGGGCGATCTGAGGGAAAAGATCAGCAAAGGGGTCCAGCTCGAATCCGGCATGAGCATCAGCTATTCCGGCCAATTCGAATTCATGGAGCGAGCTAACGCGAAGCTGAAGCTCGTCGTGCCGGCTACCTTGCTCATCATTTTTGTCTTGCTCTACCTCACGTTTGGGCGCTTTGGGGAGGCGTTGCTGATCATGGCCACGCTGCCATTCGCCCTAACCGGTGGCGTCTGGTTCCTCTATTTGCTCGGGTACAACCTATCCGTAGCGACAGGAATCGGTTTCATCGCACTGGCAGGCGTTTCTGCTGAGTTCGGCGTCATTATGCTGCTGTATTTGAAGAACGCATGGACAGATCGGGTTAACGCTGGAGCCCATGGCGAAGGCGTACTGCTCGACGCAATCCGCGAAGGCGCTGTGCAGCGGGTGCGCCCCAAGGCCATGACCGTAGCAGTGATTATCGCCGGTCTGCTGCCCATCCTCTGGGGTAGCGGAACCGGCAGCGAAATCATGAGCCGCATCGCCGCGCCCATGGTGGGCGGGATGATCACCGCCCCTTTGCTCTCCCTGTTCGTTCTGCCGGCAGCTTACCTGCTGATGCGCCGCCGGCAATTGCGAGTTACCACCCAGCAAGCAACCAACCCCACTGGAGAACATCCATGAACATTAAGCACATCACCCTTGCCTCACTCTTCCTGGTGCCAGTCGCCTATGCCGCCGACAAGGAGCCAATGGACGGCATGCCGATGGATCACAAAGGCATGAACATGCCAATGGACCAGAAGTCGGCGGGACAGACCGCTACAGCCACAGGTACGGTCAAGAAAGTAAACACCGAGAGCGGAACCGTCACCATTGCCCACGGCCCGGTCGAAGCGTTGGGCTGGCCGTCGATGACGATGGGCTTCAAAGCAAAGCCTGATCAGCTCCAAACGCTGAAAGAAGGGGACCAGGTCGAATTCGAGTTCTCCTCGAAAGGTATGGATTCCACCATTACGCGCATCGAAAAGCAGTAAAGAGCAGAAAGCGACCGCCGCAGGCGCGGCGGTCGTACCAACACGAGAATGAAGCGATTACCGCTTTGTAACCTTGGCAACAGCTTCTTGTAAGTAGCAAGCCTTTAATCTACAGGCATCAACTAACCAAGAGGTGCAAACCATGAACCGCATAACCAAAGTAATCGTTCCTTTTATTCTGACCGTTGCTTCCTCGCTTGCAATGGCCGAAGGCGGAAGCGAACGTACGCTGAATCGCTTAAATGACTCGGCAGGAGCAAAGCCCACCCTTAAGGAGCTTGTCAAAGAGGGTCAAGTGCTGAGCATCGCACCTGCAGGGGCGACCGGCACGACTCGAATGATTCAAAACTATAGAACTAGTGCCCAAGTCCAGACGTATGAGATGAAGGTCAAGACCCCCGACGGGAAGATCCATACGGTAGAGTTCCTGAGCACCCCAGTTGGCGTGAACAATGGCTAATCTGCCAAGCTTAATATCCGAGGGATAGTTAGATGAGCAGCATAATATCCAAGATTAAAAGCGTACTGCAGCGCAATCCGGTCGTAACGGGGTTAACCGCAGCTGTGGTTGGCTACATGCTACTGAACCAAAGCACTGCGGCGTTGGCAACAACGCTGCCAAGCCTGCTCTTTCTCTTGCCCTGCTTGTTGATGATGGTCGTATGCATGAAGCATATGTCTAGCGGTAAGTGCGACAAGCCCAAGGAGCCCAACGTTGGCGAAAACACCTTGTTAAGCAAAAGCGAATAACCCACTGAACTTAGAGATTTAACATGCGAAAGGCCATCACCGTTACAGCAATCGCAATCACCTTGGCGAGCGGACTGAGTTTCGCAGCGGCAGATAAAGCGGACCAAAGCCATTCAGAAACCGGCATGATGAGCGGCGACAAGCATATGGAAATGATGGGTGACATGCGTGGAATGATGAAAGAGTGTCGTGAGATGATGGGGGCCGCCAAAGCCGACCACTCGCAAAATGGCGAAAATCCAGACGCAGCATAGGATATGAGGGTGTGAGTAACAATGATCGAAGCAGGTGGGGGGTGCCCCACCTGCTTTTTTGTGCTTGATGGCCTAACCAGGACCGTACTGATGGGAAAAGTGTCACTGACGAGCAGAATGGCGATAGCTTTCATGCTCGTGGTTACGGTTGTGCTGCTGGCGGCCGCAATCAGCTTTAATTATTTTTGTCAGCTCCATTTCGAACGCAAAGATGCACAAGTGCTTAATGAAAAGGCCGCTGCAGTAGAGCGTACGCTACTCAACAGCTCAGCATTCGGGCCTGAGACCGCTTCAAGGATCGATGCCGTTATTGAGCACTCCTTTGGCTTCGCGACTGCGGTTGTAGTAGACGGTAAGACGGTTTACTCCCATCACAATCTGTCTGAGAGCTTGCTACCTCTTGTCACAGACATCCAAGAGGAACGCTGGACGGTAAGTTTCGGTGGCCACCAGTACAGCGGAATTACCAGAAAAGTAAATCGGTGGGTAGAAGGGCAGGACACTGTTATCTATTTGGCTTTGGATGTAACGCACCGAATCCACTTCTTCGATATGATTCAGCAGTGGTTTGCTTATACGCTTGTCGTTAGTGCACTTCTGAGTGGCGCGTTAGGTGTTGTTCTGATCAGGAAAGGCTTAAAACCAATAGACGAACTGTCCAAGACTTCTTCTACAGTAACCGCCCACTGCTTAGATACCAGAATTCCAACCGAGTCGGTGCCAGGCGAGCTGCATGAACTCGTAGACAACTTCAACGAAATGCTTTCGCGCTTGGACGACTCTTTTCTCAGATTGTCAGGTTTCTCAGCGGATATCGCGCATGAGCTAAGAACGCCGCTGAACAGCATGCTTACCCAAATGGAGGTCGCGCTCTTGCGCGACCGCGAGAATACCGACTACAAAGACATTTTGTATTCCGCCCTCGAAGAACTTAGGCGCATGTCAAAGATGGTCGATGACATGCTATTCCTCGCCAAGGCGGACAACGGGAAGATTACGCCCAATGCCGAAGATGCCAGCATGGCTGAGATTACCGCGAGCGTTATCGAATATTACGAGCTTGCAGCCGAGGACAAAAAGGTAGAAATCGCGCTTTCAGGCGATGGATCGGTACATGGCGATAAATCGATGCTGAGACGGGCCGTCTCAAACATAGTCTCTAACGCAGTTCGATATGCAGAGGAAGGCAGCACCATCAGCGTTGAAATAAGCGAGAGCGGTGGCTCGGTTTGCACAGCCATATCCAACCGAGGCACAACGATTCCAGCCGAGCTTCAGGCCCGAGTGTTTGATCGATTCTATAGGGTCGACACCGCAAGGCGCGAAGGAACCACCATGAATGCGGGCCTCGGCATGGCTATCACTCGTTCGATAGTCGAAGCGCACAAAGGGCGCATCGCTTGCGAATCAGCTGAGGGGCATACGACTTTCACAATGACGCTTCCAAAGCTTATGTCTAGTTAATGGCAGAGTGCCAGCAACGACCCTGACCTACGCTCATAGAAACGCCAGGCTGAACCGAAAGAGGCCGAGACTTTCGAAGCTGTATGTTTGGTTCTGGAGGTTCCCGTGCAAGCGTCCTCATCGAGAAAATGCGGTACGACAGCCGCAGCGCTCAACGAAGCGTGCTTCTGCGTAAGCCTAGATCAAGCTGCGCTCGTAAACTCATTGACCGAACAGCTTGGGAATTCAGAGCTGTCGGAGCTATTGAAGTCACGTTGCCCTCATGTGTTTGCAGCACGACCGGTCTTTGTTTCATCCTTGCGGCTGCGCCAGGTTAATGAGGTTATTCAGGCCATCGAGCAGACCGTGAGCTCGCCCGGTTGGCGTGAGCATGCTCTGGATTCTGCACCTCCTATTGCCCGACACGATCCTCGGGGCGCGCGCGGCGTCTTCTTTGGCTACGACTTCCATCTGGATGATGACAAGCTTGGGCTCATCGAAATAAACACAAATGCGGGCGGAGCGATGCTAAACGTATTGCTCGCCCGCGCGCAGCGTAGTTGTTGCAGCGGCGTAGTCGGGCTTTCGCCAGGTCAGGAAGGACCCGGCGGCTTCGAGCGTTCGATTCTGGATATGTTCGCCCAGGAATGGTCTACGAGCGGCGAGCCACGTCCGCTCACGCGCGTGGTGATCTTGGATGAAAGCCCACAAGCCCAATACCTGTATCCGGAGTTCCTTCTTTTTCAGCGGTTATTCGAGTCAGCAGGAATCGACTGCCTAATCGCAGACCCAGCCGATCTGGCCTTTCACAACGAGTCCCTCTTGGTCGACGGAAAGCCTGTGGATCTCGTCTACAACCGACTCACCGATTTCTATCTGGAAGGCGACAATTGCAGCGCGCTGCGCAGCGCTTATTTGGCTGATGTCGTGACGGTAACGCCACACCCTCAGGCCTATGCCCTTTACGCCGACAAACGCAGGTTGGTTGACCTAACCAACGCACGTTTTTTGGAAGAGATTGGCGTTGATCAGCAAATCCGAACCGTATTGGCCCAATACGTCCCGCTTACCGTTCCTGTCGGGCATGGTAATGCAGAGCACCTGTGGCAAAACCGCCGTAGCCTCTTTTTCAAGCCTGTCAGCGGGTATGGTAGTCGCGGTGCATACCGAGGAGACAAGCTCACCAAGCGCGTTTGGGAAGAAATCGTTGGCGGAAACTACGTGGCCCAGTCCCTTGTAGCTCCTGGCGAGCGTAGAATCGTCGCCGACCCTCAGGTACGATCGATGAAGTTTGATCTGCGCGCTTACGCTTATGCTGGCGAGGTGCAGTGGAACGCTGCCAGGGTCTACCAAGGCCAGACGACCAACTTCAGAACAGAGGGGGGCGGTTTTGCTCCCGTTTTTACCTTAGGCGAGGAAGAGGAGCGAGCCGGTTCTACAGAGCAACGGTCGCACGCCTCGTTCATGTTCTTGCTCGACGAAACCGGCGCCGTAGAGGAACTGCCGCACCCGCTATATCTGGCGCTGGTTCGAGCCGAAATGGCTACTTCTAAGCTTGCCGGTAAGCGTTTCCGATTGGCGGACTGGTATGTGGCAATGGAAGATGGCCATCCTTCCGAAGTCATCCGAGAATTGTACGGCTGGGTTGCTTTCGACGCAGATGGCGCCTACCACCCTGAAGTTGGCCCACCAGAAAATGGTCAGCCAAATAGTATTGGCAATGTTGACTCATCTGCCCTGCCAACACCGGAAGAACATGATCGAATCGAAGGTCTGTTGTTTCAAAGTGAGTGAGGTCCCGCGCGCCACGAAAGGCGCGGCTTGGGACAGAATAACCTCGCCGCTCAGTTTTGGAGCCAGCTACACCCAGCCGTCTTAGCCGCCACACATCTAATGTGCGAATACTAACCCTGCGGTCACACTCGACAAGAACGTGGCATATGCTGGGTGCTGAATTGTTCTCTCCGAGTGTTCTATTGCTCACGATAACTCTTTGGGCTTGCTAAGCCGAGTAGTCGGGTCTCAAGGCTTGAAGGCCATCTTAGTGGGCCCGCTCTTTCGCGCAGTGGTCCATAGCGCGACGTTGGTATTGTCTGCTTATAAGCTATTAGCGATTGATTAGTTCAGGGGAACATTACGCGTAGTACAGCGCTGGCAGCGCTTTAAGCCGGTCTTAAAGCGGTCGATGATTACATTTTTGTAAGCTTCTCAAAAAATCGAAACCTCATCATCTTCGGCTTGTCCGTTTTTAGGAGAGCATTCGAAAGCCACTTCTAAGCAGGGCTGCGCGAACACGTTGAGTCGCCGATCCAGCAGCAATCATTAAAGAGGTCTAACTATGCAAATGTCTTACTGGCGCTTTGCAGCGATGGTAGCCACGTCTACGATCATTATGTATGGCGTGATGTACTTAAATACTTACTCGTTCGAGCATGTTTTTTGGAGCGAGACTCGCGCTTGGATGGCATTAGTGATGGGCGCGGTAATGGCAGTAGTCATGCTCGCATTCATGCTCAACATGTATAAGCGTAAGTCAGTAAACCTAGCGATATTGGCAGGAAGTGCAGTAGCTTTTACCATTGCACTATGGCTTGTACGTGGGCAAGCGACGGTAGACGACACGGACTACATGAAGGCCATGATCCCCCACCATTCCATAGCAATCCTAACAAGTGAACGAGCTCAGATTTCAGATCCTCGCGTCCGCAAGTTAGCTGACGAAATCATCGACGCTCAGCGCCGAGAAATCGCAGAAATGAAGTCCCTGATCAATGAACTAGAAAGGGCAAATTGATTCCCAGAAACGGTGTGTCCACAGCCCAGGGCATGACGGTGGCGACATTGATGGTCTCGCTACCGCTCAGGCGAATCTCCTCAGCGATTGCCGCGCCGAGATTTATGACGCCACCTTTGGTCGCTGCGGAGGAGGCATGATAAGCCAGCGGTATCTCGCTCTCGACTGAGCCCACGTTGACAAGCGTGCCGAAGCCTTGAGCTCTGAACTGGCGCATGGCTGCGTGGCTGCCATAGATCATGCCCTTAAGATTGACATCCACGATCCGCGCATGGTCCTCGACGGGAACGTCCTCGAAACGACCCAGCGCTCCGACCGCAGCGTTGTTAATCCAAACGTCGATCCTGCCGAAACGCTCGATGGCGGCTCGTGCCAAGTCCTGCATCTCGTTCGGGTTGCTCACGTCGGTGGTCACCACCAGTGCCGATCCTCCAGCCATGCGTATCTGCGCGGCCAGTTCTTCGAGCACGTCGGTCCGGCGGGCCGCTAGCACCACGTCGCCTTGCAGAGCGGCAAGCTTGAGCGCCACGCCGCGGCCGAAGCCACTGGAGGCACCAGTGATGACAAAGGTTTTGCGAGCAACGCTTGGCTGGTCGCTTGGTTTCAGGCGCGGGGAAACGGCGCAGCCACTGAGTTGCAGAACGGCGAGCAGTACTAGCAGCAAAGCCAATCGCTGCGATGGGAATATTCGCAAAACCATTTTCGTTTTCTCCCAGCAAAATAAGGTCGCATGGCCCGCTTGGTTGTTGTTGGACCGCCTTTTTGCCAGGAGCTTTCATGCTAATTCACTCAATTAGTTTTCAGCGCTCAATCGGGAGACAGTGGCAAGAGAATAGACCGTTACGGTGGCGATCATCGGTGGCTAAGTAAGAGTTGCTAGCGCGTAACTATCGTATTTCGCTTTGGAATGAAATGCTGCTGGACAGGGATTGATTCGCTCTTGGCAGTTGCGGGTATCGTACGCACTTTTTCGATATGTCATGGAGGCGCGAACATTAAGCGCACCATGGCTTTTCTTATTCTTCGAGGGGCTCTGACACTCCCAATTTAGTAGTGCCAGAGCAGTGAGTTACGGATGTTATCCTGCCATACGCTCACATTCCTCAGCGCAGTTCATGCACGCCTTCGCACACTCTTGGCAATGATCCATTTCATGCTTCGCGCATTCCTCTCCGCATGCACGGCAGATCTTGGCGCAAAGGGCGCAGAACTTCTTAGCATATTCACTTTCGCGGCTCATCAGTGTGGCAGCCAACCTGCAAATGTCCGCGCAGTCGCGGTCAAGCTCGATGCAGCGAGCCATCATTTTTACATCATCCTCGCGTAGGCAAGCAGAGGCGCACATTTCGCACACTAGGGCACAGTTCGAACAAGCTTGGATACAGGATGCGAACATTGAGTTTGTCATTTACGTTCTCCAGGGTTCGATAGTTGTATTTCGTCGTTTGGTTACTGGCCGATATGGCTCATCAGCCTGTTAGCAGACACTGAATTACGACACGCTCCTACCGAGCCCGTTTCGAAAAACCTCATTACAATGTTGTAAGGTAAGTCCAACCGCACCGGGGATCTGCGGGCGCAGTTGGTGGCGATGTGGCCGTCAGATTGCCTGTACGGCTTCGCTAGTCTGTTCGAGATGATTGAGTTGAAAATGAGGGAGCTCCCTGTCGCCACGACTGGGAGCATTCGTTGGGGAACGGCCGGAGCGCAAGCCGCTTAACTAGGTAAGTTACTGGCCTTGCGGCCTAACTTTTAGGAAGGAAGCAATTGCAAAGCCCTCCGGTACCGTTGCGTCGACTAGGATGGCCTAGGGCCGATCCTCTGCTTGCTGAACCGCCTTTCTTAGAGCCTCGATCAGAACCGCATAGGCACACATATACCGGATGTTAGTGCTCGTGTTGCTTCCCGTCTGCGTGCACATGGTTTTTTGAAGGGGATTTGCCTTCCGCATCGGCACTGTCACTGCCATTGCTGTGCTCAACCGCCTGGGGCTCCTCGGACGCATGATGGTCATCGCTTTCGTTATTACCATGATGACCGGAGCCTGATTGGCCGGATGCTCCACCTGTGCTGCTGGAGCCATGGTGATCCGAGCCGCCACTGTCGCCCTGATGGTGGTCGCCCGAGGCCATCTCGCCGTGTTGCTCACTATGCCCAGCTGGGGTCTCCCCACCACCATGCTGGTGACCACCGCTAGACGCAACGAGTGCTCGATACGCTCCTTCATCTAACTCAGGAAGCTTCTGCAGAAAAGCCACCATTCCCCAGATGTACGGGTCAGCCATGCTTTTACCCCACGCGGGCATCCCAGTGGCCTTAATGCCATGCTTGATGACCCAAAATGTTTTTGCTGGGTCATCGTATGGCCCCGCTTCAGCCAGGCTGGGTGGAGCGGGATAAAGGCCATTGCTTAGCTCGGTCTCAGCCATGCCTGGCGCCAAATGACAACCCACACACATCGAGTCGTAGTTCCCCGCCCCGGCGCGGATTTGGTCTTCATCGTCGAGAGATGGCACGACTATGTCTTCGGAGCGAACCTCAATCGAGCGATTGCGAGCAGTTTCCAGGAATGCGTGCACGACTCCCGTATGAGGATCATCCGCGGCAACGTTTATTAGTCCCGAGAAAACAACACCGGCCACCACCAACAGGCCTAGTGCGCAGAAGGCAGCGAAGCTAATAATTATTCTTTTCATCTAGGGTCCTTAAAACCAAAGCCTGATGCCAGCAACGAACCGCGCCTCATCTACGTCTTCGCCTTCATCTCTCGCCATATCGGCGGTATTACCGTATGCCCGGCTCCACGTGACGCCGATGTACGGTGCGAACTCACGAACGATTTCGTATCGGAGGCGGAGCCCCACCTCTGTGTTTGCGAGACCAGCGCCTACTCCGCGCGCAGGATCGTCCTTGCCATAGAAATTGAGCTCGGCAGTCGGTTGGAGGATCAGCCGGTTAGTGAGGAGAATGTCGTACTCGCCTTCAAAACGTGCTGCTGTCTGCCCACCTTCACCGACGAAGGCGGTGGCTTCCGCCTCAAAGTTATACAGAGCCATCCCCTGGACGCCTAAAGCCGCCCACGTCTGCGGCGACTCGGGCTTAAAGTCCTGGCGAACACCTGCTACCACATCCCACCAGGGGCTGATGGCACGCCCGTAGAGCGCCTGAATTTCCGCATCTTCAGTAACGCCATTCGTTCGCTCACCTTCCGAGCGAAACCAGAACCGATTGATATCGCCACCAACCCAGGCAGTAGCTTCCCAACTGAGGGTGCTACCTTCATTTGCGTTCTGGTACTCAAGTTGATCTAGCAGAAGGAACCAGGCCAGATACTTGTCATGGACTGTATGACCTTGAAGACCAGGGAAAGCCGCTTCTCTATCCGCATCGGTCAATACTGGAATGAACGAGGGATGAACCATGCCGGGCATTTCGAGCGTATCGTCATGCTTCATTTGGCCATGGTTCATCGTGCTATGGTCCATCGCACCATGACCCATCGCAGAATGGTCCGTTTGCCCACCGGAGCCATGATTCTTAGCTGCGGGCTTCGCTGAAGATGCAGGGGCTTGAGCTGCCTCAGCAGGAGGGGTTTGATGCATCGAATGATCCATCATCTCGGCAGCGTTGGCTGTCCCTCCAGCCGCTGCGCTCAACGAAACTCCGAGCGCAATCAGAGCAAAGCGAGAAGGTCTAGTGGTCATGGTGCGAATCCACCTCAGTATCAGTGGCCTTGGGGTCATGATCCATCTTGCCGTGCTCCATTTCTCCATGGTCCATCGAGCCATGATCCATGTCGTCGTGGTTCATTTTTGAGTTAGAGGTGCCTTGTGTCTGAGATGCCGGCTTGTTGCCTGGATTCTGCGATGAAGCCGATGATTGCTTGTGCTGATCATGCTTTTGCTCTGCAAACGCAGCTGACATATTCATTACGCCCAGCAGACTGAACATTAACGCGCTGCCGATAAGAGTTTTACGCTTCGTAAAATTTCCCATATAAAGTTCCTCTTACTCGTCCACTCGGACTTCACGAAACATGCCCATTTCCATGTGAAGCAGTAGGTGACAGTGATAAGCCCAACGCCCGAGCGCATCGGCTGTCACGCGGTAGCTGCGCTTCGAACCTGGAGGCATGTCGATCGTGTGCTTGCGAACCATGAACTTTCCATTCTCATCTTCAAGATCGCTCCACATACCATGCAGATGAATCGGATGGGTCATCATGGTGTCGTTGACCAAAGTGATGCGTACCCGCTCGCCATATTTGAGCCGCAGGGGCTCCGAATCAGAGAACTCTATACCGTCAAATGACCAGGAGAACTTCTCCATGTGGCCGGTGAGATGGAGTTCGATCGTCCGACTGGGCTCACGGCCGTCCGGATCGGGGAAAGTGCTTCTCAAGTCGCTATAGGTCAGGACTCGGCGGCCGTTGTCTCGTAAGCCAATACCGGGATCGTTCAGCCTATGAGTTGGGCTCATGGTCTGCATGTCCACCAGTGGGTTATTGGACTCTGAGGGCGGGTGCGATTGCATACCTGCGCTCATCCCAGCCATTCCAGAGTGGTCCATCCCGGACATCCCACCCATTTTGCTGTGATCCATGCCGGCCATTGCGCCCATGTCGCCCATCCCTTGCATGTCACCGTGGTTCATGCCGGACATGTTGCTATGGTCCATCGCGCCCATGTCGCCGCCATGGTCCATGCCCGCCATACCGCCCATGCTGCCGTGATCCATCCCCATGTCGTCCATGGTGATTAGTGGTCGAGGATCGGTTTCTGGAACAGGAGCGCTCAGCCCTTCGGCAACCGCTAGCGTGCCACGGGCGTATCCTGTGCGATCCATCGATTGGGCGAAGATCGTGTAAGCCTCCTCGGTCGCAGGCTCGACAATCACATCGTAGGTTTCTGCCACGGCAATGCGGAATTCGTCGACGCTAACTGGGTTGACGTATTGGCCATCGGCTGCGACTACAGTCATCTTCAGCCCTGGAATGCGGACATCGAAATAGCTCATGGCCGAGCCGTTGATGAACCGCAGACGAAGCTTCTCGCCGGGCTTAAAGATGCCGGTCCAGTTCCCGTCGGGTGCTTGGCCGTTCATTAGATAGGTATAGGTGTAGCCGCTTACGTCGGCGAGGTCGGTGGGACTCATTTTCATCTGAGCCCACATTTTCCGATTCGCAATCGTAGCGGCCCAGCCGTCTTCGCTCACATCGTTAATGAAGTCTCCGACAGTGCGCTTGTGGAAGTTGTAATAATCGGACTGCTTCTTGAGCTTAGAAAGGATTCGAGCGGGATCCTCATCGGACCAATCAGTCAACATCACCACATAGTCGCGGTCATAGCTGAACGGTTCGGGATCCTTCGCATCGATGACCAAGGGACCATAGACACCAAGCTGCTCTTGTAGGCCTGAATGACTGTGGTACCAATAGGTACCGTTCTGTTTAACCTGAAACTTGTAGACATACATGCCATCGGGAGCGATGCCGTGGAAGCTCAATCCAGGCACGCCATCCATGTTGGCCGGCAGGATCATGCCGTGCCAGTGAATCGATGTATCTTCGCTCAACTTATTTCTGACTCGCAGCGTGACGGTATCCCCTTCACGCCAACGTAGAAGCGGCCCTGGGATGGTCCCATTGATAGTCATCGCTGTCCGGGCCGCGCCGGTGATATTGACCGGCGTCTCCCCAATCAGCAGATCGAACTCCGTGCCACTTAGTACGCTGGGCTGGCCTGGGCTAGTCACTGCCCAGACCGGAGCTCGCCACAAGCCAAGACCGCCAAGGATGCCTGCGGCAGTCAAGCCTTTAACAAAGGTTCGCCTAGAGGTTTTACGTTGCATGTGTAGGTTCCAATCAAACTAAGGAGCCAAGCCGAAACCAGCCGTAAGGTTGGTGTTGCCAGCGTTAATTGATCTTAGAAACTCGCGCACGGTCTGTCTTATCAAGCGACTCGCCTTTAATCGTAAATATGGCATGCCTAAGAAAGACGCGGGATTACATTTTTGTAAGCTTAAAGCGCTTCAGAAATCGCCCAAAAAATCGCCTGTGAGCATGTCAATCTCCAGGTGGAAGCTGCGCAATGGCTTTTGATTTCCGTGCAAGGATCCGGTTGCAACGATACTCAAGGTGCATGGTCACAGTTGCGTAAGGTTTCGCTTCAGCAATTAGCGTGGGCGTGCTTCGCTGAAGTTGCTTTTGAGGCTACCTCCTGGGCTTGGTCCTTCTGGTCAGCCTGATAACTAGCGATCGCTATTTGGCGAGCCTGCTCCATACGAGCAAAGGTACGATCACCACCACCTTCTGCCATTGCATAGGAAGAGCTTGCTGCGATGGCGAGCAGTACAGAAACGGATCTGAAGAATTTCATTACTTGTTACCTCGTTCGAAGACATGGGAGACCCAGCGCAGCTCCATAAATAGGGGCTTTGGCTTGGTCCTGTGTCTAAGCTAACCGAGCGTTCCTGTCAGAAGCCTGATTTAGACATTACGGTTTCGTCAGTAATGCATAAAAGCAGTGAGCCCAAGCGAAAGCGCAGGTAGCGTGCATGGTGCCTTTTCGTTCAGGCAAATAGGTCTTGTTTCCAGCGGGCAAAAAAAGGGCGCCATCTAGGCGCCGATAGGCCAAAGGAGCATGGAAAAGGCCAAAAAGCAGAGTGTGGGAGCAACTGCTGATGTAGACGTTAACGCTACAAGCTGTCAGACAGATGATGCGAGCATTACGTTTCTGTAAGGTACTGGCTGCACGCCCTGACAATCGGCACACTGCTCCAAATGCCGGAGGGAATACTTTCATGAAGCTTCTTGTTGCTGAAGACGAGCCGAAAACAGGCACCTACCTACAGCAGGGGCTTTCAGAGGCAGGCTTCACAGTCGATAGAGTTGAAAACGGGACCGATGCTGCTCAGCACGCGCTTCATACCACATACGACTTGCTCATCTTAGACGTGATGATGCCTGGCCTGGATGGGTGGCAGGTTTTACAGAAAGTCCGCGCTGCTGGTAATGAGGTTCCCGTGCTCTTTCTCACCGCCCGAGACGGGGTTCAGGATCGAGTAAAGGGATTGGAGTTGGGCGCTGATGATTATCTCATCAAGCCGTTCGCCTTCTCCGAATTGCTAGCCAGGATCCGTACGTTGCTTCGCCGCGGCAATAATGTCCCCAACCAAACAATACTCAAACTCCTCGACCTTGAGGTCGATCTGCTCAGGCGTCGAGTTACGCGATCGGGGAAACGAATAGACCTAACTGCAAAGGAATTCGCACTTCTTGAGCTATTACTTCGGCGTCGCGGGGAAGTGCTCTCAAAGTCCCTTATCGCCTCCCAAGTATGGGACATGAATTTCGACAGCGATACCAATGTGATTGAGGTGGCGGTACGACGGCTGAGAGCAAAAATCGATGATGAGTTCGAACCTAAGCTCATACAAACCGCGCGTGGGATGGGCTATTTGATCGACGCGCCAGACCCCTAGAGCGAAATGCTCGGCATTTCACGCGATGGGCCAAGCTACCGGTACCGATGCGGTTAAGGCGAGCAGCGGTGCCGAACCTCAGTTCTCCGAGCTGGATTTCTTCAGCTGTGGCACGAAGAAGATGGGTCTCTGCGGGGGAGCTATCAGAATATCACTGGATTTGATGCTAGTGCCCTTGCGACGCCTGGTCTTGCCATCCTTACCGACCGCCAGCAAATCACCGGTCGCAACAGCGATATCGAGCGCCTGCTTTACGCGAAACTCGTCAGCCATGGTGTAGTTGGTCAATCCGCTCATCAGGCCCAAAAAAGGTTGCCGTTCTACCTCGTAGACCTGGTTGGGCAAGAGCTCTGAAAGTTCTCCTCGGACGCGGTCATCGGTGGCATCGTCGAAGTGATGCTCATCCAACAGCAAATCGTGTTTGCATGATGGCGAGCGTTATGAGGTGCATCTCTGTGAGGCCTGCTTTTTCCGAGCGCTGAGTGGTCTCCGCCGCGAGCGTATGGTCAACACCATGTTCGACGAGAATCCCGATAGGACTGGCGATGAGTTCGGCCTTGTGCAGCGGAGCGAATTCTGGAAAGACAACTGAGCTCGGTTCAGATGGGACTATGGATACGGGTAGGAAGTGGGGCGTTAGCCTCGCAGATGTAATGCAGCAGAGAAGATCACGTGTTTACTAATTCGACTGCCGAGAGACTGACACGCTGAGGTTGAGTACGTGCGATCTCCCTCCACTCGGTACTGGTGCCCAAGCTCGCTACCTTGTGCATCACGAATTGAAAGGATCTCCAGTAACGGCTCCATCAACCAGCGACCCACCTCGTTCATATGCCCGGGACTCACAAGATACGCCTGCTCCAGCCAGGCGTGCTCGGTCTGCGCAGCTATGACCTGTTCCAGCAATGGAACCGACGGAACCATTAGCATGCTTCGAAAGGCCGCGTTTCCAGCGTCCTCAACGATCTGCAGGTAGAACCAGGGCCAGGTCATCTCTAGCTCGACATATGACCAGAACTGCACGCCATCTGGCGCTGTTGAGAGCCCAGGAAGCAGTTCCGCATTCCGACTGGTTTTGAACACGCGCCAATCTCCTAATGATAATTGTACTTGATTGATGAACAATATATTTTGTAGTCATATATTGTTCAATCGCGCTTCATCGTTCCATTTTGCGGAGCAGCAAAATGGAAGTCCGGGATTCGTTCGGGAAAGCGTTGAGGCTCGTGCGGCAGCGTAGGGGGCTGGCACAGGAAGATTTCTCGCTCGTTAGCAGTCGTACCTTCGTCAGCATGCTGGAGCGCGGGGCAACGAGCCCGACTCTCGAAAAGCTCGATAGCCTCTGCACGGTGCTCGACACTCACCCTGTCACCCTCTTGGCCCTGACCTACTTGCTTGGATCCGAAGCTCCTGAAAGTTTTGAGCAGCTCCTGGAGAAGGTTGGTGAGGAGTTGAGAGCTCTAGTCGAACCTGACTGATTACTCAGCGAGGCTGTGTGAGGGGCCGGTTCCGTGGCCGCACAGTGAGTGTTGATCTTGCTGTCCCTCTGTCCCCAGTGGCTGGCCTGGAGGTCCTGTTTTTGGCAGGGCTTATAGTTTTTGTGGGCGTCAGAAAATATGTGGATTCTGACTTTTTGGGGCTCATATGTCCGTCGCGCAAGCTATTTTAAATCGAGTCAAGCACATGCCAAAGGGGAGGCCATTTGCCGGCGCGGTGTTCGCGCAGGTCGGTTCCCGTGCGTCGATTAATAAAGCGCTTTCTAGGCTGGTGCAATCAGGCACGCTGGAGCGAGTCGCTCGCGGTGTCTACATGCGCCCCAAAATGAGCAAGTACACCGGCAGGGTGGTGCGCCCGAGTCCGCTGGCTGTCGTGGAGGTCATCACGAAGGCGAACGGCGAGACGATCCAGATACACGGCGCGGAGGCTGTTCGGAGGTTGGGCCTCAGCACACAGATGCAGGTGTTGCCGACCTTTTACACCAGCGGATCTACTCGCGAGATCAAGGTTGGCAATGCGGTGGTTCGCCTCCGCCACGTATCCAAGGACCGCTTGCAGCACGCCGGCACGACGGTAGGTGTGGCGCTTACTGCTCTCTACTACATCGGGAAAGAAGGGCTGTCCGCTAATGTGGTTTCCAAGATTGTTAGTGCGCTGAGCGGCGAAGAGCTGATGAAGCTCCGGGCCTGCAAGATGCCGGAGTGGATGCGGTCGGCATTGCGCTTTGCTGCCAAGGAGATTGAGTAGTGCGCAATAGCACCTACCCGACTCCACCTACTGGCAGCTACCAAAGCCTGAGGCGAGACGTGGCTGGCTTTTCTGACAAGACAATGCGACTTCCTGCGCATTTAGCAAAACGTGGAATTCGTCGAAGATCACCATGCCGACGCCTTCCAGCGCCGGGTCGTCCTGCAGACGACGCGCGAGGATGCCTTCGGTGACCACCTCGATGCGGGTATTCGGCCCGACCTTGCTGTCCAGGCGGATGCGGTAGCCGACGGTTTCGCCGACGCGCTCACCCAGCTCGCTGGCCAATCGCTCCGCCGCGGCCCGGGCCGCCAGTCGGCGCGGTTCCAGCATGATGATGGTCTGCCCGCCCAGCCAGGCCTCGCCGAGCAGCGCCAGCGGTACGCGGGTGGTCTTGCCAGCGCCGGGCGGCGCTTCGAGCACGGCTTCGTCGCGCTGCTGCAGGGCCTGGCGCAACGCCGGCAGGGCTTCGTCGATAGGTAGGCTGATCATGTCGGCTCCGATTGCGGCCGCCGATTATATCGAGGCGACCGCTTCGAAAGCGGACCGGCGAGTTTTTGCGAACAGTGGCGCGGCTCGGGCGGTCTGATGTCGAGAAAACATCATCCAGCCCTTGTATAGTTGCGCCACTTTTTCCAGGAGGTCCTTATGCGTACTCGTAACCGAATTATCGGCGGCGTGTTGGCCGTTTCCCTGTTCACCCAGCTGACCGCGTGCGGCACGCTGTTCTACCCGGATCGCCGCGGGCAGATCGAAGGCCGCATCGACCCAGCTGTAGCCGTGCTCAACGCCGTCGGCCTGCTGTTCTATGTCATTCCGGGCCTGATCGCCTTCGGCATCGACTTCGCCACCGGCGCGATCTACCTGCCTGACAATCAGTACTCCATGGCGCCGGAAAAGCTGCAGGAAGCCATTGGTGCCGACGGCCAGATCGATCAGGCGCGCCTGAAGGCCATCATCGAGAAGGAAATCGGCCGCAGCCTGCCGCTGGACGACCCGCGCCTGATCCAGCACAACGGCAGCATGGAGCAGCTCGCGGCCTTCGGTCTGCGCCCCGCTGCCTGATGACGAAAACGAGTAGCAGGCATCGATGAGCATCAACCGCGACCACGCCCGGCTTATGCGCCGGGCCACCGCCGCCGCGCTGGCGACTGCAATCGTCCTGGCGCTGAGCAAGGCGGTGGCCTGGTGGCTGAGCGGCTCGGTGAGTCTGCTCGCCGGTCTGACCGACTCGCTGCTCGATGGCGCCGCATCGCTGCTCAACCTGCTGGCGGTGCACTATTCGTTGCGCCCGGCCGACGACGACCATCGCTACGGCCACGGCAAGGCCGAAGCATTGGCAGGGCTCGGCCAGGCCGCCTTCATCTGCGTCAGCGCGATTCTGGTCGGCGTGCAGGGCGTCGACCGCCTGCTGCACCCGCAACCACTGGGCGCCCAGGGCGTGGGTATCGCGGTGATGCTCTTTTCCCTGGTGATGACCGCCGTGCTGCTGAGCTATCAGCACCATGTGGTCAAGGTGACGGGCTCCACCGCCATCCGCGCCGATTCGCTGCACTACCGCTCCGACTTGCTGCTCAATACCAGCATCCTGGTTGCCCTGATCCTCGCCGGCTTCGGCTGGGAGCGACTGGATGCGCTGTTCGGCATCGGTATCGCGCTGTACATCTTCTGGAGCGCCATCACCATCGTCCGCGAGGCCGGTGCGGTGCTGATGGATACCGAACTGTCACCGGAAATCAGCGAGCAGATGCAGCAACTGGTCTGCGAGGTTCCGGGTGTGCATGGCTGTCACGACTTCCGCACCCGTATTTCCGGCACCCGCTGGTTCGTCCAGCTGCACCTGGAGCTGCCGGGCGAGCTGCCGCTTTCGCAGGCGCATGATCTGTGCGTGGCAGTGGAGAACGCGATTCACGATCGCTATCCGAATGCGGAGGTGCTGGTGCATGCCGATCCGCTTGAGGTGGCGCCGCCGAAGCGGTGATTGGCGTTTTCGGATTCCATTCCAATGGCCGATTTTTGGCGCTGTCTGATGGCTTCGTTTCGCCCTAGGGCGATCGGGCAACGCCAAACGCGCCTTCAGTGTAGGGCAAGACTTTTTGGTTCCGTTTGGCGGGGCCGGCCATCCGGGCTACGGCCAAAAGGAACTCGCCCAGCAGGGCGAAACCAAGCCATCAGCCAACTCGACAACCGGCTTTGGCTCGACACCCAAACCACCACAACGCCCAAAACGAAAAAGACCACGCCTGGGCGTAGTCTCTTCGATTCGTCTGGCCGATGGTAACGGCTGCTTCGCGCGGCGCCTCGTGAGCACCGGGGGCCCGGACCGTCGACCTTGGTAAGGCCTTCGGTGGTCACGGCGGGGATCCTGTGCCGTGTCCGTTTCTGCCGGGGGCTGAAGTTGAGATAAAGCTTACGCTGCCGACTCCAGCACAGGATTGCGAAGATTGCTCAAATAAGCACCACTTGCGCAACTGCAAGCTATTAATCCATCATCCAGCGCAACCATAACCCGCAAGAGTCGGAAGATGAGCAAACTCGACCGTTACGACCTGCGCATCCTCGCCGAATTGCAGCACGATGCCCGCATCTCCAATCAGGAACTGGCCGAACGCATCGGTCTGTCGCCCTCGCCCTGCTCCCGCCGCGTCAAGCAACTCGAAGATGACGGTTATATCGCCCGCCAGGTCGCCCTGCTCGACCGCAAGAAGCTCGGCCTGACGCTGACCGCCTACGTCCTGATCGGCATGGACCGCCACACACCGGAACGCTTTGAGCACTTCGAGGGGATCATCGGCAAATGCCCGGAGGTGCTCGAATGCAGCCTGGTCACCGGCATGGATGCGGACTACCAGCTCAAGGTCGTGGTACCCGATATGGAGCACTACCAGCAGTTTCTGCTCGGCACCCTGACGCGCATCGAAGGCGTCTCCAGCGTGCGTTCCAGCTTCGTCCTGCGCCAGGTGGCGTCGAGTACCGAGCTGCCGCTGGAGCATTTGCGCAGCTGAGACACAGCGCACAACCTGCACCCTACTTTTCGCAGGGTTACTGCCTATAATCCGCGCCCTTCATTCCGCGCCGCTGTGGACCACCGCAGGTAGCCGGTCGCAAGCGCGTCGCCCCACGCAGGCGTCGCCACGCAAGCCTTCGTTGCAAAGGAAATGCCCCATGAAAGACACCAATCGCGTCATGCAGAGCTATGGCCGCTGCTGCGCGAGCTCCAGCTTCTTCGACGACTTCTACGTTGCCTTCCTCGCCAGTTCGCCGGCGATCAGGGAAAAATTCGTCCGCACCGATATGACGGCGCAGAAGCAGCTGCTGCGCGCCGGCATCCTCAACCTGGTGCTGTTCGCCCGCGGCATGCCGGACACCAAGCTCCGCGCACTGGGCCAGAGTCACTCACGCGAGCGTTTGAATATCCACCCGGAACTCTATGACCTGTGGATCGCGGCGCTACTGAAGACCATCAGCCAGCATGACGACGAGCTGCAAGCGCAGGACCTGCAGGCGTGGCGCGCCGTGCTGAACAAGGGCATCGACGTGATCAAGGCGGGCTACTGACGCAGGTGAGGCATTTCGTCGCAGCAGCACCCGGTCGGCTCGATACGAACGCTTTCCGAGCACCGCCGTCCAACCAGCGGTGGCACACGCGCCGCTTGCTGCCGGCGTATACTGCCGCGCTTTCGCGCCCGGCCTGCCACGGGCGCATTCGTCGAAGTCAGTCAGGAGATCCCTGTGGAGCCCGAAGTTTTCGAAAAGTGGATGATGATCGTGCTCGTCGGTGGGCTGATGGCCTTCATGGCGTTCATCATCTGGGACCTGGCCAAGAAGTCGAAGGCCGGCCGCCTCGGCACCGCCATCCTGTTTCTCGGTCTCGGCCTGTGTCTGTTCGCCTTTCTCGCCAAGCCGGTCATCGGTTACGTCATCGAAGTCACTCAGGGCATCCCGCACTGAGTTGATGCACCGGCCGGCGCGCTACAGCTGCGCCGGCACTTCCCGCCACTCGCCCGGCTGCAGGCCGCCCAGTGTCCATGGGCCGATGCGCACGCGCACCAGGCGCAACGTCGGCAGCCCGACCGCCGCGGTCATGCGCCTGACCTGCCGGTTACGCCCTTCACGAATCACCAGTTCCAGCCAGCTGGTCGGCACGCTCTTGCGAAAACGCACCGGCGGGTTGCGCGGCCATAGCTCGGGCTCTTCCAGCTGCCGCGCTTCGGCGGGCAGGGTCATGCCGTCATTGAGCTCGACACCATCACGCAGGCGCTGCAGCTGCTCGGCGCTGACCTCGCCTTCCACCTGGACCCAGTAGGTCTTGGGCAGCTTGTGCTTGGGGTCGGCGATACGCGCCTGCAACTGGCCGTCGTTGGTCAAGAGCAGCAGGCCTTCGCTGTCACGATCGAGGCGCCCTGCCGGGTAGACGCCGGGCACGTCGACGAAGTCCTTCAGCGTGGCGCGGCCATCGGCATCGTTGAATTGGGTGAGCACGTCGAAGGGCTTGTTCAGCAGTAGCAAGCGCGGCTCGGCCGGCGGTGCCTTGGCGACTCGCCGGGATGGTGTACGCGCCGCGGCGGCGCGCGGTGGGTGGGGACGAGAAATGCGCGGCATGAAAGCTCCCAGAACAGGCCGGCCATGCTAGGGCGCAGCGATGAGGCCCGCAAGCCGCCCACCGTCACCCACGTAATCACAACAATCGGCGGCGGATGTTTCGCACCACAAGCGTGCAACGCGCTGCCCCATCACGTGCAGGCCGCCCCGTTTTCGCACTGCGCCAGCGCAGCGCCCCGCCAAGGCGCATCGGCCGTACTGCCAGCAAAGCCGCGCACGCAAAGGGCTCCAGCGAAATTGGCACGGATGCTGCGATAGGCCTCCCAGTCCCCAAGGACCAACCCACAGTTGCGCACGGACAGCCAAGGAGCCGCCCACAATGAAACGCCGTCCCCTGTTGAAGTCCACCCTCGCCGCCAGTGCCCTGATGCTCAGCGGTCTGTTCCCGTTCACCCTGCAGGCTGCCGAGACCATCAAGGTCGGCATTCTGCATTCGCTGTCCGGCACCATGGCCATCTCCGAAACGTCGCTTAAAGACATGGCACTGATGACCATCGACGAGATCAACGCCAAGGGCGGCGTGCTCGGCAAGCAGCTCGAGCCCGTGGTGGTCGACCCGGCGTCCAACTGGCCGCTGTTCGCCGAGAAAGGCCGGCAGCTGCTGACCCAGGACAAGGTTGCGGTGACCTTCGGCTGCTGGACGTCCGTTTCGCGCAAATCGGTATTGCCGGTCTATGAAGAGCTCGACGGCCTGCTGTTCTACCCGGTGCAGTACGAGGGCGAGGAACTGTCGCCGAACGTCTTCTACACCGGCGCCGCGCCAAACCAGCAGGCCATCCCGGCCGTCGAGTACCTGATGAGCGAAGACGGCGGCAGCGCCGAGCGCTTCTTCCTGCTCGGCACCGACTACGTCTACCCGCGCACCACCAACAAGATCCTGCGCGCCTTCCTGATCAGCAAGGGCGTACCGGAGTCCAGCATCGAAGAGGTCTACACGCCGTTCGGCCACAGCGATTACCAGACCATCGTCGCCAACATCAAGAAGTTCTCCGCTGGCGGCAAGACCGCGGTGGTGTCGACCATCAACGGCGACTCCAACGTGCCCTTCTACAAGGAACTGGCCAACCAGGGCCTGGACGCCACTGACGTTCCGGTCGTCGCCTTCTCGGTCGGCGAGGAAGAGCTGCGCGGCATCGACACCAAGCCGCTGGTTGGCCACCTGGCCGCCTGGAACTACTTCCAGTCGGTGGAGAATCCGGTCAACGAAGCTTTCGTCAGCAAGTGGAAGGCCTACGCCAAGGCCAAGAACCTGCCGGGCGCCGACAAGGCCGTGACCAACGACCCGATGGAAGCCACCTACGTCGGCATCCACATGTGGGCGCAGGCGGTCGAGAAGGCCGGCACCACCGACGTCGGCAAGGTACGCGATGCCCTCGCCGGACAGACCTTCCAGGCACCGAGCGGCTACACCCTGACCATGGACGAAAAGAACCACCACCTGCACAAGCCGGTGATGATCGGTGAAGTCCAGGAGGACGGTCAGTTCTCGGTGGTCTGGGAAACCGAAAGCCCGGTCCGCGCCCAGCCGTGGAGCCCGTATATCCCGGGCAACGACAAGAAGCCGGATTACGCGGTGAAGTCGAACTAAGCGCTGTTTTCGTTGCGGTGGATGGATATGCGCCATCCACCGTCAACCGAAGCGGGTCCGTAGGGTGGATCGGGACGCGGAGTCGACTCCTTTCTCTCCACCTATCGACGCCCACAAGCTCCATCAAGAGAGCTCCGGGGTCCCTGGGGAAAACACGAATGAACACTGCCCTGCACCGATTATTGCTGCTGCTCCTGCTCGCCCTTCCCTGGGCGGCCCAGGCCGGAGACGCGGCCGATTACGCCAAAGCCAGTCCAGCCAAACAGGCCAGGCTGTTGGAAGACTGGGCCATCGCGCCGGTTCCCGAGCGCCTGCCACTGATCGAAGCGCTGCGCGCCAACCGCGTGGCCATCGACCAGAACAAGACGCCCTTCGTCGAGGACGGCGACACCTACCGCGCCCTCGAAAGCGACGCCGAACCTGTCGGCACGCCGAAGAAGCTGCGCCTGAACAACCGCCTGCGCGGTCTGCTCAACACCGCTCTGGCCAGCCACCAGCTGTTCTCCGAAGACCCGTCACAACGCCTCGGCGCCGCCAAGCTCCTGCAGCGTAGCGGTCAACCGGAACAGCTCCCACTCCTGCAACAGCGCCTCGAAGCCGAAGACGACCCGGCCGCGCGTGAGGCACTCACCCTGGCGCTAGCCAACCTGCAGCTGACCGCGAGCGACCCGGCCGTGCGCCTCGCCGCCGTGCGCCTGCTCGGCGAAACCGGCGCACCACTGGCGCGGGTGCGCCTGGAAAACCTGCTGGCCGATGAAGCGGAAACCGACGCCGCCGTACGCAAGGCCGCCGAGACCAGTTTGGCCCAGGTCAAACGCAAACTGCTGATCGGCGAACTGCTCGGCCAGGCCTTCAGCGGTCTGTCGCTGGGCTCGATCCTGCTGCTCGCCGCGCTTGGTCTGGCAATCACCTTTGGCCTGCTCGGGGTGATCAACATGGCCCACGGCGAGATGCTGATGCTCGGCGCCTACACCACCTACATGGTGCAGGTGCTGATGGCGCGGCTCGCGCCTGAAGCCCTCGCCTTCTACCCGCTGGTGGCGTTGCCGGTGGCCTTCTTCGTCACCGCCGCGATCGGCATGGCGCTGGAGCGCACGGTGATTCGCCACCTCTACGGCCGCCCGCTGGAAACCCTGCTGGCGACCTGGGGCATCAGCCTGATCCTGATCCAGCTGGTGCGGGTGCTGTTCGGCGCGCAGAACGTCGAGGTCGCCAACCCGGCCTGGCTGTCCGGTGGCCTGCAGGTGCTGCCGAACCTGGTGCTGCCGTACAACCGCATGGTGATCATCGGCTTCGCGCTGTTCGTGGTGCTGCTGACCTGGCTGCTGCTGAACAAGACGCGGCTGGGCCTGAACGTGCGCGCGGTAACGCAGAACCGCAACATGGCCGCCTGCTGCGGCGTGCCCACCGGGCGCATCGACATGCTGGCCTTCGGGCTTGGGTCCGGCATTGCCGGCCTCGGCGGCGTGGCGCTGAGCCAGATCGGCAACGTCGGCCCGGACCTCGGCCAGAGCTACATCATCGACTCCTTCCTGGTGGTGGTGCTCGGCGGTGTCGGCCAGCTGGCCGGCAGCATCTTCGCCGCCTTCGGCCTGGGCATCGCCAACAAGATCCTCGAACCGCAGATCGGCGCCGTGCTGGGCAAGATCCTCATCCTTGCGCTGATCATCCTCTTCATCCAGAAGCGTCCGCAGGGACTCTTCGCTCTCAAGGGGAGGGTCATCGATTGAACCAGCCACTTACCCTCACCGCCGCGCAGAAAGCCGGGCCAAAACTCACCGCCGTCGCGCTCGGTATCGCTTTGGTCGTGTTGCTGGCCATGCCGCTGCTGCACCTGCTGCCGGCCGAGCATGCCCTGCACGTTTCGGCCTACACCCTGACCCTGGTGGGCAAGATCCTCTGCTACGCCATCGTCGCCCTGGCGCTGGATCTGGTCTGGGGTTACGCGGGGCTGCTGTCCCTCGGCCACGGCCTGTTCTTCGCCCTCGGCGGTTACGCCATGGGCATGTACCTGATGCGGCAGAGCGCCGGTGACGGCCTGCCGGCGTTCATGAGCTTTCTCGCCTGGAACGAGCTGCCCTGGTACTGGTACGGCACCTCGAGCTTTCTCTGGGCGATGTGCCTGGTGGTGCTGGTGCCCGGCGTGCTGGCCTTCGTCTTCGGCTTCTTCGCCTTCCGCTCGCGGATCAAGGGCGTGTACTTCTCGATCATGACCCAGGCGCTGACCTTCGCCGGCATGCTGCTGTTCTTCCGCAACGAGACCGGCTTTGGCGGCAACAACGGCTTCACCGATTTCAAGACCATCCTCGGTTTCTCGATCTCGGCGCCGGCGACCCGCGCCACGCTGTTCTTCGCCACGGTCCTCCTGCTTGTCGGCAGCCTCTATCTGGGCTTCCGCCTGGCACGCAGCAAGTTCGGCCGGGTGCTCACCGCCCTGCGCGATGCGGAGAACCGGCTGATGTTCTGCGGCTACGATCCGCGCGGCTACAAGCTGTTCATCTGGACGCTGTCCGCGGTGCTCTGCGGCCTGGCCGGTGCGCTCTACGTGCCGCAGGTGGGGATCATCAACCCCAGCGAAATGGCGCCGACGCAATCCATCGAGGCTGCTGTCTGGGTTGCCCTCGGTGGACGCGGCACGCTGATCGGCCCGCTGCTCGGCGCCGGCATCGTCAACGGCATGAAGAGCTGGTTCACCGTGGCCTTCCCCGAATACTGGCTGTTCGCCCTCGGCGCGCTGTTCATCATCGTCACCCTGTACCTGCCCAAGGGCGTCATCGGCCTTATCAAGCGGAGGGGCGAATGATGAAAACCGTACCTTGCAGCGCCGTCATCGACGGCTTCGACCCTACCGGCGGCGGCCTGACCCGCGATGCCATCGGCCTTGGCCGAGTGGCCGAGAAAGGCCTGGACGTGCGCCACGGCACCATCCTCAGCCTGGAAGACATCAACGTCAGCTTCGACGGCTTCAAGGCGCTGACAGACCTTAGCCTGTACATCGGCGTCGGCGAGCTGCGCTGCATCATCGGCCCCAACGGCGCCGGCAAGACCACCATGATGGACGTCATCACCGGCAAGACGCGCCCCACCAGCGGCAGCGCCTGGTTCGGCGAAACCCTGGACCTGACGCGCATGAGCGAGGTGGACATCGCCCAGGCCGGCATCGGCCGCAAATTCCAGAAGCCCACGGTGTTCGAAGCGCTCAGCGTGTTCGAGAACCTCGAGCTGGCGCAGAAGACCGACAAGTCGGTGTGGGCGAGTTTGAGAGCCAAACTCTCTGGCGAGCAAAAAGACCGCATCGACGAAGTGCTGGAAACCATCCGCCTCGGCCAGTCACGCCATCGCCCGGCCGGGCTGTTGTCCCACGGGCAGAAGCAGTTCCTCGAGATCGGCATGCTGCTGATGCAGTCGCCGCAACTGTTGCTGCTCGACGAGCCGGTGGCCGGCATGACCGATGCCGAAACCGAGTTCACCGCCGAGCTGTTCAAGTCGCTGGCGCGCAAGCATTCGCTGATGGTGGTCGAGCACGACATGGGCTTCGTCGAGACCATCGCCGACCACGTCACCGTGCTGCACCAGGGCCAGGTGCTGGCCGAGGGTTCGCTGCAACAGGTGCAGGCGGATGAGCGGGTGATCGAGGTGTATCTGGGGCGGTAAGCCGCTCACAGGGAGATGACTGGCGCCATTCACCGAGGACCTCCACGGTGGATGGGTAAAGCGTCATCCACCCTACGTCCGCCGAACGCCCATGCCCGCATCATCACAAACCTAATCGTAGGGTAGATAACGCCAGAGGCTTGTCCACCAAGTGAAGGAGTCGCACATGCTGCAAGTCCAGCAACTGCATCAGTACTACGGCGGCAGCCATATCCTGCGCGGCCTCTCATTCGAGGCGAAGGTTGGCGAAGTCACCTGCCTGCTCGGCCGCAACGGCGTCGGCAAGACCACCCTGCTCAAATGCCTGATGGGCCTGATCCCGGCCAAGGAAGGCGCGGTGAACTGGGAGGGCAAGCCGATCACCGGTTTCAAACCGCACCAGCGCGTGCACGCGGGCATCGCCTACGTGCCGCAGGGGCGGGAGATCTTTGGCCGTCTGACCGTCGAGGAAAACCTGCTGATGGGCCTGTCCCGCTTCAGCGCCAGGGAAGCCAAGGAAGTACCCGAGTTCATCTACGAGCTGTTCCCGGTGCTCAAGGAAATGAAGCACCGCCGCGGCGGCGACCTCTCCGGCGGTCAGCAACAGCAACTGGCCATCGGCCGCGCGCTGGCGAGCAAGCCGCGCCTGCTGATCCTCGACGAACCCACCGAAGGCATCCAGCCCTCGGTGATCAAGGAGATCGGCGCGGTGATCAGGAAACTCGCCGCCCGCGGCGACATGGCGATCCTCTTGGTGGAGCAGTTCTACGACTTCGCCGCCGAGCTGGCCGACCAGTACCTGGTGATGAGCCGCGGCGAGATCATTCAGCAAGGGCGCGGCGAAAACATGGCCGCCGACGGTGTACAACGCCTGGTAGCGATCTAGCCTTGCTGCAGCGGCCCGCGAAGCCTGGCTGACCGGCGTCAATGCCGCGTCGCGTTCGCAGGACGAGTATCGAAAGCTGTTGATCTCCTTCATCGGATGCACCGCATGCACGATGTACTCGGTTCCACCAGCTCGAGCGCGCACGCCAGACAGCTGGTCTGGTTCTCCTGGCTGCTGGGCGCGGCCGTGCTCGGCGCGCTGGTGGCCGGTGTGCTGCAGCTGTCCGATGCCAGCCATTTCGAGCTGCTTCTCAGCCAGGCCGAGCCGGGCTGGCTGCTGCTGGCCATTGCCTTGCAGGGGTTGACTTACATCGCGCAGGGTCAGCTCTACCGCATAGTGCTGAAGGCCTCGGGCGCGGCGCTGCCACTATGGGATGCGACGAAGCTCAGCCTGGCCAAACTGTTCGTCGACCAGGCGTTACCCTCGTCGGGGTTCAGCGGCGCAGTGACCGTTGTCGCCTTGCTGCAGCGGCGCGGCATTGGTCTGTCGCAGGTTTCGAGCTGCTTCATCATCAGCGTCTCGGCCTACTTCGCGGCTTATCTGCTGGCGCTCGGTGCAGCGCTGGTTATCGCCATCGGCAGCGGGCATGGCGGCCTCGCGGTGATCGCAACCAGTGCCGCCTTCATGCTGTTCTGCGGTCTGATGGCCGTCGCCGCGCCACTGATCGCCGGGTTGCCGCAGAGCCGCCTGGCCAGCCGAATGCAGAACGTTCGCTGGATGCAGCGACTCCTGGCGATGGTGTTTGCTGCCGAGCCGCGCCTGACACGAAGCCCCGCGCTGCTGGTGCGGGCGACCGGCTATTCGCTGGCTATCGTCCTGCTCGATGCGCTGACCATGTGGGTCCTGCTCTACGCCATCGGCCATGCCGCCCCCTTCGCCGGTATCTTCGCCAGTTTCATGCTCGCCAGCGTGCTGCGCAGCATCGGCATCGTGCCGGGCGGGCTCGGCGCGTTCGAGGCAGCGGCGGTAACGACCCTCAGTTGGGCCGGCGTGCCGCTGGCCGCAGGCCTGTCGGCAACCCTGCTGTTCCGTGCGCTGAGCTTCTGGCTGCCGATGCTGCCCGGTTTCTGGCTTTCCCGTTCGGCGTTGCGCAGCCAGTCCGAGGGTTCCCGCGAAACGCCGTCCATGGCGTTCTGGAGCGAGCCACTGGATCAGCTTTATGGCCGGCTGCAGGCGGCCCCTGGCGGCTTGCGCAGCGACGAAGCCGCAGCGCGCCAACCGTCTGTGCTGCGAGCCCACCGCCCCCATCTGGCGGGAATGGTCGTCGCCTCACTGGGGCGCCAGCTGTCCAGCCCGCTGGTGCTGATCCTGCTGATTGGCGCGGCGGTGGCCTTAGTGGTGCACGACTGGCTGGACGCCCTGATCGTCCTGGCCATCGTGCTGGCCAGCGCGCTGGTGGGCTGCGCGCATGAAGTCCGCTCCAACCGCGCGATCGATCGCCTGCGCGGACAGGTGGCCAGTCGCGCCGATGTCTGGCGCGACGGCCGCATCCAGAGCATCCCTGCCAGCGACGTGGTACCCGGCGATATCGTCGAGCTCTCGGCCGGCAGCCTGATCCCCGCGGACGGTCGGCTGGTTGACGCCCGCGACTGTTTCGTCAATCAGGCGCTGCTGACCGGCGAAACCTTCCCGGTTCACAAGGAGGCCGGCCAGGTTGCGCCTGACGCAGGCCTCGCGCAGCGCGACAACTGCTTGTTCCGCGGCACCTCGCTGCGCAGCGGCACAGCTCGCTTGCTGGCCGTGAACTGCGGCGTGCAGACCGAGCTCGGCCATATCGAACGGTCGCTGGTGCTGCGGCCGCCGGAAACCGAATTCAAGCGCGGCCTGCGCCATTTCGGCGGGCTGCTATTGCGCGTCATGCTGGTCATGGTGACCGCCGTGCTGGGCCTCAACCTGTTTCTCGAGCGTCCGCCGCTGGAAACCCTGATGTTCGCCATCGCCCTGGCCGTCGGGCTGTCGCCGGAACTGTTGCCGGCGATCCTCAGTGCCACGCTATCGGCCGGTGCGCGGCGGATGGCTGCGCGCGGCGTGATCGTGCGTCATCTCAATGCCATCGAGAACCTCGGCGCGATGGACACCCTGTGCACCGACAAAACCGGCACCCTGACCCGCGGCGTGGTCGCGCTCGACGGTGCGCTGGATGTCGATGGTCAGCCCAGCCGGACGGTATTGCGCCTAGCCTGGCTCAACGCCTCGCTGCAGACAGGTCTGCGCAATCCGCTGGACGAGGCGATCGGCGATTACGCTCGCGACCAGGAGCCAGCCATGCCAGGCGCCGAAAAGCTCGACGAGATTCCCTACGACTTCGTCCGCAAGCGCCTGAGCGTGCTGCTGCGTGAGGCAGACCAGCCTACGCCGCGACTGATCTGCAAGGGCGCACTGGACAATGTGCTGCACGTATCGGCGTCCGTGCAGCAGGGCGATGCTTTGCTGCCGCTCACCGCGGCCCGGCGCGAGGCGCTGAACGCCCGCTTCGCCGCCTGGAGCGCGGCCGGTTATCGGGTACTCGGCATTGCCTACCGCTTTCTCGATCACGACGGCTGCAGCGCCGAGGACGAACAGGAACTGACCTTCGCCGGCTTTCTGCTGTTCTTCGACCCGCCCGAACCCGGCGTGCGCGAGGAGCTGAGCGCCCTGCACGAACTGGGCGTGACCGTGAAGGTCATCACCGGCGATAACCGCCTGGTCGCCCGGCATGTTGCCGAGAGCGTCGGCATTCCGGTCGAGCAGATCATCACCGGCGCCGAGCTTGGCCAGATGCGCGACGAGGCGCTGATCAACCTGGCGCCTCGTATCAGCCTGTTCGCCGAAGTCGATCCCAACCAGAAGGAACGCATCATCCGCGCGCTGCAGAAGACCGGCCACGTGGTGGGCTTTCTCGGCGACGGCATCAACGATGCACCGGCGCTGCACACCGCGGACGTCGGCATCTCGGTGGACAACGCGGTGGACGTGGCCAAGGAGGCGGCCGACTTCGTCCTGCTGCGCCACGAGCTGGGCCTGGTGCGCGAGGGCATCGACGAAGGCCGGCGTACCTTCGCCAATACCCTCAAGTACATCTTTCTCACCACCAGCGCCAACTTCGGCAACATGATCAGCATGGCCGTAGCCTCGTTCTTCCTGCCGTTTCTACCGCTGCTGGCCAAGCAGATCCTGCTCAACAACTTTCTCTCCGACATTCCGGCCATCGGCATCGCCAGCGACCGCGTCGACGCCGACTGGTCGCGTACGCCGCATCGCTGGGACATCGGTGAGGTCAGGCGCTTCATGATCACTTTCGGCCTGATCAGCTCAGCCTTCGACCTGCTGACCTTCGGCGTGCTGCTCTACCTGGTCGGCGAGCAGCCAGAGCTTTTTCGCAGCGGCTGGTTCGTCGAATCGCTGATCACCGAACTGGCGATCATTTTCGTGGTGCGCACGCACAAGCCGTTTTACCGCAGCCGTCCCGGTCGCTTCCTGCTGGCAAGCGCGATCGGTGTCGGGCTGCTTGCTGTCCTGCTGCCCTACACGCCCGTAGGCGCCTGGTTCGCCTTGCAGCCGCTGCCGGCAGCGGTTCTGGGCGCGGTACTGCTGATCACGCTGCTCTATGCAGCTTGCTCGGAATGGGCCAAACAACGTTTTTTCGCCCGGCTCAGCGCAGCCCGCCAGCCCTGACGCGACCGAAATGCACCATTTGCGAGCGCCGCATATTGCGAGCCCTCGCTTCGCACCTAAACGGTGCAGCGGCTTGACGTTTCCATCATCGAAACCAGCCTGCTTACACCAGCACTTCGGCTGCACGCCCCGAAGCTGCGCATCGCGCCGGGTAGAGGCACGACTATTGCTGTCTGCCCAGTCAACTACGACTGGCAGCTGCGCATGACCGTTCTGACGCAACTCTTCACCCCGCACTGGCATGCCGAGCTGGAACTCGGTTATGCACTGTGCGCCGGCGCCACGCGGCCGGTGCTGCGCCGCCACAGCGGGCCGCTACGGGTGCAGAAGCATCTGTATCCCGAGGGGCCGGAGGTTTGCCAGCACATCATCGTGCACCCGCCGGGTGGCATCGCCGGCGGTGATCGGCTGGATATCTGCGCCTCGGTTGGCGCCGGTGCCTGGGCGCAGCTGACCAGCCCCGGGGCGGCCAAGTGGTATCGCGCGGCGGGCCCGGCGTATCAGGACTTGCGCTTGCGCGTCGAAGCCGGCGCCACGCTGGAATGGCTACCGCAGGAGACCATCGTCTATTCCGCGGCACAGGCCGAGCTGAGCACGGTCATCGAGCTGGAAGGCGACGCGCGGCTGTTCTACTGGGACATGGTTGCATTGGGGCGACCGGCTGCGGGCGAGCGCTTCGACGCCGGGCATTTTCAGGCGCGCCTGGATATTCGCCGCGATGGTCAATTGCTCTGGCACGAGCGCCAGCGCATCGCCGGCGGCGACGGCCTGCTGGACTCGCCGATCGGCCTCGACGGCCGTTCGGTGTTTGCCACCCTGATCGTCAGCGGCGAGATCTATGCCGACCTGATGGAACGCTGCCGTGACTTGCCCAGCCGCGTACGCGGTGACCTGACCCAGCTGCCCGGCCTGGTGGTAGCGCGCTGCCTGGCCGACGAAGCGCTGCATGCGCGCGCCTGGCTGATCGACCTATGGCGACTGTTGCGCCCTGAACTGCTGGGCCGCGAGGCCGTACCGCCACGAATCTGGAGTACCTGAATGATCAGTGGGCAAGGCCTTTGCCCACTCTGGCGCGCCTGCGTGCACGCTGCCCTGAATAACGCTGCGTGGTTTGCCGCCACGAGCCGGTGGATGTGAAAAGCGACATCCACCCTACGACTGGAGCTGTTATGGATCTGTCACCACGAGAGAAGGACAAGCTGCTGATCTTCACCGCCGGCCTGGTGGCCGAGCGCCGCCTGGCGCGCGGGGTGAGGCTCAACTACCCGGAGGCCGTGGCCTATATCTCCGCCGCACTGCTCGAAGGCGCGCGCGACGGCCAGACGGTCGCCGATCTGATGCATTACGGCACCACGTTGCTGAGCCGCGAACAGGTGATGGAAGGCGTGCCGGAGATGATCCCGGAAATTCAGGTCGAGGCGACCTTTCCGGACGGCACCAAGCTGGTCACCGTGCATCAACCAATCGCCTGAAATGTCGGTCAATGTCTACTGCGAAGACCCCAGACCCGCTTTGAAGGAACTCAACGTGCAAATACGTGACGCCCTGGACGCCGATCTCGAAGGCATCCTGCATATCTACAACGACGCGGTGCTGAACAGCACGGCGATCTGGAACGACCACACGGTCGACCTCGACAACCGCCGCGCCTGGCTGGCCGAGCGTCACGCGCAGCATTACCCGGTGCTGGTGGCCATCGACGAGCAGGGCCGCGTGGCCGGCTATGCCTCGTTCGGCCCGTGGCGCCCGCATGACGGCTTTCGCCATACCGTGGAGAACTCCGTTTACGTCAGCCCCGACCATCGTGGCAGCGGCATCGGCCGCAGCCTGATGAAAGCGCTGATCGAGCGCGCCCGGGTGCTCGAGAAGCACGTGATGGTCGCCTTCATCGAAAGCGAGAACCGCGCCTCGGTGCATATGCACCAGCAGCTCGGCTTCATCCATGTCGGCCAGATGCGCCAGGTCGGCTGCAAGTTCGGTCGCTGGCTGGACCTGACCATGATGCAACTGACCCTCAACAGGACGTCCAATCCATGATCCCCGGCGAATACCAGATCCAGGACGGCGAGATCGAGCTCAACGTCGGCCGCCGCACCCTGACGATTACCGTGGCCAACAGCGGCGACCGGCCGATTCAGGTCGGCTCGCACTACCACTTCTTCGAAACCAACGATGCACTGGCCTTCGAGCGTGCCGCCGCCCGCGGCATGCGCCTGAACATCCCGGCCGGCACCGCGGTGCGCTTCGAACCGGGACAGAGCCGCGAGGTGGAGCTGGTCGAGCTGGCCGGCGAGCGCCGGGTGTTCGGCTTTGCCGGACGGGTGATGGGCGCGCTCTGATTACAAATTCGTAGGGTGGATGGCCACCCCGTGGAAAAGCCACAGGCTTTTCCACCACCCAGATTGCCGGTGGACAAGCTTCGCGTTGTCCACCCTACGGACAAGGATGAGATTCGATGAAGATTTCCCGCCAAGCCTACGCCGACATGTTCGGCCCCACCGTTGGCGACAAGGTGCGCCTGGCCGACACCGACCTGTGGATCGAAGTGGAAAAAGACTTCACCACCTATGGTGAAGAGGTGAAGTTCGGCGGCGGCAAGGTCATCCGCGACGGCATGGGCCAGAGCCAGCTGTGCGCCGCCGAGGTGGTCGATACCCTGATCACCAACGCGCTGATCCTCGACCACTGGGGCATCGTCAAGGCGGACGTGGGTTTGAAGGATGGCCGCATCGCCGCCATCGGCAAGGCCGGCAACCCGGATATCCAGCCCGACGTGACCATCGCCATCGGCGCCAGCACCGAAGTGATCGCCGGCGAAGGCATGATCCTCACTGCCGGCGGCATCGACTCGCACATCCATTTCATCTGCCCGCAGCAGATCGAAGAAGCCTTGATGAGCGGCGTCACCACCATGATCGGCGGCGGCACCGGCCCTGCTACCGGCACCAACGCCACCACGGTGACGCCCGGCCCCTGGCACATGGCGATGATGCTCAAGGCCGCCGACGCCTTCCCGATGAACATCGGCTTCACCGGCAAGGGCAACGCCTCGCTGCCCGAACCGCTGATCGAGCAAGTCAGGGCCGGCGCCATCGGCCTCAAGCTGCACGAGGATTGGGGCACCACCCCGGCGGCCATCGACAACTGCCTGTCGGTCGCCGACCAGTACGACGTGCAGGTGGCGATCCACACCGACACGCTGAACGAATCGGGCTTCGTCGAGACGACCCTCGGCGCGTTCAAGGGCCGCACCATCCACACCTACCACACCGAGGGTGCCGGCGGCGGCCACGCGCCGGACATCATCAAGGCCTGCGGCTTCGCCAACGTGCTGCCGAGCTCGACCAACCCGACGCGGCCGTTCACCCGCAACACCATCGACGAGCACCTGGACATGCTGATGGTCTGCCATCACCTCGATCCGAGCATCGCCGAGGACGTGGCCTTTGCCGAGAGCCGTATCCGTCGCGAGACCATCGCCGCCGAGGACATCCTGCATGATCTCGGCGCGTTCTCGATGATCAGCTCCGATAGCCAGGCCATGGGCCGCGTCGGCGAAGTGATCACCCGCACCTGGCAGACCGCCGACAAGATGAAGAAGCAGCGCGGCGCTCTACCCGGTGATGGCGCCGGCAACGACAACTTCCGCGCCAAGCGCTACATCGCCAAATACACCATCAACCCGGCGATCACCCACGGCGTCAGCCACGAGGTGGGCTCGATCGAAGTCGGCAAATGGGCCGATCTGGTGCTCTGGCGCCCGGCGTTCTTCGGCGTCAAGCCGACGCTGATCCTCAAAGGCGGTGCGATTGCCGCCAGCCTGATGGGCGACGCCAATGCCTCGATCCCGACCCCGCAACCGGTGCACTACCGGCCGATGTTCGCCAGCTTTGGCGGCTCGCTGCATGCATCGAGTTTTACCTTCATCAGCCAGGCCGCCTTCGAAGCCGGCGTGCCGGAGCAGCTGGGCCTGAAGAAGAAGATCGGCGTGGTAAAGGGCTGCCGCTCGGTGCAGAAGAAAGACCTGATCCACAACGACTACACGCCGGATATTCAGGTCGATCCGCAGAACTATCAGGTCCGCGCCGACGGCCAGCTGCTCTGGTGCGAACCCGCCGAGGTGCTGCCGATGGCGCAGCGATACTTCCTGTTCTGAGCTCTGCGCGGCGCTGCAGCCAGCCGGCAGCTCAGCCAAATGGCATCGCCTTCACGGGCGCATCCAGCCTGATCGGCCGCCCTCAAACAGGGCGATCGACCATCTCCTCACCGCCACCTAGCGAGGCGCACTTCGTCGGTTCACGAATGAATCAACCGTTCGACGGATTGGGAATACCCGGCAGGTATTTACCTTCTGCGTACCCAAGCGCGACGCCCCGCTCTAGGACGCACGGATGCGAAGCGGCTACTGGCGCCAAAGCTCAAGGCGGGCATTGCCGGTACCGCTCTCGGGAGGGTGTGCGTTTGTCGGGTAACCGCGCCAGCTGATTCGGCTGTGCGACTGACTGAATCCACGGAGAAACATCGATGTTCAAAATCAACGCGCTTTTCGCTGCTGTACTCGCTGTATCCGCTACCCAGGCTTTTGCGGCCAGCAGTGAAGCGGTTATCGAACAAAATGGTTTTGACCAGGTTGCCGACGTCTATCAGGAAGGTGTCGGCCAGGCTTCGTACATCTACCAGAGCGGTGCGTCGCAGCAGAACGCTGCCACCACCACGCAAACCGGCCAGGACAACTTTTCCGAGGTGACCCAGCAAGGTGCATTGCATCAGGCAGACGTCATCCAGACCGGCGTCGAAGGCCGGGTCATCATCAGCCAGTACGACGTCAACAACAGCACGCTCGTCGAACAGGCAGGCCTCGCGAACAGCGCCGACATCACCCAGGACGGGTTGAACAACGATGTCGTGCTGATTCAGGACAACGCCTTCAACGATACCGTCGTCGATCAATTCGGCGAAGGCAACGAAGCGCTGATCTCGCAGACTGGCCAGGAGGGCATCATCGACGTGAGCCAGGCGGGCAACATGAACGTCGCCGACATCGCTCAAGAGGGTTTGGCCAACTCCGTGGACCTGATGCAACAGGGCGACGGCAACCTTGCATTGGTCGATCAGTTCGGTGAAGCGAATCAGGCCGTGGTCATGCAGAACGGCATGGACAACTTCGCCAACGTTACCCAGGCTGGCTTCGCTGATTACGCCAACATCAGCCAGACCGGCAGCAACAATACCGCGATCATTACCCAGCAATAAGCGCGTCCACCGGCCGATTCGGTCGGAGAAGCCAGGCCCCCACCCGGGGCCTGGCTTTTAATGCGCTACCGGAACGCACCCTGCTGGTGCGGCGCTCGCTATCAGGCTCTGGAGCGGCGCATTCGTAGACAGCCTTCGCCCTCGACAGCGGCCAACTCTGCCTCAGTTTCTGTATACAAAAAACCCAAGCACATTGCCTGAGAGCGCCTAGAATCCTGGGATCGCTGACGCGACGCGCTACGCCACGTCCGATTAAATCGCGAGCTCTGCCTTACGCGGAACAAGAACTGCATACAAAAAATCAACAGTCTTGCTCAGAGCGCCCTCCCATGAATCATGACGATTTCCAGATCAAGCAGATCGATCCCAGCCTGTATAACGCCGATCTCGCTCCACTCGCCCCGGCTGAGCGCAAATGGGGCTGGTTAGAGATATTCAATGTGTGGTCCAACGATATCCAGAGCCTGTTCGGCTACACCCTCGCCGCCACCCTGTTCATCAGCTACGGCCTCAATGGCTGGGCAGTGCTGGCGGGCATCATGCTGGCCGGTTTCATCGTCATGGGTCTGGTGCAGCTCACCGGCAAGCCCAGCGTGAAGTACGGCATCCCCTTCCCGGTAATGGCGCGGGCGAGCATGGGCGTGCGCGGCGCGAACTTCCCGGCGGTGGTGCGCGGCATCGTCGCGATTTTCTGGTACGGCGTGCAGACCTACTTCGCCTCGACCGCGGTGGCGCTGTTGCTGCGCACGCTGCTCGGCAGCGAGCCACAGGCCGCAACACTGCTCGGCCTGACAGCCATCGACTGGGCCGCCTACGTGATCGTCTGCGTTTTCCAGGTAGCGCTGTTCGTCCGTGGCGTCGACTGGGTGACGCGCTTTCTCAACTGGGCCGGCCCGCTGGTCTATCTGGTGATGATCGTGCTGATGATCGCCATCTGGTATCAGGCCGGCCCGAGCCTGCTCGGCGCGCTGGGCGATATCTTTAGTGGCAGCGGCGAGCACGCCGGCGGACCGATCGCCGCGTTCGCCGCGGTGGTCGGCACCATGGTCGCCTACTTCGCCGCGGTGGTGATCAACTACGGCGACTTCGCCCGCTTCGTGAAGAGCGAACGGCAGATGCGCATCGGCAACTTCCTCGGCCTGCCGGTGAGCCTGGCGATCTTCTCGCTGATCGCGCTGGTGATCACCGCCGGGACCGTGGTGGTGTTCGGCGAAACGCTGACCAACCCCACCGACATCGTCGCGCGCATCGACAACGTCACCCTGACGGTGGTCGCCGCCATCACCTTCTTCGCCGCCACGGTGGGCATCAACCTGGTCGCCAACTTCATCCCGCCGGCCTATGACATCGCCAACCTGGCGCCGGCCCGAATCAGCGCGCGCACCGGCGGTTTCATCACTGCGGCCATCGCCTTCTTTATCGGCGCGCTGTGGGTAGCCTTCATCAGCGAAGTGGGTATCGCCGCCTTCGTCGATACGCTCGGTGCGGTGCTGGCGCCGCTGTACGGCATCATCGTCGCCGACTACTACCTGGTTCGCCGCCAACGCCTCGATCTGCAGCAGCTGTTCTCTGCCGAACGCAGCGGGATCTATCACTTCAATGCCGGCTGGAACCGCAAGGCCATGATCGCCTTCGGCGTCAGCGCGGTGTTCTCCGTGGCCTCGGTCTGGATGCCTGGGCTGGAAAATCTGTCCGGCTTCGCCTGGCTGCTGGGTGCACTGTTCGGCGGGGTGCTGCACTACGGGTTGATGCGTAATCAGCAGCTGGTCGCCAACCCGGTACAAGCGGCACCGCCCGGCTGAACGCCGTCTGTAGACGAGGCCGGTCATGTTAATGTGGCCGGCCTTTTTTTCGTCGCTCAGGGCCTGCAGATGGCGCGATCCATCCTCGACGACCTGCTCACCGTCCAACGCATCAGCGCCGTCCCGGCCATCCTGCAAGTGGTCAGCGAAACAACCGGATTGCGCTTCGCTGCGGTCGCTCGGGTTACCGAAGATTCCTGGACGGCCTGCGCCGTGCTCGACCGCATCGAGTTCGGTCTGAAGGTTGGCGGTGAACTCGACGTGACCACCACGCTGTGCAGCGAAATCCACGCTTCGCAGCAGCCGATCATCATCAGCCAGGTCAGCGCCGACCCCGGCTACTGCAACCATCACACACCGCAGATGTACGGCTTCGAAAGCTATATCTCGGTGCCGGTGCTGCGCGCCGACGGCAGTTTCTTCGGCACGCTCTGTGCGCTCGACCCGCTGCCACGCGACCTGTCGAGCCCGGCGACGCCGGCGATGTTCGAGTCCTTTGCGCGGCTGCTGACGCTGCAGATCGAAGCCGAGGAGCAACAGCAGGCCACGCGTGCGGCGCTAGCCGATGAGCGCATCACCGGCCACCAGCGCGAACAGTTCATCGCCCTGCTCGGCCATGATCTGCGCACCCCACTGGCCTCGATCCAGGCGGCCAGCGATCTGTTGGTCCGGCGCTCCACGGAACCCGGTACGCAACGACTCGCCGAGCATGTGCGCACGTCCAGCCAGCGCGCCTCACGAATGGTCGATGATCTGCTGGATTTCGCCCGCGGCCAGCTGGGCAACGGCATACCGCTGAACTGGACGGCCTCGGCCAACTTGCATCTTGTTCTATCGCAGGTGGTCAACGAGCTGCGTACAGCCTATCCACGCCGGGTGTTGCTTGAGCAGCTGCCGGAGCTGTCGGTGTTCGAGTGCGACCCGGACCGGATCGCCCAACTGCTGGCCAACCTGATCACCAACGCGCTGCACCATGGCGCCAGTACCGGCCCGGTGATCGTGAACGCCGAAGTGGTCGACGGGCATTTCCAGCTATCGGTACACAACCGCGGCACCCCAATCCCAGCTGAACGGCTGGAACAACTGTTCCATGCCTATTCCCAGGAAGACGACACCTCGCGCAACGGATTGGGGCTCGGGCTGTTTATCGTCGAGCAGGTGGCAAAGGCCCATGGCGGCCGTATGCAGGTGAACTCCAGCGCCGATGCCGGCACCACCTTCACCTTCTCGATGCCAGTGCGCCGCGACTGATCAACGCAGCTGGCTGTCCTTGCTGCCACGGCGGTTGTAGCCGCTGGACGTGGCCTCTTCCTTGTCCCGCTCAGCCTGGCATTTGATGCATAGCCGCACGCCAGGAACTGCCTGACGCCGGGCTTCGGGGATCTTCTCCCCGCATTCTTCGCAGTGGCTCAGACTCTCGCCACGGCCGAGTCGGCTGCGTGCGCGCTGCACGGCATCCTCGACGGTGCTGTCGATCTGGTCCTGTACCGCGCCATCCCCTGCCCAACCGGTAGCCATCGCAACCTCCTCGTTCTGTCCGAACCGTCGCATCTTCGGATATCTCATTCGAACGGCATTTGCGGCAAGCGTTTCCCACAATGCGAACAAAGCGCGCCGGAATCCCGCCTCGCCTGTGGACGGCACCGCCTGTCGATCTACTGGCGCCAAATCGACGAGCGGGGCTCGCCGGCAGATTGCATTGACTATCCTCGGCCCGATATCGGGAAAGCTCATATGCCGCTGCGCTGGAGCGCTCTGGCTTGGC